>JAEMSV010000010.1:0-35612 GCA_016462625.1 Solirubrobacteraceae bacterium | reverse complement strand
TCGTCCGCGGCCACGTCGCGGTGACCGACCTCATCGACCACGGCCTGCACCTGCCGGTCGACAGCGACGCCTACAACTCCGTCGGCGGCTTCGTCTTCGCCGAGCTCGGCCGGCTGCCCCGCCGCGGGGACACGGTCCAGGCCAACGGGTACTCGATCCGGGTGGAATCGGTGCGCGAGAACCGCATCGAAGCCGTCCGGATCAGAGAACGAGGACCGGTCGCTTAAGCACGACGACCCCGTGGTGACGGGGCCGTCGGCGCTTCACTGAGGGAGGAGGGTCGCGTCGCGTTTCCACACGTCGCGAGCGCAGCATTTCGCGCCCTCCTCAAGCCTCCCTAAACCCGATGTGACCAGCGGGTGAAGATCGGCCGAACGTCTAGTAATCGGTGTACAGCCCCGCGCCGGACTTGCGGCCGAGCTTGCCCTCGGCGAGCAGGTCGCGCAGGCGCTGCGGGACGTCGGCGCCGATCGCATCGCCGATCGCCACGGACACGTCGATGCCGACGAGGTCGATGAGGGCCAGCGGCCCCATCGGGTGGCCGGCGCCGAGCTTCATCGCGGTGTCGATCGACTCGGACGGCAGGCCGGTCTCGTCCTGCAGGACCACGGCGCTGAACAGGTACGGGAACAGCAGGCGGTTGACCACGAAGCCCGGGACGTCCGGGATCTCCACCGGCTCCTTCTCGAGCGTGATGCACAGCGCCTTCGCGCGGTCGCGCGCGCCCTGGCCCGCGGCGGCCGGGTAGATGAGCTCGACGAGCTTCATCCGCGGCACCGGGTTGAACACGTGCAGGCCGACGAACCGCTCGGCCGCGCCGGACGCCGTCGCCAGGCGCTCCACCGACAGCGAAGAGGTGGTCGTCGCCACGACGACATCGTCCCCCGTGCGCGAGGCGAGCTGCTCCAGGAGCGGCTCCTTGGCCTCGTATTCCTCGGCGATCGCCTCGACCACGAACGTGGCGCCTTCGACCAGTTCGCCGAGGTCCTGGACGACCGTCACGTTGGACGGGTCGGCACCCTCGATCCTGCTGATGAACTTGTCGATGGTCTTGCGCGCGCGGTCCGCGGACGCGTCCGAGCGCGCCCACAGCTTGACGGGGCCGTTCGCGGCCGCCACAGCGGCCAGGCCGGCCGCGATCGTGCCGGAGCCGGCGATCGCGAGTGTTTCTGCCACGGGGTCTCCCTACTGGACTGTCTGGGTGGTGGACAGCGGCGTAGGGTAGGGATCTGCGCGGTTTCCTGCGATCTGGTCGTTCGTTCAGATGCCATACTCCGGCGTGATGCGACGGGGTGGATGCGTCCTGGTTGCCGCATGGATCGCGGCAGGGCTGACGGTGGGGAGCGCGTCTGCGGCCCCGCTGGTGCGCCCGGCTGACCGCTTCGCCGACACGGTCGGCGTCAACACGCACGTGATGCATCACGACACGGCGTACAAGGATCTCGACCGGACGATCCAGGCCCTGCAGTGGCTCGGCGTGCGGCATGTCCGCGACGGGATCAGCGCACCCGCGCCGCCTCGCGGCGCGTGGTATCGCGCCGACCAGCGCCGGAGGTTCGCGGCGCTGGGCAAGGCCGGCATCCGGCTGAACCTGATCACCGGCGGTGCCGACGTGGACGGCGATACGCAGCGCGAGCGCCTGCGGCTCGTCCGCCAGCTCCCATGGGTCACCGCGGTCGAAGGGCCGAACGAGTGGGACATCAACGGGGGCGACGACTGGGCGCAGACGCTGCCCGCGCTTCAGCGCAGCCTGTACGCCGACACCCATGACGACCCCGTCCTGGAGCTCCGCGGGGTCCGCGTGGTCGGACCGAGCTTCGGGCGCCTGGAGAACGGCGCGGTCGTCGGCGACCTGTCCGACGCGATGGACGTCGCGAACCTCCACGCGTACACGGGCGGGCGTCAGCCCGAAGAGGCCGAGGCGCCGGGCCTGCTGGACCTCGGCGAGTCGGTGCGCGGCGCCCGGACCGTCGGCGCGCGCAAGCCGCTCATGATGACCGAGACGGGCTACCACAGCGCGTTCGGCCAGCCAGGGCGGATGCCGCCGACCCCCGACAACGTCACCGCCGCCTACCTGACGCGGATGCTGCTCGAGCACGCGCGGGTGGGCCTCGCGCGCACCTATCTCTACGAGCTGTTCGACGCCTTCAAGGACCCGCTGAACATCAGCGCCGAGGCGCACTTCGGCCTGTTCACCCTCGACTACCAGCCGAAGCCCGCTGCGTCCGCGATCCGGTCGATGCTGCGCATCGTGCGCGACGCACGGCGCTCGCCGACCGCCGCGAAGCTCCCGGTGAAGCTCAGCGGCGGCGACGACAGCCTGCGTTCGCTCGTGCTCGCCAAATCGCGCGGGAACTACGTGCTCGCGCTCTGGCGCGCCGTCCCGCTCTGGGATCCGTCGCTGCGGCAGGAGATTCCTGTGCCCGACGAGGTGATCGGTGTCGACCTGCCGCGCCGCTTCGGCACGGTGCGCCTGCGGCGCCCCACCGGGATGGACGACCCGCTCGAGATCTGGAGCGACACTGACCACATCGAGGTGCCGGTCGGCGGCGCGCCCGTCCTGGTGCAGATCTCGCCGCGGCTGACCGTCGTGCCGCGGACGCAGCCGGCCCTGCGGCCGTTCGTGCCGACGTCGCTGCCACTCGACGTCAGCGAGTAGCCGCTAGGCGGGCAGCGTCGTCTTCGCCGCGTCCGCCGCCGCGGCCACCGCGCGCTCGACGGCGTCGACGTCGCGCATCGCGCCCGTGTCGGCGGAGGTCGCCATCGCCGCGTAGGCGCGGAGCGCGGGGGAGACGACCCGGTCGCGGTCGACCGGCAGGTAGCCGCCGGAGGCCTCCAGGCGCGCCCGCCGCTCGGCGAGCTCCTCGTCGGGGACGTCGAGCGTGATGCCTCGGTTGGGGATGTCGATGACGATCGGATCGCCGTTCTCCACCAGGGCGATCGCCCCGCCGGAGGCCGCCTCGGGCGAGACGTGGCCGATCGAGAGCCCCGACGTACCGCCCGAGAAGCGCCCGTCGGTGATGAGCGCGCACGCCTTGCCGAGGCCGCGGCCCTTCAGGTAGGACGTCGGGTAGAGCATCTCCTGCATGCCCGGCCCGCCGCGCGGCCCCTCGTAGCGGATGACGAGCACGTCGCCCTCCTGCACGCGCCCGGTGAGGATCACGTCGATCGCGTCCTCCTGGGACTCGACCACGACGGCCGGCCCGGTGAAGGTGAGGATCGACTCGTCGACGCCGGCGGTCTTCACGACGCAGCCGCGCTCGGCGAGGTTGCCGTAGAGGATGGCCAGGCCGCCGTCGACGGAGTAGGCGTGCTCGATGTCGTGGATGCAGCCGTCGGCCGCGTCGGTGTCCAGCGTCTCCCAGCGCTCGGACTGCGAGAAGGCCTCGGCGGAGCGCTTGCAGCCCGGGGCGGCGTGGAACAGGTCGAGGGCGCGCTCGCTGGGCTTCGGGCCGCGGATGTCCCACTCCTCGAGCCACCGCTGCAACGTCGGCGCGTGGACCGTGTGGACGTCTTCGTGCAGCAGCCCGCCGCGGTAGAGCTCGCCCAGGATCGCGGGGATCCCGCCGGCGCGGTGCACGTCCTCCATGAGGTACACGCCGTTCGGCGCGACCTTGCTCAGGCACGGCACGCGGCGCGAGAGCTCGTCGATGTCCTTCATCGTGAACTCGAGCTCGGCCTCCTGCGCGGCGGCGAGGAGATGCAGCACGGTGTTCGTCGAGCCGCCCATCGCGATGTCGAGCGTCATCGCGTTCTCGAACGCATCACGCGTCGCGATCGAGCGGGGCAGGACGGTCTCGTCGTCGTCGCCGTAGTACCGGTTGCAGATCTCGACGACCGCGTGGCCGGCGTCCTCGTACAGCGCCTTGCGCGCCGTGTGGGTGGCGAGCACCGAGCCGTTGCCCGGGAGCGCGAGGCCGAGCGCCTCGGTCAGGCAGTTCATCGAGTTCGCCGTGAACATGCCCGAGCACGAGCCGCAGGTCGGGCAGGCGTTCTCCTCGATGATCGCGATGTCCTCGTCGGACACGTCGTCGCTGACCGCCTCGGCGATCGCGGTGACGAGGTTCAGCCGCTTGCGGACGGTGCCGTCGACGAGGACCGCCTCGCCGCCCTCCATCGGGCCGCCGGAGACGAACACCGTCGGGATGTTCAGCCGCAGCGCGGCGTTCAGCATTCCCGGGGTGATCTTGTCGCAGTTGGAGATGCAGATCAGCGCGTCGGCGCAGTGCGCGTTGACCATGTACTCGACGCTGTCGGCGATCAGGTCGCGCGACGGGAGCGAATAGAGCATGCCGCCGTGCCCCATCGCGATGCCGTCATCGACGGCGATCGTGTTGAACTCGCGCGGGATGCCGCCCGCAGCCTTCACGGCGTCGGAGACGATCTCGCCCACCGGCTTGAGGTGGGTGTGGCCGGGGACGAACTGGGTGTACGAGTTCGCGACGGCGACGATCGGCTTCTTGCCGAGATCGCCCTTCTCTACGCCCGCGGCGCGAAACAGCGCGCGGGCGCCGGCCATGTTGCGGCCGTGCGTGACAGTGCGGGACCTGAGCGGCGGCATGCGGGTAGGCTAGCGGAATGCCCATTCCGGCACCATGGTCCGAGCTGACCGCCGACGAAAAGCGCACACGGACCCTCGAGGTCGCCGACGACCTGTTCGCCCGTGAGGGCGTCGACGTCGCGATGCCGGTGCTCGCCGGCGCGATCGGTGTGGGGGTCGGGAGCATCTACCGGCAGGTCGGCACGAAGGACGACCTCATCGCGGCGCTGGTCATCTCGCGCGCGGAGGATCTGCGGGTGCGGTTCACCGGCGCACTCGACGGAGCCGATCCGTGGGAGGCGCTGGTGGCGGCCACGCACGAGACCGTCGACGACTGCCTCGACGACGCGCTCTCGCAGTCGGCGTGGGACGCCGCCGCGTCGGTCTCCGACGAGGTTCGCGCCGCACGTCAGGGTGCGACCGACGCGCTCGCGGCGCTCGTCGAGCGCGCGCACGCGTCGGGGGCGCTGCGCGCCGATGCTTCGCACGAGGACCTGCGGATCGTCTTCTGCGCGCTGCGCGACCTCAAGGGCATCGGCCGCGACGCGGGCCATCGCCTGGCCGAGCTGGCGCTCCGCGGCATGGCCGCGACTCCGAGCTAGACGTCGCGGCGGAAGCCGAGCGGCGCCGCGTGGGGCGGCATCGGGCTCGGCTCGAGCCCCGGCGGGGGGTTCGGCGAGTGAAAGCCCGTGGGCGACGTGTCGTTCGGCTCGTCGGGGTGGAACAGCGCCGCCAGCAGCTGGATCTGCCCGCGCCCGACGCCGAGCTCGAACTGCCCGCCGCCGTACGCGCCGATCCCGTGCTCGGCGAGCCAGTCGTACGTGTTGAACAGCTCCTCGATCGTGCCGAAGCGCGACGGCTTGACGTTCACGGTCTTCGGCGGGAAAGGCAGCGCCTCGATGTCGGCGATGCTGTGGATGATCGCGTCCCAGGTGATGCGGTCGCGGTGCGGCTCGAGGATCGGGTTCGTCTCGTCGGTGAGCTTCGGATCCTCGATCCAGGCGTCCGGGAAGGAGTCGACGACGCGCTGGTAGAGCTCCGGGGACGCGGGGTTGTCGACGATCGTGCCGCTGTACTGGCCCTTGAGGTCGACGCTGTCGACGGCGCCCGTCTCGGCCAGCGCGGTGAACAGCTCCTCGTCCCAGTCGTTCGTGGCATCGAGCTTGAAGCGCAGCTCGGGGTAGTGCTCCAGGCGGCTCAGCACCGGATCGATCGTCGACGGGTCACCCAGCCGCAGCGATACCACGTACGTGATCGGCTTCGGCTCGATCCCGAGGTGCGCGTGCAGCGACGTGCCGGCCTGGCGCAGCGCGAGATCGAGTGCGGCGGACTCGTACGCCCACTGGCGGTAGTTCCGGCTGGCTTCGGCGGCCGGCGTCGCGCCGTTCCACAGGTCGAGCGCGGCGACGTGGGCGGAGAAGCTCGCGATCGTCCACTCGCCCGCGAGGTCCGGCGGGCCCGCGGCCCATGCGGCCTCGTGCTCCTCGGCCTGGTAGACGACGTCCTCGCCGAGACCCTCGTCGCCCTCACCGCGCAGGTGGATGATCGTCGACTTGCGGGTGAAGTCGCTGGAGACGTCCTCCGAGCGGGGCTCGAGCTCCACCGCGTCGATGGCGAGCGGGAGGTCGGCGACCTGCTCCCAGGTGCTCATGGTCGGGTGGCGGCCTCTCCGGCTTCGAGCCGGGCGACGAGGTCGTCGAGGCGCAGCTCCTGCAGCCCGTGGCCGACGGCGTCGAGCTCGCCCGCGCAGTACTCGACGAGCTCGCGGCCCTCGCGGCAGAGATCGAGGGTCTCCCGCAGCCCGGCCTGGCCGGAGTCGAGCCGCTCGATGATCGCGGCGAGCCGGGCGGTCGCGGTCTCGTAGGTGCGCTCCTGCTGGGCGACGGGCTCGTCCACGGGACCCATCATGGCAGCGCGGGTGGATCGCGGTCGACGTCGGCGGACGCGGCGCCGTCGGCGAAGCGCAGCGTCACGCGGGCGGCCGCACGTGCCTCTTCGGCGGTCGTCACGAGCTCCCCGCCGGGGCGTTCCACGAGGGCGAATCCGCGGGCGAGGGTCCGCTCGGGGTCGTGGGCCGCGAGCGCCGCGGCCAGGGACCCCAGCTCCCGTTCGCGACGGCTGCGGTCCGCGCTCGCGGCAGTCTGCCCACGGCGCTCGATCGTCGCGGCGGCGGCGCCGAGCGCGCGGTACTCCGCGGAGAGGCGCCGGCGGCTCGCCGCGCGCAGCTCACGCAGGCGCTGGTGCAGCAGCGCACGGTGGCGGGCCACGTGCTCCGCGGGCGCGCGGGACAGCCGGGTCAGCTCCCGCGCGCGGTCGACCACCGCGCGGCGGCCGTGCAGGTGCAGCCGCTGAGTCTGGCGGCCGATTCGGGCGCGGGCCTCGCCGACGTGGACCGGGACGGCCTGCTCAGCGGCGTGCGTCGGAGTCGAGCACGCGCACGCAGCGACGTCGTCGATCAGCGTGCGGTCGGTGTGATGGCCGACCGACGCGATCACCGGGACCCGGAGCATCGCGACCGTCCGGCACAGCGTCTCGTCGCTGAACGCCAGGAGGTCGGCGACGGAGCCGCCGCCGCGCGCGACGATGATCACGTCGACGTCGTCGGTCGCGGCGAGATCCACCAGCGCCCGCCGGATCGCGGGGGCGGCGTGGCGGTCCTGCACGGGCACGAAGGCCCAGACCAGCCGGCCGGCCCATCCGCGGCGGTGCAGCCCGGCGAGGACGTCGTCGCGCGCCTTGCCGCCCTCGCCGGTGACGACCCCGATCGTGCGGGGCAGCGCCGGCGATCCGCAGCTCGCTGACCGCGAAGCTGAACGACGGCGAGCTGGTCGCGCTGCCGGGGTAGTAGTCGGCGCCGCCACCCACGACCACCTCGGCGCCGTCGGCGAACGCGCCGCGCGGCAGGTTCAGCGCCTCGAGGTCGGACTGCCACATCGAGCACGCCATGGCGCCCGTGGCGTCGCGCAGCTCGAAGTAGGCGCGGGCCTTGCTGTGGCGCAGGTTGAACACCTCGCCCGCGATCTGCACGCGCGCGAGGGTTCTCAGCTTGTCCCGCAGGCCGGCGGCGTACCGGCCGACGGGGTAGGGCCCGGGCAGGCGCGAGCCGGGGATGGCGTCCGGCCGCGCGGCGGGGCGCTCAGCCGCCATCGCCGCTGCGCGTCGCGCCGACGAACTGGGTCACGCCCGCGATCCGCTGGTCGATGTCCGCGAAGCCGTGGTCGTCGAGCCAGCCGGTCAGCTCGTTGCGGCCGAACGTGCGCAGGCCCACGGGCTTCATGAGCAACCTGCCGCCGTCGCCGAGGAGCCCACCGGCGGGCGAGCATCCGGCGAACAGGGCGATCCGGCCGCCCGGCCGGATGACCCGCGCGGCCTCGACCAGGACGCGCCATGGCCGGTCGACGAGGTGCAGCAGGGCGAAGCAGCAGACGCCGTCGAAGGCGCCGTCGGCAAACGGCAGCTTGCGGGCATCGCCGCGCACGTAGACGAGCTGCTCGGGAAGCGGCGGGCGCTCGGTCGCGCGCGAGAGCATCGTCGGCGACGCGTCGAGGCCGACCGCGAGGCCCTCCGGTCCCACGGCGCGCGCGAGGTCGCGCGTGAACGGACCGGGGCCGCAGCCCAGGTCGAGGACGCGGTCACCCGCCGAGGCGCCGAGCAGCAGCCGTGCCATCCGGCGCTCGCCGCCCATGCTCGGGCCGCGGGGCCCCTTTGCGATCTGGCCGAGGGCGGGGCGCCACCACCGCTCGTAGATCGCTGGCACCACGCGCGTGCGCATGAGGTGCTGGGAGACGGTGGACGGTGGAGCCGGGTCACCGAGCCCGGCGACCTCGAGCCAGCGGTCCTCGTGGGGTTCGAGCCCGACGTCGTCGCGCAGGAGCGCGAGCACCCGTTCCGAGCCGGTCTGCGGCGCCTGTGCTGCGCGCGGACCGGCGGCCGGGGTCATGCCGAGGCGCGGGGATCCTGGACGGAGGCGAGAGGCGGTAGGCCCTCTTCGCCCCGGTGGCCGCGGATCTCTCCGCTGAGCCCCAGCTCGGTGAGGCGCGCGATCTCGCGCTCGCCCTCGACGCGCGCCGGATCGCCGGCGGGCAGGCCGGCGATCAGGCGCTGGATCCGGTTGCGGATCTGCAGCGCGAAGTGGGGGGTGGACGCGCCCATCAGCTGACGGACGTCATCGACGGTGACACGGTGGTCGGGGCGGTGGCGGTCGGGCGTCTCGGCTTCGCTCATGGCTGGGTGGCTGTGGTGGGGGGCGTGGTGGAGAGCTGCGACGAGGTCGTGCTGGTCGACGTCGTCGTGGGCGTGGTGGTGGTCTGCGTGGGTGTCGTCGTCGTCGTCGTCGTCGACGTCGTGGTGGTCGGCGTCGGCGTCGTGGTCGTCGTCGTGCTGGTGGCCTCGTCGGTCTTCACGGGAACAATCTCGAGCAGGCCGTCGATCTCCGCCTGCGCCACAAGCGAGATCGCCTGGGTGTCACCTGCGATCCAGCCGTGATTGTAGACCCCGCGCACCGGGTCATCCTGGTACCCGGGCTGGATGTCGAGCAGGTACTCGCGGATGGGCGCCGCGAGCGCCCCGGGGGCGTCGAGCAGGAGCAGTGGGCCGAAGGTCCCCGCCGCCGATACGGCTGCTGCGGCGCTCGCGACCAGCGGGGTCTCACTGCGTGCGAACACCAGGCCGTGGCCGGGGTCCTCGACCCCCCAGCCGAAGGCGTCGTCGGAGAACCGCGCGAAGGCGATCGCCGTATGGATCGGATCCGGGTGGGCCGGATCCTGGATACGCGCGACCGTGCCGACGCTGTCGAGCGTCGTCTGCACCTGCTCGCTGATCACCGATGTCGGGCCGAGCACGTAGATCTTCGGGTTCCGGCGCGTGCGGAGTGCCGCGAGGGTCGCGGGCGGCACGTTGTCGCGTCCCGTGAAGAGGATGGGGTCGCCCGACTTCGCGGCCCAGGCGGCGGCCGGCATGGCGTACGCCGGATCGTCGCCGCTGACGACCAGGACCTCGCGAGAGGCGGTCCCGCGCGTGGATGTGAGGAAGCTGTCGATGGCGGCGGCCGTGGCGGAGCCGCCGGTGGCCGTCACGTCGGTGAAGCGCAGGCCGGCCGGTCGCGGCGTGGTCCCGACGCGGATGACCTGCGCGCCACGGGCCGCCTTGGACCCCGTCGGGCCGAGGGCCTTCAGCGCGTTCGCGGTGACATCCGGCAGGTCGTCGGGCGGGGTCAGCAGCGTCGGGGCCCGCAACGGCGCACCCATGAGGGCGCTGGCCGCCAGCGCCGAGCGCCAGTCGCGCTGGTCGACGATCGCGACCGCACCGGGGCGGGTCTCCCGTGTCGCGGAGGGAAACACCGCCAGGGCGCTGTCCGCGGCGATCGCGGCGGGGTCCGGACCCGGGAGCCGGGTGGTGTTCTTCGTGGCCGCAGCCGGGATCACAGCGGCCGCGGGGCCTTCGCGCTCACCCACGTTGGGCGAGGGGACCTCGGTGCGGTCGATGAACGGCGAGGGCTCGTCCTCGTCGCGCCCGCAGGCGCCCAGCGCGAGGGCGGCGCAGCATGCGAGGAGCAGGGCGATCGGGCGGCGGAACACGTGGCGGACCATAACCGGGCCGTCCGCTGGGGCCGTGATCGCTGTGAGTGCGGTCACAGTCGACAACCGTCCCGAGTTCCGGTGAGCGGACATCCCCAGTTCGCCAGAATGCGGGTGCCAGCGCGCCATAGATGAGCGGCAACGCGCCAGTACGGCCGATTTCGTTGGAGGTTGAAGCCGCAAATGGCGAATGAGAGACGAGAGCGGCCCGGCAGTCGTCAAGACGGTTGTGTAGTCTGCCGCTCATCACACGCCGAGTCCCTTTGCACGAAGCAGGGGACCGGGGGACCCAAGTAGTTGGGGCGAACCCAGGACTGATGTCCTGAGAGCGCAGGCTCTTTCCGCGCTAGCCCGTCAGCTAACCCCGGAGGCCGACGAAAGAGGATTGTTGTGCGGGCACTTGCGCCCTTGACGTTCATCCTGACGCTGTGTGCGTGCGCTCTGCTCGCCCCGGCGTCATTCGCAGCGAAGAAGACCCCGAAGGCCATCCAGGCGACCGGCGGCGCAGGCTTCGGCGAGGAGAACGCCGCGCTTCGCCAGACGGTCCCCGGCACCGAGGCCGTGCTGCTCGAGACCGGTCACGCGGCCGCTCCGGAGCTCGCTCCCGAGCCGGTCAAGGAGTCGATCTGGGCGGCCAACGAGATCATCGGCAAGCCGTACGTGTACGGCGGCGGCCACCGGTCCTTCAACTCGCGCGGCTACGACTGCTCCGGCACGGTGTCCTACGCGCTCAACGGCGGCGACCTGCTCGACAGCCCGCTCGACTCCTCCTCCTTCATGAAGTGGGAAGAGGCCGGCGAGGGCGAGTGGGTCACGGTCTACACGAACCCGGGCCACGCGTTCGTCGTGATCGCCGGGCTGCGGCTCGACACCAGCGCCGCCGGCGATCCGAGCGGTGCCAAGGGCCCGCGCTGGCGCCCCGAGCTGCGCAGCACCAAGGGCTTCAAGGCCCGCCACCCCGAAGGCCTCTAGGCACTTCGCGTCAGTGACGGGGCGGCCCGAGCCGCCCCGTAGACTCCGGGAACGAGTTCAACTCACGTTCCCAGGAGGGGTGCATGGCCGGGATGTCCGGGCGCATGTCCACCGTCATCAAGGCGAAGATCTCGAAGCTGCTGGACAAGGCTGAAGATCCCGCCGAGACGCTGGACTACAGCTACCAGAAGCAGCTCGAGTCGCTGCAGCAGGTCAAGAAGGGCATCGCGGATGTCGTGACTGCGAAGAAGCGCCTGCAGATGCAGCAGGAGAAGCTCCAGCAGTCCGTCGTCAAGCTCGATACCCAGGCGCGTCAGGCGCTCAGCTCTGGCAACGAGGAGCTGGCCCGCGTCGCGCTCGAGCGCAAGCAGCTCGCGCAGACCGAGCTGCAGACCCTCGATCAGCAGGTCGCCGAGCTGGCGAGCCAGCAGGAGAAGCTGACCGAGTCCGAGAAGAAGCTGCGCACCAAGATCGAGGCCTTCCGCAGCAAGAAGGAAGTCATCAAGGCGCAGTACTCCGCCGCCGAGGCGCAGGTCCGCATCAGCGAGGCCGCCACGGGCGTGGGCGAGCAGATGGCCGATGTCGGCCTGGCGATGCAGCGTGCGGTCGACAAGACCGAGGACATGAAGGCGCGCGCGTCCGCCGTCGAGGAGCTGGAGGCCGCCGGCACGTTCGAGGACCTCACGCAGCTCGGCAGCGGCGAGGACGACATCGACAAGCAGCTGCGCGAGCTCACGTCCTCCAGCCAGGTCGACGACGAGCTGGCGAAGATGCGCGCCGAGCTGGGCACGGGCGACTCCGCACCCGCGGGCGAGCTCGGCACCGGCGAGGAGGACAAGGCGTGATCGTCCGGATCATGACCGAGGGCCAGTACAAGCTGGATGACACGGCACTGGCCAAGGTCAACGAGTACGACAACGCCTGTGTCGCCGCCGTCGAGGCCGGCGACGAGGACGGGTTCCACGAGCATTTCGAGGAGCTCCTGAACCTCATCCGCACCGAGGGCACGGAGCTCGCCGACGACGACCTGCACGGCAGCGACGTCCTCATCCCGCCCGGTGACACGACGTTCGCCGAGGCCGCGGGCGAGTTCACCGGCGACGGCCTGATCCCCGACTGATCAACCCCGCGCGAGGACGAGCCGGCGGCGCGGGACGCGTCGCCGGGGTCGCCGCGTGACCTGGGCCCGGCGCGCTTCCAGCAGCTCGAGCGCGCCGGCGCTCTGCCGGAACGGATCGGCTGCTCGCCACGTACCGTGCAGCGCCAGCGCGGCGATCGGCTCATCGTCGGCGAACGCGAGGAGGTGCTCGCCGGGGTCGGGCGGCGGCTGGCTGTCCAGGCCGGCGAGGCGCAGCAGCGCGTCGGCGTCCTGCGGACGAGCGACGCGAATCTGGAGGGCGGTGTGGTAGGGCGCGAGCATGACGGTCTCCTCGTAGCGGTTTCCCTGCGGAACACCCGGCCTACCGGGCGATTACGGGCGTCTATAGGGAGAACGCGCCACGCCGCTGGAATGTGAGGTCCCGGTAGGCGTACGATCGACGACCATGCGCGCTGCTCTCGCGTTCCTGCTGGTCACCGTCGGCGCGGCGGCGCTCGCTCCTGGGAGCCTGGCGCAGGATGACGACACGAAGCGGCGTGAGCTCACCATGGTCCTGAAGGTCACCGGGGTCGACACGCGCGCTAACCCGACGCTGCAGTTCGACGAGTTCAACGCCGACGGCTCGCCGTTCGGCGCGTCCGAAGTGAGGACCTGGACCAAGCGCTCCGAGCGCGACGACGATGAGATCCACCCGCGGTTCGACCTGAAGAACGACGTCGGGTGGATCAAGGGCTCGCTGACGATCGACCGCAGCTACGTCGAGACGACCCGCCGCTCTCAGACGATGAAATACGAGGGCGAGGGCGCGATCGAGGACGGCGGCCCGGCCCGGACGAAGTACCGCGACGCCAAGGGCGTCATCGAGGGCTTCAACGGGACCATCAAGTGCACGTCCTCGGGCAAATGCACCGGCCGGATCAGGATGACCGGCTGGGTCCGCTACGCCGAGCGCGACTGACGAGTGATCGCTACAGCGGGACGCCCCAGAGCGGGAACCAGCGTTCCAGCTCGGGCTCGACGGGCAGCTCGCCGTCGAGGATCGCCTTGATCTGCATCTCGCGCTGCGAGTCGCGCTGGTTCTCTCCGGCCGGCGCGAACGGGTACCACTTGCCGCGCTTGACGTTGTAGATGAGGTGCAGCGGGCGGCCGCGCCCGTCCTTGAACGAGAACACCGCGCAGAGGACGCGCTCGCCGTACCCGCCGACCTGGAGGCCGTCGTTGACCGTGTTGACCGCGACGACGAGGTCCTCGACGTCGGGGTCGGAGAAGACCATCCAGCGGTAGCCGAAGGAGTCCTCGGTCGTGGTGATGGTCGTCCCGGTCTCCTCGCCGGTCCCGCGGACGAGTTCCTCCATCTCCGCCGCGATGCCGTCGAAGTCGGCGTTGTCGATCGGCTGGAACACGATCGCGCCCTTGCCGGTCGTCGTGATCTGGTGCCCGATCTCGAGCGTCACGTACGCGGTGGTCAGCGCGAAGAGCCGGTCCGGAGCCGGACCGACCATCTTCTTGCGGCCGAGGAGGCCGTCGAGGAAGCCCATGCGCGGACCCTAACGCGCGGTCTGGATCTGAACCTCGAGCTCCTGCAGCGCGGCGATGCGCTTCTCCATCGGCGGGTGGGTGCTGAAAAGCCCGAGCAGCGAGCCCTTCACCTTCGCGGGGACGATGTAGAAGGCGTTCATCTCGGTGTGCGCGCGGAGGTCGTTCTGTGGGATCCGCTCCATGGTGCCGCTGATCTTCATGAGCGCCGAGGACAGGGCGCTCGGCCGGCCCGTGAGCTGCGCGGCGCCGCGGTCGGCGGCGAACTCGCGCTGGCGCGAGAGGGCCTGCATGAGGAAGAACGAGATGACGTAGACCGCGAGGGAGGCGAGGATCAGCGCGAAGATGCCCGGGCTGTCGTCGTCGCCGTCGCCACCGCCACCGAAGAAGAAGCCGAACTGCAGGATCAGCGCGGCGATCGAGGCGAAGAACGAGGCGATGGTCATGACCGCGACGTCACGGTGCAGGACGTGGGCGAGCTCGTGGGCCATGACGCCCTCCAGCTCGGCCGGTTCGAGGCGCTGCAGGATGCCCGTGGTCGCGACGACGGTCGCCGACTTCTGTGAGCGGCCCATCGCGAACGCGTTGGGCATGTCGGTCTGGATCACGCCGATCCGCGGCTTGGGCAGGTCGGCCTGGATGCAGAGGCGCTCGATCATCGCGTGCAGTTCGGGCGCCTCCTGCGGGGTGACCGTGCGGACGCCCATCGCGGCCAGCGCGATCTTGTCGCTGGTGAATGTCTGGACGAGGAAGAGCCCGCCGGCGAGCAGCGCGATCATGATGCCGCTGGCGCCGCTCGCGAACAGCACCGCGATGAAGACGACGTACAGCGCGCCGAGCAGGAAGATGGTGAGCAGCATGCGGGCGCGCAGATCGCCCGGCGTCTTGAGCTGAACCTTCGAGCGTGTGGCCATGTCCGGCAGCATACGTCCGGGGCATTAACCGTTTCTGAAGGACACCGGACAACTGTGTCGGGTGTCACGTGCTATTGCAAGGACCGTTGCTTGCCTGGGGTTTGCAGGCAAAGCTCTCCTAGAATCCTGTGTTCGAATGCGTGTACGCCTGCTCATCGCGTGCGCGACGATCCCGCTCGTCATCTGGGGGCTCCTGCCCCTGGTGTCTGGGGCGGCGCCCAACCAGGCGCGCCTGTCCCAGCTCGACAGCAAGATCGATCGCGCCCGCAACCAGATCGGAAAGAAGAAGGGCACGGAACGTGCGCTGGGTACGGACATCCAGTCGTACTCCAAGCGGATCACGCGCCTGCAGGGCAAGATCGACGTGCTCGCGGGCCGGCAGGCGACGCTGCAGTCCGATCTCGACCAGAAGCAGGCCGAGCTCGACCGCCTCCGTGACGAGCTGCGCTCCGAGCGTGCGCGCCTCACCCGCCTGAAGGCCCGGCTGAAGGTCGCCCGCAGCGGGCTCTCCGACCGGCTTGTGGAGATGTACAAGGCGTCGGACCCCGACGTCATCACCGTGATCCTGAACTCCGACGGCTTCGCCGACCTCCTCGAGCGCACCGAGTTCATCCGCCGCATCTCCGCGCAGGACCGCCGCGTCGTCGGGCTGGTCCAGGACGCGAAGGTCGACGCGGTGAAGACCGAGGCGAGGCTCGACAAGCTCGAGGCCCGCCAGCAGAAGGTCACCGCCATCGTGCTCGCCCGCCGGGATCAGATCCGCGGCGTGAAGGACGAGCTGGTCGGGACGCGCGTGGGGTACGACCGCACGAAGGCCGGCAAGCAGGCCGCGCTGATCAAGGTCCGCTCCGACCGCCACGCCATCGAGGAGGATCTCGAGGCGATGGAGAAGGAGCAGGGCAAGATCCAGGCGCAGCTCCAGGGCACGGACTCCAGCTCGCTGCCGGCCGGCGGGATCAAGCGCGGCTCCGGCTCGCTGATCTGGCCCGTGAACGCGTCGGTCAGCTCCGGCTTCGGGCCGCGCAGCGGCTGCGGCGTGTGCAGCAGCAACCACATGGGCATCGACCTGCCGGTTCCCGTGGGCACCCCGATCCGCGCGGCCGCCGCCGGGCGCGTCGCGATCGCCGCGCCGACCGGCGGCTACGGCAACTACACCTGCATCCAGCACACGCAGACCATGAGCACGTGCTACGGGCACCAGTCGCGGTTCGCCACGAGCGTCGGCGCGCGCGTGAGACAGGGCCAGGTGTTCGGCTACAGCGGGAACACCGGCAACTCCACCGGGCCGCATCTGCACTTCGAAGTGCGCATCAACGGCACCCCGGTGGATCCGCTGGGCTACCTGTAGCGTCCCGGGCCGCATGCTGCCCGAGATCGGTCCCTTCAAGACGTTCGGCCTGATGTTCGGCCTGGCGTTCGTCGCGTGTGGCGCGGTGATCGCCCGCCGGCTCAAAGAGCTGGGCAAGCCCGTCGACTGGGCATACGAGATGGTGTTCGCCGCGCTGCTCGGAGGGCTCGTCGGCGCGCGCCTGTACTGGATCCTCGACAACTGGGACAAGGCGCAGGACGACCTGCTCGGGAGCCTCTTCAGCGGCTCCGGCCTGACGTGGTTCGGTGGGGCCCTGGGCGGCGCCGCGGCCGTGCTCCTCTGGGCGCGCTGGCGGCGCTGGCTCGGACTGCAGCTGCTCGACACGGCCGCCCCGGCACTGGCGGTCGGCTACGCGATCGGGCGGATCGGCTGCCAGCTCTCCGGCGACGGGGACTACGGCGGGCCGACCGACCTGCCGTGGGCGATGGCTTACCCCGACGGGGTGATCCCGACGGACGAGGAGGTCCACCCGACGCCGATCTACGAGACGCTCGCGATGGGACTGTTCGCGATCGTCCTCTGGCGGCTGCGCGACGCGCTGCGGCCCGGCGCGCTGTTTGGCATCTACCTCGTCGGCGCCGGCGTCGAGCGGTTCCTCGTGGAGTTCGTGCGGCGCAATGACGCGGTCCTCCTCGGGCTGACCGAGGCGCAGCTCATCGCGCTGGCGATGGCGCTCGGCGGCGCGATCTGGCTGGTGGTGCTCGCGCGGCGCGAAGGCGGCCTGAAGGCCGTTACCGCGAGCCCCTGAGCCCGTCGATCGGCGCGCTGCGCAGGCTCGTGTGACGGGTGCGCTCGCCCGGACGCAGGATCGCGACGACGACGTAGGCGGCGCACGCGGCGAGCGCGATGGCCGGGCCGGCCGCGATGTCGAATGCACGGGAGGCCTCCAGGCCGATCACGCCGCACCCGGCGCCCAGGGCTGCGGCGACGCGCAGCTGCGTGGTGAGGCGGTCGCTCGCGCGGATCGCGGCTGCAGACGGCGCGAGGAGCAGCGCGAGCAGCAGCAGGCTGCCGAGGCCCTGCGCGGCGGCGGCGATCGTGACGGCGAGCACGACGAGCAGGCCCAGGCCGACCCGGCTCGGCCGCACACCGAGGGACGGCGCGGCCTGTGGGTCGAACGCGGCGATTCGCAGTGCGCGACCGCCGAGGGCGAGGGCCACCAGGACGCCCACGCACAGCGCCGCGGCGACGGCGAGATCGCCTGCGGTCGCCCCGAGCGGGTCTCCGAACAGGATCTCGCCAAGCCGTGCGGGGACTTCCGGGCGCAGGGCCAGCACGACCCCGAGGCCGAACAGTGCGGTGACGACGACCGCCACCGCGGTGTCGCCGCCGACCCGCGCATCGCGCGACGCGAACGCGACGAGGGCCGCGGCGATGACGATCCCGCCGGCTGCGCCGAGCAGCAGCGGCGCGCCGGCGAGCGAGGCGACGACCAGCCCGGGGAGCATCCCGTGCGACAGCGATTCCGCCGCGAACGCGCGCCGCTCGTGCAGGACCCATACGCCGAGCGGCCCGCACGCGAGGCCGAGGATCACGACCTCGAGCAGCGCCCGGCGCAGGAGCGGGTCGGTGACGAGCTCAGTCATGGCTGCAGCCGTGGCTGTGCTCGTGCCCGTGGCACTGCACGGCGATGGCGGCGCCGTCGTCGAGCGTCACGATCTCCGAGCCGTACGTGCGCTCCAGCGCAGCGGTGTCCAGCTCTGCGCCGGGGCCGAAGTACGTCTGCTCGCCGTGGAGGCCGAGCACGCGGTCGAAGCCGCGGGCCTGCTCGATGTCGTGCGTGCAGATCAGCAGCGCGTGGCCCTGGGCACGGAGCGCGTCGAGCACACCGAGGATGGTCGTCTCACTGGCGCGGTCGACGCCGCTGAACGGCTCGTCGAGCAGCAGGATCGGCGCGTCCTGCACGAGCGCGCGGGCGATCAGGACGCGCTGGCGCTGGCCGCCGGAGAGTGTGCCGAAGCGGTCCTTCGCCCGCTCGCGCAGGCCCACCCGGTCCAGGGCCTCCAGCGCCCGGTCACGCTCGCTGCGCCCGAGGCGCTTCCACCACGGCGTGCGCCCGTACGCGCCCATGAGCGCGACGTCGAGCGCGCTGACGGGGAAGTCCAGCCGGGCGTCCTCGGTCTGCGGGACGTAGGCGATCTCGCCGTGGGTCTCGACGCGCCCTTCGAAGGGCGGCAGCTCGCCGAGCAGCGCGCGCATCAGCGTCGTCTTTCCGCCGCCGTTGGGGCCGAGCACGGCGATCGTCTGGCCGGCGGTGGCGGCGAACGTGACGTTGCGCAGCGTCGGCACGCCCGGCGCGTATCCGGTGGAGAGGCCGGTGGTCTGAACGAGCACGTCGCTCATCGCGCGAGCACCGTTCGGCGGGCCGCGAGGGTCTGGGCGAGCGCGACGACCGCGAAGACGATGCCGCTCATCAGCGCGAGCACGGGGCCCGGCGGGAGATCGAGCTCGAAGGCGATCCACAGCGCGACGACGCCCTCGGCGGCGCCGAGCAGGACGGCGCCCGTCAGCAGCTCGGGCACGCTGCGTGCGAGGAGTCGTGTCGTGGCCGCGGGCACGACGAGCAGCGTGGCGGCGAGCAGCGCGCCCACCGCGGGGAGCATCGCGACCACGGTCGCCCCGATCCCGGCGAGGAGCGCCCAGTCCCCGATGGCGGTGCGGACGCCGAGGGCCGGGGCGGTCTGGGGTTCGAATCCGGCGGCGAGCCAGCTGCGATGCAGGACGAGGGTGAGCACGAGCGCCGCGACGGCGGCGGCCGCGGCGAGCCAGAGGTCGGTGTCGCTCAGGCCGAGCAGCGTGCCGAACAGGAGCCGGTCGACGCCCGCACCCGCGGGATAGACGTCGCTTGCCAGAACCGCGCCGAGGGCGAGGAACGCGACGACGAGCAGCCCGGTGGCCCCGTCGGAGCCGAGCCTCCGGTCGCGGATGACCCGCGTGAGCGCGCCCGTGAACAGCAGGGCGGAGCCGAGCGCGGCGACGGGTGCGGCAAGCCCCCACGGCGCGGCGACGACGAGGCCCGGGAAGGTCGCGGTTCCCACGGCATGGCTGAAGAACGCCAGGCGCCGCAGGACGACCCACGCGCCGAGGAGCCCACCGGCCACGGCGAGCAGCAGAACCGCGACGAGCGCGCGCTGCATGAACGGGAGATCGAAGGCGTCGAGCACGGCCCGGTCAGCCTAGCGGTGATGCGAATGGTTCTCAAAAGTCGGTCAGAGCGCCCTGCGCAACTTCCCGCGCTGACGCACGTTCTCCAACGCATGCTGACGTCACTGGCGACTGCCGCCTGGGCGGCCTGCCTCACCGCCGCGTTCGCGCTTCCGATCGGCGAGGCCGGCGCGGCGGTCGTGGCACACCAAGCCGAGCGGGTGCACGACGTCGCCGTGCTGGCCGACGGCGACATCGCGATGCTCGAGACCAACGCGGTCGGCGGGGTGGACCTCCGGTTCAAGGCGCGCGGGAGCACCGAGATGCGGCGGGTGGCACTCGCGCAGCGCTCAGCCTCGGCCTTGCTGGCGCCGGAGGGCCCCGTGGCCCGGCTGGCGTGGCTCGAGGACGGCGTCCTGCGCACCGGCGACACGGACGGGGGCCCGGTCCGGCCGACACCGGTGCGCGACACGACGGGAGCGCTCGCCGCCGGCCGGCGCCTGACGCCCGCCAACGGCGCGACGCTTCAGGCGCAGGGCGCGGCGTTCCCGCTCCGGGAGGTGGCCGGCTCCTGGTCCTGACGCGCGGACGGCTGGAGTCCGGCTGGACGCTCTCGGCGCCGCCGGTCGACTGCGACTCGAACCCCTGGCCCGAGTTCGCGACGGAGGCCACCGGCCGGGCCATGGTCGTCTGGCCGTGTGTTGGTCCGAGGCCGGCCGAGGCCCTGCACGGCGTCACGGTCGACTTCCGGGCCGCGCTCCTGGACGCCGCCGGGAGCTGGCTTGCGCCCCAGTCCCTCGCCGGGCCCCTCCGGTCGGACCTCCTGCTTCACTCCGTGGACGCGGCGTGGCGACCCGACGGCACGGGCCTGGTCTCGTACGGGGTGGGCGACGTCTCCATGATCGCGCCTGGGGGCGCGGCGTTCTCGCCGGTGAGCCTCGGTGAGGCGGTATCCGTCGGCGGGACCTCGGTCGGTTTCGATGTCGCGGGCGATGCTGCAGTGGTGGTCTGGACATCGACGGGCTTCAGGTGGGATCCGGTGTTCACCGGGACGCTCACCGGCCCTCCGACCGGGCCGCTCGTAGGGTCGCTCGGCCCCGAAGAGGACGGGTCGGGTCCGCTGAACGCACGCGGCGACGTCATCACCGGCACCAAGCTCTGGAGTCGGCGGACCGCTGCGAGTCGGCACCAGGCGATCGCCCTCGGCGCCGACCCGGGGACGGGAAAGATCGTCGTCGGCGATGACGGCGGCCTGCTGATGGCGACCCCCGCGACCCGCCCGGAGCGCCTGCGGGTCGCTCGGGTGCATCCGGGAGCGACGAAGGTGCAGTCGACGGCGCTCGCGTGCGGCCCGGTCCGGGTCGCGGCGGTCGCGCGGCATGGTCGGCGCGAGCTCGTCGTGGCGGCGATCCGTGGGCGGCTGCGTGCGTTCTGGCGGCTCCCGGACAGTGGGTGGCGCCGCGTCGACGTCGGCGCGGACCGCCGGCGGGACTACGTCGATGCAGCGCTGGCACCCAGCGGGGACGCGATCCTGACCGTCCGTACCTCGGGAGCCCCCGAAACGACCCGCGTCGTCACGCTCGCCGACGCGGCGCACACCGGGCGGCGCTCCCCGCGTCCTGTATGTCGGTGATCAGCGGCTGAGCCGCGCCGACAGCCAGCGCACCGCGTCGCCCCGCAGCTCGGGATCGTGCTGGATCGAGCCGTGGTTGCCGCCCTCGACGCGGACGTACCGGCTTCCGGGCGCGGCGGCGTGCAGCGCGTCGGAGGATGAGACGGGCACGCGGTCGTCGCCCGTGGCGTGCATGAGCAGCAGGCCGGCGCCGAGGTGGGCGGCGGCGGCTTCGAGGTCGGCGCCGGCCAGCAGCGGCTGGATCGACGGCGTATCGACGGCGAAGGCGAACCGCGCCTCGCGCAAGCCGCGCAGCAGCATCTCTCCCGACGCCGGGCAGATCGCCACGACGGCCTTCGCCCCCACGGCCTCGGCGCTGACGAGCGACAGGAACCCGCCCATGCTCGAACCCCGGAGCCCCAGCGGTCCGGCCGGAAGGAGCGCCGCCATCGCGGCGACGTCCTCCACCGCGCGCCCGTCGAGTGCTCCCGGCGACGCCCCGTGCCCGCGCTGGTCGAACACCACGGCGGCGAGCCCCGCGGCGCGGCACTCCCGGCCCCAGTCGTAGTGGTTCTCCTTGCGCGAATCGGCCCCGTGGATGACCACGACGCCGCCCCGCGCGGCGCCCTCGGGCAGGAACAGGGCATAGGCCAGACCGTCACGCACGCCCTCGTCCTCGGGCGGCGCGACATCGGCACGGATCGAAGACGACGGCACGCCCGCCATACTCCCTGCGCGATGGCCACCGCGCAACGCCTCTCCGCCGTCTGGCCGGCCGCCAGCCGGCTCGTCGACGACCGCCGCCTCGAGATCGGTGGCGTCGACGCGATCGCACTCGCGAAGGAGTTCGGCACGCCCGCGTACATCGTCGCCGAGGACGACCTGCGGGAGAAGGCGCGACAGTACCTCGCGGCGTTCCGCGCCCACGCGCCCGACGCCGAGGTCCACTTCGCGAGCAAGGCCAACCCGTGCACCGCGGTGCTCCGGGTCTTCGCCGAGGAGGGGCTCGGGGTTGATGTCGCCTCTGGCGGCGAGCTGCACGTGGCGCTGAAGGCCGGGTTCGAGCCGGCGAAGATCATCCTGCACGGCAACGCGAAGTCCGACGCCGAGCTGCGGATGGCCGTCGGCGCGGGCGTGGGGTACATCGTCATCGACAACTTCGCCGACCTCGAGCGGGTCATCGCGCTGGCAACCGACGGCGTTCAGCCGGTGCTCCTGCGCGTCACGCCGGACGTTCGCGGCGAGACGCACGACAAGATCTCCACCGGCCAGGCCGACTCGAAGTTCGGCCTGAGCCTCCGGGACGCCCCGGTCGCCATCGAGCGCGCGCACGCCGCGCCGAACATCCGTCTCGACGGGCTGCATCTGCACATCGGCTCGCAGCTGCTCGAGCTGGGGCCGTGGCGCGACGCAGTCGAGGCGGTCGCGCCGCTCGGCGACTTCCCCGTGGTCAATCTCGGCGGCGGCCTCGGCGTCGCGTACACCGACGCGGACGACCCGCCGAGCATCGAGGTCTACGCCGCCGCGAAGGTCGCGGCGGCGCGCGAGCTGCTCGGCTCGCACGTCCGGATCATCGACGAGCCGGGGCGCTCGCTGGTCGCCAACGCCGGCGTGACGCTGTACTCCGTCGAGTCGATCAAGCGCAACGTCTCGACCTGGGTCGCCGTCGACGGCGGCATGTCCGACAACCTCCGCCCCATGCTCTACGGCGCGAAGTACGAGGCCGAGATCGCCGACCGCTTCGGCGGCGACGTGAAGAGCAGGATCACCGGCAAGCACTGCGAATCGGGCGACGTGATCGTGAGCGAGACCCTGCTCGACGACCCCAAGCCCGGCGACGTGATCGTCACGCCCGCCACGGGCGCGTACGGGTACGCGATGAGCAACAACTACAACGGGATCCCGCGGCCGCCGGTCGTCTTCGTCTCGGGCGGCGACGCCCGGGTCGTGGTGCGGCGCGAGACCTACGAGGAGCTGACCGCCCGCGATGTCTGAGCCGTTCAAGATCGGCCTCCTCGGCCGAGGCACGGTCGGTGGGGCCTTCGCCGACCTGCTCGCCGAGCGCGCCGACGAGATCGAGGCCCGGACCGGCCGCCGCCCGGAGCTGAGCGGCGTGCTGCGCCGCAGCGAGGGCGACTTCGGCGAGATCCTCGAGAACTCGGACCTCATCGTCGAGGTCATGGGCGGGATCGATCCCGCCCGCGAGTACGTGCTCGCTGCGCTGAACGCCGGGCGCCACGTCGTCACGGCGAACAAGCAACTGCTGGCCGAGCACGGCGAGGAGCTGTGGGCCGCCGCCCGCGAGCACGGCGTCCGCCTGCGCTTCGAGGCCGCGGTCGCCGGAGTCGTGCCCGTCATCCGCGTCATGCAGGAGTCGCTCGCCGGCGCGTACATCGAGCGCCTGCACGGCATCGTCAACGGCACGACGAACTACATCCTCTCCGAGATGGCCCGCACGGGCGCGTCGTACGCCGACGCGCTCGCCGACGCCCAGCGCCTGGGCTACGCGGAGGCCGATCCGACCGACGACGTCACGGGCAAGGACGCCGCCGCGAAGATGGCGATCCTCGCGCGGCTGGCGTTCGGTACGCCGGTCACGCTCGACCAGGTCGTCTACGAGGGCATCGAGCAGATCACGAGCGACGACCTCGCCTTCGCGCGGGACCTCGGACTCGGGCTGAAGCTGCTGGGAACCGCCGAGCGTGTGGGCGATGGCATCTCCGTCCGCGTGCATCCGGCGTTCCTCTACGCCGGCCACCCGCTCGCGAGCGTCGGCGGCCCGTACAACGCCGTCACGATCGAGTCGCCCGCGATCACCGAGATCACGCTGTCGGGCCCCGGCGCCGGCGGGCCGCAGACCGCGAGCGCGGTCCTCGGCGACGTCGTCAGCGCGATGGTGCCGCCGGCGCCGACGCCCGAGCCGACCAGCGCGCTGCCCATCGTCACCGACGTGGAGTCGGCCTTCTACCTGCACCTCGAAGTCGACGACGAGCCCGGCGTGCTCGCGCAGGTCGCCCAGATCCTGGGCCTGCAGGGGGCCTCGATCAAGTCCGTCGTCCAAGAGGGCATGGGCGAGAAGGCCCGCCTGGTCATGGTGCTCCACCCGGTGCTCGAATCCCGGTTCGCCGCCGCCGCGAAGCTCATCGAGGGGCTTGACTTCATCCGCGCGACCCCGCGGGCCATCCGGGTGCTCGAAGAGCAGTTCACCTAGGATCCCCCGCCGTGCCCGGACTGATTGAGCGCTACCGCGACCGGCTCCCGTTCGCCGTCGACGATCCCCTGGTGACGCTGGGGGAGGGCTCCACGCCGCTCGTCCACGCGCCGCACATCTCCGAGCTCGTGGGTGCGGAGGTGCATCTCAAGCTCGAGGGGCTGAACCCGACCGGCTCGTTCAAGGATCGCGGCATGACGTGTGCGGTCAGCGCGGCGCTGCGCGAGGGCGCCGAGGCGGTCATCTGCGCGTCGACGGGCAACACCGCCGCCAGCGCGGCGGCGTACAGCGCCAAGGCCGGGCTGACCGGCGCGGTGATCGTGCCCGAGGGCAAGATCGCGACGGGCAAGCTGGCCCAGGCGCTCATGCACGGCGCGAAGGTCATCGCGCTGCGCGGCAACTTCGACGAGGCGCTCACGCTCGTGCGCGAGCTGTGCGACAAGCACCCGATCGCCCTGGTCAACAGCGTCAACGAGTTCCGGCTGCAGGGGCAGAAGACCGCGGCGTTCGAGGTCCTCGAGGACCTGGGCGGCGAGCTTGACGCGCTCTGCATCCCCGTCGGCAACGCCGGGAACGTCAGCGCCTACGCGATGGGCTTCGAGGAGTCCGGCGTGATGCCGCGGCTCTACGGCTACCAGGCGGCCGGCGCCGCGCCGCTCGTCGAGGGTCACCCGATCGCGAAGCCGGAGACGGTCGCCAGCGCGATCCGGATAGGCAACCCGGCGCGCTGGGAGCAGGCGATGGGCGTCATCACCGGCTCGCGCGGCATGGTGCGCGCGGTCACCGACGACGAGATCCTCGCCGCGTACCGGCTGCTCGCCGGGCGCGAGGGCGTGTTCTGCGAGCCCGCCAGCGCCGCCTCGGTCGCGGGCCTCCTGAAGTACGGCGCCGACGGCGCGCAGCGCGTCGCCTGCGTCCTGACCGGCCATGGTCTGAAGGACCCGCAGACGGCACTGGAGCAGGCGGGCGCGGTCGTGCCGTGCGAGCCGTCGCTTGCGGCCGTCGAAGAGGCTGTCCTCGGCGACTGAGCGCGGAATGGTCCGCCGCCGCCTCGTCCGCGTTCCCGCGTCGTCGGCCAACCTCGGTCCCGGCTTCGACACGTTTGCCTGCGCGCTCGCGCTGCACTGCGAGCTCGAGGTCATCGAGTCCGGCCACTTCGCGGTGGAGACGGACCTCGAGATCGCCAAGGACCGGCGCAACCTCGCCGTCCGCGGGTTCGCCAAGCTCCATCCGCCGGACCGATTCACGTTCCGCATCCGCTCGTCGATCCCGCTGTCGGGCGGGCTGGGGACGAGCGCCGCGGCGTACCTCTGCGGGCTCCTGGCCGCCGACTCGATGTTCGAGCTCGACGCCGACCTGCTCGCGCTGGCCACTGAGCTGGAGGGCCATCCCGACAACGTCGCCGCGGCGCTGCTCGGCGGCTTCGTCATCTGCGCCGACGGGGACGCGAGCCGCTTCGACGCCCCGCCGGAGCTGGAGGCCGTGCTCGTGGTGCCCCACGAGGCCGTCCGCACCCGCGAGGCCCGCGCCGCGCTCCCGGACTCCGTGCCGATGGCGGACGCCTCCTTCAACGTCGCGCACGGGGCGCTGCTCACCCTCGGCCTGGCCAGTGGCGATCTGGACCTGGTCTCTCGCGGGCTCGCCGACCGTCTGCATCAGCCCTATCGCGCCCACCTGTACCCGCGCTCGGCCGAGCTCGTCGAGCGGGCGAGGGACCTCGGCGCGCTCGGCGCGTCGATCAGCGGGGCGGGCCCGACCGTCCTGCTGTGGTGCCACTACGAGGCCACGGGCGGCCTGGTCGCCGCGCTGCGCGAGCACGCCGACGGTTGGGCCGACGTGGTCCGGGCACCGTTCGAGCCGCAGGGCGCCGACGTCATCGGCCTCTGAACGCGGTCAGGCGACGACTGTGACCATCGCGCCCGCCGGGATGTTCTTCAGCATCCAGCGAGCGTCGGTCTGCCGGGTCCGGACACAGCCCAAGCTGACGGCCTGACCCATGACGGACTCGTCCGGTGTCGCGTGGATGGCGACCTGGGTACCGCCGGTCCAGTGTGAAGGGACGTCCGTCTGGTGGGCGGTCAGCGCGATCGCGCAGCAGCCGTACGGGCCACCGGGCGCGAACTTCAGCGTGTCGGTCACGCCGAAGCGGCCGCGCGGCGTCTCGGTCCCGGGTTTGCCGACCGCGACCTTGAACGCGCGGACCTGCGTCGATCCACGGGTGATCGACAGGTCCCGTCGGCTCAGGTCGATCCGGATGCGGTAGGGCTGGCGCTCCAGCCGCGCCGCCGAGGCGGGGATCCAGCGGATGCGGCCGTTCGGCGGAAGCTCCGTGAGGACGCCGAGCCACCCCGGACGGGCCGAGACCACCGCCAGGGCGGTGCGCGAGCCGAACTTCGTGCGGGTCTTCAGGGTGCCGACCGGCTTCCCGCCCGGCCAGGCACGGACCCACACCGAGCGCTTCAGCTGCGCCGAGAACTGACCGGCCCGCAGCGGCGGGCGCTTCAGGGCTCCAGGCGTCGTGCGCGCGGGCTCGGGCTCGGCCTTCGTCGCCTCTTCGGGCGTCGGCGCGACGTCGTCTCCCGCGCCGCCGCAGCCGACGAGGCCTGCGATCGCCCCGAGGGCGACGACCGCACCGACCCGTCCGCGCATCGCGTCAGGCCGCCGGCTGGGCCTCGTCGAGCAGCGGCTTGAGCTGGCGCCGCGCCGCGGGCATCTTCAGGCGCTTGAGGATCTCGTCGGCGAGGCGGACGTAGTCGGCCCCGAGGTCCGGGCGGTGATCGAGGATCGAGACCGCGCGCTCGGCCGATTCGGCGTAGGCGATCGACGAGCGGATCGTCGTGGTGAAGAGCTTGTCGCCGACGTGCTCGGAGAGCGACTGGTAGGCCTCGCGCGAGTGCACGGTGCGCATGTCGGCGATGTTGAAGACGACGCCGAGCCACTCGAGGTCCGGGTTGAGGCTGTCGGCGGCGAGGTCGATGACCTCCTTGGCCTGCTCGACGCCCTGCAGCGCGAAGTACTGGGCCTCGGCGCTGAGGAGCGCGAAGTCGGCGGCCACCAGGGCGTTGACGGTGAGCAGCCCGAGGTTCGGCGGGCAGTCCAGGAGGATGACGTCGTAGGAGTCCCGGACCGGCTTCAGCGCCCGGCGCAGCGTGAGCTCACGGCCCATCTTGCCGGCCAGCTGCAGCTCGGTCTCCGCCAGGGTGAGATTCGCCGGCACCACGCCGTTGTGGACGGCCTTGGGCAGCTTGGCCCTGCCCATCAGGACGTCGGAGACGGTCGGGTCGGCCTCGGGCGGCACGTCGAAGTAGTCCGACAGGTTGCCCTGTGGATCGAGATCGATCGCGAGGACGGTCAGCCCGGCCCGGGTGAAGACGTCCGTCAGCGTTCGGACGGTGGTGGTCTTCCCCGTCCCGCCCTTCTGAGAGAGAACTGCGATGGTCGCGCCCACGAGCGCCGCACTATACGGACCGGCCCGTCGCGCGCAATGGCGGCTGGACCGGTCCGGAAAGCGGTCGGGCTAACCCGTGGCGCCGAGCGGCGGGGTCGGCGCGCCGGCCTCCACCGATGCGACCCGCATGAAGTGCAGGCGATACCGGCCGACGACGATCTCGTCGCCGTCGCTCAGCTCCTGCCACTCGACGCGCTCGCCGTTGACGAACACGCCGTTGAGGCTGCGGTCATCGAGCACCCGGACACCATCGGCCTGGCGCACGATGAGCGCATGCCGGCGCGAGACCGTCGGGTCGTCGAAGCGCACGTCGGCAGCAAGGCTGCGGCCCACGCGCGTCCACTCCCGGGTCAGTCCGACGATCTGCCTGCTGCCCAGATCGTCGAAGACGAGGTACTCGCCCGGTGTCGCGATCTCGGACCGCGCCTCTGCGAGCCACGTCGCCGGATCGATCAC
This sequence comes from Solirubrobacteraceae bacterium, assembly GCA_016462625.1. Next base: position 7,735 of record JAEMSV010000010.1, on the reverse strand, counting down.
CTCTGCCGGTTGTTCAGGCTCCCGATCGAAGCGCTGCGTCCCGAACAGCGACGCCCGCGTGAAGTCCGCGCCACCGCAGCTCGGGCACTCCGGAAGCGTGTCCGCCGCACGCAGCGTGACGGTGAACCCGCACTCCTCGCAACGGAACGACCCAGTACCGGCAAGCGTTCCTGACGTGAGTGAATCCATCTCAAGCTCCCTTGTGCAGACACACACCGGGGGATGCGTGCCGGCTCTCACCCGCTTGTGACGAACATAACGACCTTCCCGGGTGCCAGCAACTTCCAACCGTTGGTACCCGGCCGCCTGATCGTCGATGCAACATCCATGGTGCGGCACTGGCTAAAGACCGCATAAGGGGCGTCGACGAATGGAGGAGTTTGCGTGATTCGCCCGAAAACGAGCCCAGAGTGCAGCGCCCGACCGAAATCATCGACGAGCGGGACCTGGAGCGCGAGCTCCTGCGCAAGGGCGTGGGCGCGCTGCGGGCGACCGCGCATCGCTGCGCCGACTGCGGACGGACCCCGCTCACGGGCGAGCACGTCCACACATACGCGCGCGGCGACGTGGTCTGCGAGCTGTGCCGGCCGCTGCGCCGCACGCTCCCCGAGCGCACCGACCGGGTGCGCCACAGCGAGCGCGGCCTCACGGTCCGCGTGACGCATCGCGCCGCCTGACCGATACGATTCCGGCGTGGATCCGGTCACCGTCAGCACGCACATCTCCAAGCCCCGCGACGAGGTCTTCGCGTACCTGGCGGACATCGCCAACCATCCGGAGTTCTGCGACCACTTCCTGACCGACTGGCACCTCACGCGCGAGGAGTCCTACGGCCAAGGCGCCGGGGCGCGCTTCCGGATGAAGCGCCGGTTCGACCGCTTCGCGTTCGGGGACTGGACGTTCAGCCATGTCGAGGCCCCGTGGAAGATCGTGGCGCGTGGCCGCAGCGGGAAGTTCAACCGCATCCGGATGCTCACGATCTGGGAGGTGCAGCCCTCCGGTCACGGCACCGATGTGACCCTCACCTTCGAGTGGGAGTCGGCGATGCTCTCCGACAAGCTGGCGCAGATCGGCTACCGCGGCTGGGCCAAGCGCCGCTGGGGCAAGGCGCTCCGTCGTCTGCGGGCGATTCACGAGACCGGCCGCGAGCGCGGTCAGCGCGCGACGATCTCCGGTGGTGCGCGCAAGCCGGCGACGCCGCTGACGAGCGGGCCTGCGGGCGCGTAAACCAATAGACTGCCGCGCCGCAATGATCCATCCCCTCCGCGCTCTCATTCTCGCCACGGTCGCCGTGGCTGCTCTCTTCGCCGCCGGCTGCGGCAACAAGGAAGAAGTCGTCACCGAAGGCAAGACCGAGGGGATCTACCTCGACGTCGGCGAGCTGAAGTACCAGGTGCAGATCTCGCGCCAGCTCAACCCCAGCGACACCGAGGATCGCGAGTACCTCACGGCCCTGTCGCCGCTCGAGCGCGCCCTGGCTCCGGGTGAGACCTGGTTCGGCGTGTTCGTCCGCGTGCAGAACGACACCGAGGACACACACGCCCTGGCGCGCCGCTTCAGCATCGAGGACACGACGGGCAAGATCTTCCTGCCGACCCCGCTGGGGATCAACAACGGCTACGCGTACCGCCCGGCGTCGGGCCCGCTGCAGCCCAAGGCGGTCCTGCCGAAGCCCAACAGCACCGCGGGCTACGGCCCGAGTGGTGGCGCGCTGCTGCTCTTCAAGATGAAGAACTCGGATCTGGCCAACCGGCCGCTCGTGCTGACCATCGTGCCGCCCGAAGGCGGCGCAAAGGGTCACGTCGACCTCGACGTCTGACCTCGGGCGCGTCGATCGCCGCCTGATCTCACACGTCGCCGCGCTGCCTAGGGCGCCCGGCGCTAGCCGGACCCCTTGGGTCCTTCCTTCAGCGTCGCGATGACCACCTGACGGGCGATCGGCGCGGCGGTGTCGCCGCCCGCGCCCTGCCCGGGGAGCACGACGCCCACCGCGACCCGTGGCTTGTCCAGCGGCGCGAACGCCGAGAACCAGGCGGTCGTGTCGCTGGCGTCGTTCTGGCCTGCCGTGCACGTCTCCGGCGGCGTGGGCGTGCCGTCAGGGCTCGGTGGCGCCGGCTCGCAATCGCCCTGCGTCTGGCGCAGCTCGGCCGTGCCGGTCTTGCCCGCGATGGTCACCCCGTCGATCTTCGCCGCGACACCCGTGCCCTCGGTCACGACGGCGCGCATCATCTTCCCGGCGGTGCGCGCGATCTTCTCCGAGAAGACGCGCGTGCGCTTCGGCGTCCCGCCGAGCCGCAGCGTGAGCTGCGGGCGCTCGCCGCGGTCGGCGATCGTCGCCGCGACCCAGGCCATCATCAGGGCCGTCGCCTGGACCTTGCCCTGGCCGATCGCGGTCGAGCCGACGGCGAGGTCGTCGCCGATGTCCCCCGCGGCCGGGATGGTGCTCACCGCGGCGCCCGGGATGCCCGGGTCCTCGTTGAAGCCGAACTCCTCGGCGGCGCGCACGAGCGCCTCCGGGCCGGCCTTCGCGCCGAGCGGCGCGAACACGGAGTTGCACGAGTGCGCGAACGACGTCGTCAGCGAGCCGCCGCACGATTCGCCGTTGGCGTTCTCCAGCTCGACCCCCTCGAGCGTCGCCGCGGTCTGCACCGGGAAGCTGTCGGAGACCTTCACGGCACCCGCCTGCAGGGCGGCGACGAGGGTGATCATCTTGAACGTGGAACCCGGCGGCTGGAGCCCGTCGAGCGCGATGCCCGTCATGGCCAGCACCTCGCCCGTGCCCGGCTGCAGGACCGCGACCCCGCCGTAGCGGCCGGCGAGGGCCTCGCGCGCGGCCTGCTGCACGTCGAGGTCGATCGAGGACTTCACGCCGCCGGAGGCCTTGGGCTCAGTGTCCGCGAGCACGCGGCTGTCCGCGCGGAGTGTCCCGCCCGGCACGCCGAGCAGCTGCTCGTCGAACGCGCGCTCCAGGCCCGAGATGCCGACCTTGGTGTCCTCGGGCACGCCTTGCGCTCGCAGCGACGCGCGACGACTGTCGGGGATCGGGCCGAGCTCGCCGACGAGCCCCCCGACGTCCTCGTCCGTCTCGGGCGTGCGGCTGTCTCCCTTGGCGAGCACGGTGCCGTCGCGGGCGGAGATCTCGCCGCGCCCGGCGAGCTTCGTGCTGCGCCGCAGGCGCTCGCCTTCGTCCACGCCGGGGAACGCGAGGTAGGGCGCCCAGGCAACGCGCTTGTCGTCGCCGTCCTCGGCCAGCGGCAGCTTCAGGGGAAGGCGCAGCGCCCCGAAGGCGTGGGTCCGCGCGAGCATCGGCACGGTCACCACGTCGTCCTGCACCTCGGTGGCCGCGCCGGGCCGCATGCGCAGGAGGGTCGCGGTCGAGGATGCCTGGCGGTGCAGCGTCTCGAACCGCTCGATCGGGTAGCGCTCCTGGGCGTCGCTCGTGAGGAGCGCGTGCATGGCGCCGTAGTCCCGCGCGGCCCAGGCCTTCGCGTACTGGTCGGCGACCTTGCGATCGTCGGCGCCGCCGTCGGCGCCCACCGCGACGCCGACCACGAACGCCACGAACGCGAGCAGCAGGACGGGGCCCGCCCGCCGGGCGCGCCGGGCGCGACGCCGGGCTGACTGATCACTGGTCACGGATTTCCCCACATTCTGCCTGCTCAGGCGGGCGTCCGAGTCTGCGCTGCTGCCAGGTACGGTCAATACGGTGACCACCGTCGATTGGGCCATCCTCGGGTTCGCCGTCCTGTTCGGCGCGCTGGGCGCGATGCGCGGTCTGATCGTCGGAGTGCTGAGCCTCGCCGGGTTCGTCGCCGGTGCGGTCGCGGGCACCCGGCTCGGACCCCTCGTCCTGGCCGAGGGAAGCGCGTCGCCCTGGGCGCCGCTGTTCGGCCTGCTCGGCGCGGTGCTCGTCGGAACGCTGGCCGCGGCGGTCACCGAGACACTGGGCCTGCGGATGCGCGCGGGCCTCCTGGCGCTCCCCGGCGCCCGCGCGGTCGACGGCTTTGGAGGGGCGCTCCTGGCCGTCGCGGCCGCGATGGGCGTGGTGTGGATCGCCGCAGCGGTCGCGATGCAGGCCCCCGCCACGCGCTCCCTGCGGGCCGACCTCCAGCGCTCCGCGATCCTGCAGCGCCTCAACGACGTGCTGCCGCCCACCGGGCCGATCCTGAATGCGCTGTCGCGCGTCGATCCGTTCCCGCGCATCGAGGGCCCGACGCCGGACGCGGGCCCGCCCGATCCCCGCGTGGCGGGCGACCCGCAGATCGAGGCGGCGGCGGCATCGGTGGTGCGGGTCACGGGGGTGGCCTGCGGCTTCGGCGTCGCCGGCAGCGGCTGGGTGGCCGGCGACGACCTCGTGGTGACGAACGCGCACGTCGTCGCCGGTGAGGACGAGACCGACGTGCAGGTCCGCGGCGAAGGCGAGCGGCTGGACGCGACCGTGGTCGCGTTCGACTCCACGAACGACGTCGCCGTGCTGGCGGTGCCCGGTCTCGACGCGCCCATCCTCCGTGTAAACCCCGACTCGTCCGCGGGGGCGTCCGCGGCGATCCTCGGGTTCCCCGCGAACGGGCCGTACGACGTCCGCTCGGCGCGGCTCGGGTCCACGCGCACCGTGCTGACCCAGGACGCTTACGGCCAGGGCCCGGTGCGCCGCTCGATCGTCTCGTTCCGCGGGCGGGTCCGGCGGGGGAACTCGGGTGGACCGCTCGTCGACCGCCAGGGCCGCGTGGTCGGGACGGTCTTCGCCCAGGCGGTCACGGAGGGTCCGCGGGGCGGATACGCCGTCCCGAACGCAGTCGTCGCCGAGGCCCTCGCGAGAGTCGGCGGCGAAGTCGACACCGGCCCCTGCACGCGGTAGCGCTACCCTCCGCGACACCCGTGTCCAAGATCCTCGTCATTGCCGAGAAGCCCTCCGTCGGCCGCGACCTCGCTCGCGTCCTGCCCGGCCCCTTCAAGAAGGAGGAGGGCTACCTGGAGGCCGACGACCACGTCATCACGTGGGCAGTCGGCCACCTCGTGCAGCTCGCCGAGCCCGACGAGTACGACGCGAAGTTCAAGAAGTGGCGCATGGCCGATCTGCCGATCGTGCCGCCGAAGTTCAAGCTCGTCGTGCGCGACGAGCGCTCGAAGAAGCAGATGTCCGTCGTGACGCGCCAGCTCAAGCGCGACGACGTCGACACGGTCATCAACGCCTGCGACGCCGGGCGCGAGGGCGAGCTGATCTTCGCCTACCTCTACGAGAAGGCCGGCTCGAAGAAGCCCGTCCAGCGCCTGTGGCTGTCGTCGATGACGATGGACGCGATGCGCGAGGCGTTCGCCACCCTCCGCCCCGGTAGCGAGATGGCGCAGCTCGAGGCCGCTGCCCGCTCCCGCAGCGAGGCCGACTGGATCGTCGGCATGAACGCCACGCGCGCGGCGACGATCCGCCTGCGCAGCTCGTTCGACGGCGCCGTCTCGCTCGGCCGCGTGCAGACCCCGACGCTCGCGATCATCACGCGGCGCGAGGAGGAGATCCGCGCGTTCGTCCCCGAGCCGTACTGGCTCATCGACGCCAAGTTCGCCGCCGAGGGCCAAGACGCGCGCCAGTACGAGGGCCGCTTCCACGCCGGTGCGAATCCGCGCATCGCGACCGCCGAGGCAGCCGCCGAGATCGTCGCGGCCGTCAAGGACCAGGCCGGCGAGATCACCAAGCTCGAGAAGACGACGCGCAAGGAGAAGGCGCCGCTTCTGTACGACCTCACCTCACTGCAGCGCGAGGCGAACACCCGCTTCGGCTTCTCCGCGCGGCGCACGCTGGCGGCCGCCCAGCGGCTGTACGAGGAGCACAAGGTCCTCACGTATCCGCGAACGAGCTCGCGGTACCTGACCAGCGACATGATCCCCGAGATCAAGCCGACGGTGGCCCACGTCGGGACGCAGCGCGACTACGCCACGGCGGCGCAGTACGTGACGGCGCTCGACCTGCTGCCGCTTGAGCGGGTCGTCAACAACGAGAAGGTCGGGGACCACCACGCGATCATCCCGACGAACTCGCCGCACAAGATCGACAAGCTCAGTGACGACGACCGGCGCGTGTACGACATGGTCGTGCGCCGGTTCCTGGCGGTCTTCCACCCCGAGGCCGTGTTCCACAACACGCGCGTCGAGACGACCGTCGCGTCCCACGTCTTCCGCACGCGCGGCAAGATCCTCATCGAGGCCGGCTGGCGCGGCGTCTACGGCGAGTTGCAGGAGTCCGACAAGGACGACGAGGACGAGGGTCGCGATCAGCAGCTGCCCAAGCTCGAGAAGGGCGAATCCGCCGACACGCGCAAGGTCGAGAGCCTCGAGAAGGTCACCAAGCCGCCGCGGCGCTACACCGACGCATCGCTCCTCGGCGCGATGGAGGCCGCCGGCAAGCTCGTCGACGACGATGAGCTGCGCGAGCAGATGAAGGACTCCGGCATCGGCACGCCGGCGACGCGCGCGGCGATCATCGAGCGCCTCATCGACGTCGGCTACATCGAGCGCGACGGTCGTGCGCTCGTCGCCACCGAGAAGGGCCTGAACGTCATCCGGCTCCTCGACAACCACCCGCTGACCTCCCCGAGCCTCACGGGCGACTGGGAGAAGCGGCTCGAGAAGATCGAGGGCGGCGCGGAAGCGCGCTCGAAGTTCATGGACGACATCGCGGGCTTCGCGACGCAGACCGTGCAGGTCCTCGACGAGAAGCTCAAGGACGTCCGCATCCCGCGGGCCAACCTGGGGCCGTGCCCGGTCTGCGGCCACGACATCATGGAGAACCGCAAGGGCTACTCCTGCTGGTCACGGGAGGATCCGGGCTGCGGGTTCGTCATCTGGAAGGCGAAGGCCGGCAAGCAGATGCCGGTCGCAGTCGCGCGCGAGCTGATCTCGACCGGCCGGACCGCGAAGCAGATCACCGGCTTCAAGGGCCGCAGCGGCAGGAACTTCCGCGCGCGCCTCGCGCTCGAGCAGAGCGAGGACGGCAAGTGGCGCGTCGAGTTCGACGAGGCCTGGGCGAAGGAAGGCGCGAAGCCGCCGGACGCCGAGACCATCACCCCGGAGACCGCGGCTGACGCCGCCGCGAAGGCGATCGAGACGGTCGCCGCGCAGGACTCCTCAGCCGCCTGATTCGGCGCTAGGGGGAGAGGACGACGGGCCGGACGATCGAGTAGGTCGTCGCCGGCTCCTGCCCGGAGGTGCGCACGCGCACCTTCATCCGCAGGAAGACGGCCTCGTCGGTCTTCGGGGAGACGGTCGCGGATCCCTCGTACGTTCCGTCGCGGGCGATCGGGAGGCTGGCGACCGTCCGGTACCGGCCGCACGCGTCGCTGCGGGTGACCAGGGCGCGGGCTCCCGGTGCGAGCGGCTTGGTGACACGGCCGCGGATCCGGAGCCGGTCCCCGTCGTAGGTGATGTCGTTGCGGCTGACACGCCGCGAGACCTTGATGGACCGGGTCTGCTGGGTGCCGAGGGTCGCGCGGTACCGCGCGCGGTTGGAGGTCGGCGGGGGGCTGCTCGGCCGCGTCACGGTCGCGTGCCACCCGCCATCCGGGCCGATCACGGGCTGGGCGACGGTCTTGTCGCCCGTGGCCTGGTAGGTGAGGCGGATGCGTTCGCCGGCGCGCTCCAGGCGCGCAACCCCGCTGATCGTGACGCGCCGGCCTTGGGATCGGACGTCGGTGATGGCCACCGCGCGGGTGCAGGGAGGAAGGACGTCCGGGGTCAGACCGGC
>JAEMSV010000077.1 GCA_016462625.1 Solirubrobacteraceae bacterium | reverse complement strand
AGCTCCTTCGGGGTCGCGGTGTCGTGGTCGGCGGCCTGCGCGGCGGGGCGGATGGCCTCGGCGGCGAACTGCTTGGTGACCTCGATGAGCATCTGCTGATCGTCGTCGGGCGTCACGTCGAAGAGCTCGCGCGGCTTGGCCTTCTTCTGACGGGCCGGGCGGCCCAGCTTCTGGGCCGCGGCGAAGGTGCGGCCGGCGGCGCCTGCGGCCCGGAAGCCATCCCGGCTCCCGGCGTACAGCGCGCGCTCGACCTGCTTGCGCAGGCCCACGCGATCGAGCAGATCGGACTCGGCGAGGGTGCGCACGGCGCGCAGTGCCAGTCCCATGCTCTTGTCGGCGGTGGTCACGTCTCGGTCTCCTGGGAAGTGGGAACTCCCGAGACATTACCCAGGTATAAATTTCTATGCAAGTAACCGGGCCTGTCTCTCAGTTCACGCTGACCGCGGCCTCCCGGCAGCGGATCCTGCGACAGAAGAACCGGATCCTCTTGAAGGTCCGGTCGAACGAGGCGGCGACGCTCACCGTCACCGGGCACATCGCGGTGCCCGGCACCGATCCGAAGCTCACGAAGGTGGTCGCGAAGCTGCCCGCGGGGCGGACCGTGACGGTCCGGATCGCGGTGTCGCGACGCGCGCTGCGTGTGGTGCGCCGCACGTGGGCGCGTAAGAAGACCGCGACCGCGGTGCTGCAGCTGCGGACCCGGGACGCGGCGGGGAACACCGCGTCGGCCACCCGCCGGGTGGGCCTGCGCCACTGAGAGCCGTCAGCGCACTCCCAGCGGGATCTCCAGCCGGCAGGGCAGCTTGCGGTTGCCGTCGTCCAGCAGGTTCGCCACCTTCGTCATGACCCGCCGCGAGTAGACGATCTGCGTGTGGTCGGAGAAGTCGATGCTGCAGCCGGTCTGGACGGTCCAGTTGCTGTTCGCGTCGTCCAGGAACCCGTTGGTGTACGGCGTCAGGATCTCGTCGTACCTCGACGAGATCATGTCGTACTTGACGTCGCCGGGCGTGCGGTCTCCCGCGTTGAGCGTCCGCATCAGCGCCGAGCCGTAGACCTGCTGCTCGAAGGCGACCCCGACGAACCGGACCAGCCCGAGCGCCTTCCAGCGCTTGATCAGCTTCATGATCCCGAGGAAGTCGGTGCCGTCCTTGTTCGGGCCGGCGATGCTGATCTGCCGGTGGACCGTCTCGGTGCCCCCGAGGAACTTGATGTACCACCGGGGCATGGCGCCGCCCTGGCTGTGGCCGGCGAGGTCGACCTTGTCGAGGCCGGGGTAGTTCGCCAGGACACGGTCGACGGAGCGGCCGAGGTCCGCGGCGCTGTCCTCGTAGCGGCCCATGCCGGGCCATCCGTGCACTCGGCCGTAGACCGGGGTGAAGACGCAGAAGCCCTCGTTGGCGAGGAACGGGCCGAGGCCCATCCAGTTCACGCTCGGCGGGAGGGCGGTGGCGTGCACCAGGATGATCGGGCGCGGATGCTCGGCGGTGAGCTTGCAGTCCCAGTCGTTCGTGCCGGGCGGCATCGCGCCGGGGTTCTTCAGGCCGGCCGTCAGCGCCCGCGCGAAGCTGGTCTCCACGGGGTAGGCGGCGTGGGCCTGCGTGGCAGGGATGAGCACGGCAGCCAGGGTGGCGGCGGTCACGACGAAGCGGCGCATCAGCGCGTCGCCTCCTTCATGGCGGTGTAGGTGTCAGGCAGCAGGCGGATCCGGTCGGGGAGCCGCGGGACCATCGCGCGGGAGACCACGGCGTTCGCGTCGAACGCCCGCTGGTGCCACGGGGTCCAGTGCACGCCGAGGCGCTCGCGCAGGAGCGGCGGCAGCAGTCCGCCGGTGAGCAGCATGTTGAGCCGGCCGGCGGTGCGTCCCGGCACGGCCCACACGGGCTTCCAGCCGAGGACGGGGACGGGCGGCGGGGTCGGGCGCGCCGTGATCTGCAGGACGGCGTCGGTCATGTCCGAGCGCTCGAGCCGGTCGGCGACGAACTCGTCGAACCAGACGCGGAACTTCGCCCAGGTCGGCGGCATGTCGCGGTCGCGCACGCCGTACATGCGCCCGACCTCGTGCATCTCGTCGTAGAACTGCTCGACCTCGCCGGCGCGCCAGCCGCGGCCGAGCGCCTGCTGCTGGGTCCAGACGCCGTCGATGATGCTGGCGTGGACCCAGTGGTAGGCCTCAGGCTCCAGCGCGCTCCAGCGGCTGCCGTCGGCGCGCTCGCCGCGGAACGGCTGGTGGCCTTCGCGCAAACGCTGCGCGGTGGCCAGCGCGTGCTCCTGGCCGTAGATCACGCCGAGGATCATCGCCAGCGTGCGCTCGCCGCGACCGTAGGGATCGGTCTGGAACACCGAGAACTCGCGGACACCGTCGGCGATCGTGGGGTGAGCGACGTCCATCAGCAGGCGGCGCGCGGCCCCCATGACGTAGGTCAGGTCACCAAAGACCTTCCAGGTGACGGAGTCGGGGCCGAGGGGCGCGGCGAGCGGGCGCTCGCGGGCTGCGGGGTTCCAGGCGGTGAGTTCCCGGACGGCCGCCGCGGAAGAGTCGATCGCGGGCATGGGGGGTGTGAGACTAACAACAAGTAGTCAGTATCACACCTAGGATTGCCGAATGACCCGTCCGGCTTCCCCGCTCGACGAGCTCCTCGGGCGGGCGCTCGGCCGCCCTGCCGGGCCCGCGGCCGACGACACCGAGCATCGCGTGTTCGACGCGGCGCTCGAGGTGCTCGCCGAGCGTGGGACCGAGCGCGCGACCATGGACGACATCGCGGCGCGCAGCGGGGTGGGCCGCGCGACGCTGTTCCGGCGATTCGGCGGCAAGGACGAGCTCCTCGAGCGGGCGCTGGTCGGCGAGCTCCGCCGGTTCCTCGACGAGGTCATCGACATCTTCTCCCGCGTCCGCGACCCGGCCGAGCGCATCGCGGAGACGTTCGCCTCCCTCCTCCGGCTCGGCGATCGCCCGTTCCTGCGCGGCACCGATCCCGCCCGAACCGCGGCGGTCGCCGCCGCGATGACCGCGGGGGACCCGTCCCCGCAGCAGATCGCGGTGCGCTTCGTGGCCGCCTTCCTCGCGGAGGGGCAGCGCACCGAGGAGCTGGTGCCGGGCGACCCGGAAGTCCAGGCCGATGCGATCGTCAGGCTCGCACTGGCCTACCTTCTGCTGCCCGGTCTGCGTCCCGAGCCGGTCGGGGACGACGAGGCGCGCAGGATCGCCCGCGTCGTGTTCGTGCCGCTCGCCGGCGTCCGCTGATCAGCGCAGGATGCGCGGGGTCCGGTCCGCAGGCCCCTGGCGGTACTCCGACATCGTCAGCTCGTGCTCGCGGTTGGCGAGCTGGGGGATGGGCAGCGGGAGCCAGAACCCGCGGTCGAGCCAGAACTGCCCGAGGAGCGGCAGGTCGCCGGTCGCGAGGTCGTGCGCCGTGCCCTTCGGCGGGCTGTCGAACACGCCGACGGGCTCGCCGTCGACGTAGAACTCCACCTGCTCCTCGCCGAGCTCGATCGCGTAGGAGTGCCCGCGCCCGAGGAGGGACTCGTCGAGCAGCTTGACCTGCGGGACGTCGATCCCCGCGTCCTTGGCCATGATGAAGAACCCCCGAGGGAAGTCCTCGCCGAGCAGGTGGAACCCCGGCGACCCGAACTGCTGCCCGAGGAACCCGACCGGGCCGCCCGACCGGTTGACCATGAACCACGCCATCTCGGCTGCGCGGGGATCGAGCGAGCCGTTCGAGACGCCCCATCCCGCCGAGCCGCCGAAGCCGTCGAGATCGAGCGGCCCGACGCGCATCGCCGCGGTCATGCCGAGCGTGAACGCCGGCTTGGCCGTGACGCCGGCACGGTGGTAGGGGAACAGCGCGGCGCGGGTGGGCACGACCCCGTTGCGGGTTCGCGGGGTCTGCAGCGTGACGCCCTCCGGCCCGAACGTCGTCTCGCCGTGGCCGACGTTCGAGGAGCACCACGTCCCGGCGGGCGGCGTGGCGAACGTCTCGCGCATCGCGCGTGGCGGCTGGGGATCAGGCGCGCCGAACGAGCCGATGATCGCGCGGGGGCGCAGGGTGCCGCAGTTCGGCAGGCCGTCCGCGGAACGCCCGGGGACCTGCCAGTTGCCGCCGAGCCCCCCGACGAGCACGACGACGCACAGCAGGGCGAACGTCCCGGCGACCCAGCGCTTCCAGTGCGGCGGAGGCGGCGGGAGCCGGAACGGGAGCTTCGGAACCGGACGCGTCGTCGTGGCCACACGCGGGAACTTCGTCGATTCCGGAGTGTCGTGTGGTGTGTTCGATGGACACCGTTTGCAAAAAGATTTGTGTCCGCGGCCTGCGCGAGACCCCGCGGCCGGTACGGTGCCGCCCGATGCCGTTGCTCGCCGCATTGCTGATGCTGCTCGCCCTTGCGGTGGCGGGGTGCGGAGATGACGTTGCCGGGTCGGCGACGTCCACCGTTCCCGCCCCCGTGCCTGTCCACCAGGACGAGGCGGACGCCGCGTACGCGTACGACCCCGCGGTCGACGTGATCCCGGACTCGCAGGCGCAGATCGACCGGCTGATGACGGGCCTGGGCGACCGGCCCGACTACAAGGTCAAGCTCGACACGGTCAAGGATCTGCCGCGGGGCCAGCTCACCTACGCGGTGATCGCACGCATGTGGAAGCAGTGGAACGCGACCGGCGAGTACCGCTTTCTGGCAGACGTCAATCCCACCCAGCGGGCCGTCTTCAATCTCGTGCTCGCCGACTCCGAGATCCAGCGCGGTGGCTTCGCGGAGTACTGGGACCGCGCGCCCGACACGCTGGTCGGGGACCTGCCCGACGCGGCACGCCGGGTCGGCGCCGCCTCCTACGCCGAGCTCTTCCACGATGCCTTCGGCATCTGGGGAGAGCCGGTGCCGGTCAATGCGGACGCGCGGCGCGCCGGCACGCAGCGCCTGGACGCGGACGCGCTGGCGAAGGTCGATGAGCGCTACGCGGCGCTCCAGTACCGGCACGAGACCGCGCTGGGGACCGTGCTCGGGAAGTACATCCGGCAGACCCTCGACGCGTTCACCTACCGGTGATACGCCGAGGGTCCCGCCGTCAGCCCTTCTTGCGCGCCACCTCGACGACCGTGCCGTCGAGGTGGGGCGTGCCCTTCTTCGCGTTCTTCACCGCAAAGCGGATCCCGTTGGGCGAGATGTCCTCGCCGAACGTGACCTTCGAGGGCAGCGGGATCGGCTTGCGGAACTGCACGTCGACCTTGTACGCCTCGGGCAGCACGGCCTCGAGCGCCGCGAGGCACCGGGCCTTCGTCCACATGCCGTGGATGATCGCCTTGTTGAACCCGAGCGGCTTGGCGGTCAGGTCGTACAGGTGGATCGGGTTGCGGTCGCCCGACGCGCTCGCGTACTTGCGGCCGAGCCCGCTCTGGAGCTTCCACGTCGCGCTGACCGCGGGGTCCGGGAGCTCCTCACGCTTCGGAGCTTTCGCCTCCGGGTCACCCTTGCCGATCCGCAGGTACGTCGAGACGCCCTCCCACACGATCGTGCGCCCGACCTTGGCCTGGGCGAGCATGTCGAACGCCTTGCCCTTGGGGTGCGGCTTGAGCTTGCTCGCGCTCAGCTTCAGCGAGATCGTCTCGCCCACGCCAACGGGCCGGTGCTGGGTGATCGTGTTGTTGATGTGCACGAGGCCGACCGCGCCGAACGGGAAGTCCGGCTCGCTCATCAGCGCCATGTGCAGCGGGAACGCGAGGACGTGGATGTACGTCGACGGCACGGCGTCGCGCAGCGTGAAGCCGCAGACGCGGTTGTACGCCGCCAGCTTGGCGGTGTCGAACGTGACCTCGGGAAAGACGAGCTCGAGGTCGGGCACGTCCTTGCCGCCGCCCGGGACGAACGGGAGCTTCGACGCCCCCGGGATCATCGGAAGCGCGGCCTTGGCGTAGAGCGGCAGGATGGCGGGCGGGCCGCTGAGCTCACGGGTCGCCATCAGGCCCCCAGCATCATCTGGCCGCAGACCCGGACCACGTTGCCGGTCAGGCCGCCCGAGCCCGCCGAGGCGTACCAGGCGATCGTCTCCGCGACGTCGACCGGCAGGCCGCCCTGGTTCATCGAGTTCAGGCGGCGGCCGGGCTCGCGCACGGCGATCGGCATCGCGGCGGTCATCTGCGTCTCGATGAAGCCCGGCGCGACCGCGTTGATCGTGATCCCGTCCTTCGCGAGGACCGGGGCCATGGACTTCACCATGCCGATGACGCCGGCCTTCGACGTCGCGTAGTTCGTCTGGCCGCGGTTGCCCGCGATGCCGGCCATCGAGGAGACGCCGATGATGCGCCCGCCCTTGTTGATCGCACCCGCGGCGAGCAGCGCGTCGTTGATGCGCTCCTCGCTGGAGAGGTTGATCTCCATGAGGCCCGCCCAGCGGTCCTCGGGCATCTTCGCCAGCGTGCGGTCGCGCGTGACGCCCGCGTTGTGGACGACGATGTCCACGCCGTCCTTGAAGTACTTCGCCAGCGTGGCCGGCGCGTCCTCGGCGGTGATGTCGAGCTCGATGGCCTCGCCGCCGAGGGCGTCGGTGACCTTCTTCAGATCCTCGCCGAGCTGCGGCACGTCGAGGCCGACGACGTCCGCACCGTCGCGGGCGAGCGTCTCGATGATCGCCGCGCCGATGCCGCGCGACGCGCCGGTGACCAGCGCGCGCTTGCCCTTCAGCGGCAGCTCCCAGTCGATGTCGGCCGGGACCGCCTCGCCCTTCGACACGTACGCGACCTGGCCGGACACGTACGCGGACTTCGGCGAGAGGAAGAACCGCAGCGACGAGCCGATGAGGTTCTCGGCCTTCGGCGCCACGTAGATCAGCTGCACGGTCGCGCCGCGGCCGACCTCCTTCCCGAACGAGCGGGTGAAGCCCTCCAGCGCGCGCTGCGCCGTGTACTCGCGCGGCGAGCTGGTGTCGTCGGGCGGGGTGCCGAGGACGACCACGCGGCCGCTGCTCTTGACCTTGCTCGCGACGGGGTGGAAGAACTTCTGCAGCTCGACGAGCTCCGTGGAGTCCTTGATGCCGGTCGCGTCGAAGACCAGGCCCTTGAAGCGGCGGCCGCCGGCGGCCTCGGGGTTGAAGACCGAGGCGTCGAGGCCCGCGTCGGCGGCGGCGTTGCGCACGTCGCCGTCGAGGCTCGTCGCGACGCTGACGTCGGCGTCCTTCAGCGTCTGGGCGATCGCGCCGAACAGGCGACCGCCGGGCGCGCCGCCGACGAGCACCTCGCCGTCGACGACCGGCTGACCCGGTGAATACCGGTCCAGCGCGGTCGGCTGCGGCAGCCCGACGCGCTTGGCGACGAAGCCGCCCGGTGCCGAGTTGACGATCTGGCTGTAGAGATCCTGGCTCACTTCGCGCCCCCTGCAGACTCGAGAATGGCGACGACGCCCTGACCGGCCGCCGCGCAGATGCTGATGACGCCCGTGCCACTACCCCGCTCGGAGAGTTCCTTGGCAAGAGAGGCGACGATGCGCCCGCCGGTGGCGGCGAACGGGTGGCCGGCGGCGAGCGAGCCGCCGTTGATGTTGATCTTCGCCGGGTCGATCGCGCCCAGCGGCTTGTCGCGGCCCAGGCGCTCCTTGCAGAACACCGGGTCCTCCCACGCGGCGAGCGTGCAGAGCACCTGCGCGGCGAACGCCTCGTGGATCTCGTAGACGTCGAAGTCCTGGAGCGCGTTGCCGGCGCGGTCGAGCATCGTCGGCATGGCGTAGGCCGGCGCCATGAGCAGGCCCTCGCGCTTGTGGACGAAGTCGACGGCCGCGGTCTGCGACTCGGTGATGTAGGCGAGGATCGGCAGGTTGCGGGCCTTGGCCCACTCCTCGCTGGCGAGCAGCACGACGCTCGCGCCGTCGGACAGCGGCGTGGAGTTCGCCGCGGTCATGGTGCCCTCGGGACCGCCGAAGACCGGCTTGAGCTTGCCGAGCTTCTCCATCGTCCCGCCGGGGCGGAGGTTCTGGTCGCGCTCGAGGCCCAGGTACGTCGTCATGAGGTCGTCCTGGAAGCCGCGGTCGTACGCGGCGGCGAGCGCGTTGTGGCTGCGGATGGTCAGCTCGTCCTGCGCTTCGCGGGTGATGCCCCACTCCGACGCCATGATCGCGCAGTGCTCGCCCATCGAGAGGCCGGTGCGCGGCTCCTCGTTGGCGGGGATCGCGGGCACGACCATGCCGGGACGCAGGCGCGTCAGCAGCTTCAGCCGACCCGCCGTGTCGGGCGTGCGGTTGGCGTCGAGCAGGATCTCGCGCAGGTCGTCGTTGAGCGCGAGCGGCGCGTCGGAGGTGGTGTCGACGCCTCCGGCGATGCCGCAGTCGATCTGCCCGAGGGCGATCTTGTTCGCGATGGCGATCGTCGTCTCCAGGCCGGTGCCGCAGGCCTGCTGGACGTCGTAGGCGGGCGTCTCGGGCGCGAGCTTCGAGCCGAGGACGACCTCACGCGTGAGGTCGCGGTCGCGCGGGTGCTTGAGCACCGCGCCGGCGACGACCTCGCCGAGCGTCTCGCCCTGGAGGTTGTAGCGCTCGATCAGCCCGTCGAGGGCGGCGGCGAGCATGTCGCTGTTCGACGCGTGGGCGTACGGGCCGTTCGAGCGCGCGAACGGGATCCGGTTGCCGCCGACGACGGCAACGCGGCGCACGGAGGGAGTCATGGAGTGGAATCTCCTGCTGGTCTGGTGTCTGGGAGTTCGGAGACCTGCCGGAGACCCGGCTCGATCGTCGCGATGAGCAGCTCGGCCGCGTAGTGCGCGGTGATCGCCTCGGTGCGCAGCCACCACCGCATCAGCGCCTCGACGGCGCCGAGGATCGCGGTGGAGAGCGCCTCGGTCTCGACGCGCACCTGCTCCCGCGTCTCCGCAGGGAACTGCTGCAGCGAGGCGCTGGCCACGGCGTCGAGGATCTGCTCGCGGTACTGCGCGACCCGGTCGGCGATCTCGCCGTTGGCCGGCAGCGTCTCGTCGAAGAGGACCGCCCACGAGGACCGGTCCTGCTCGACGAAGCTGAAGAAGGCGCGGATGCCGTCGCCCAGCGCGTCCGGCGGGCGGTCAGCGGCGGCGACGGCGTCGACGACGGTGGAGACCAGCGCGTCGGCGCTCTGCGCCAGGCACGCGAGGTACAGTCGCTCCTTGTTGCCGAAGTAGTTGTAGAGCAGCGGCTTGGTGACGCCGACCGCCGCGGCGACGTCGTCCATCGTCACCGCGGTGAACCCGCGCTCGGCGAAGAGCGCGTGGGCCACGGCGAGCGTCTGCTCCATGCGCTCGGCGCGCGGGAGGCGGGTCCGGGGGGAGGGTGCGGCATCCATCGGGCGGCGACGGATGTTACTCCGGTAGAAATTTCTATGTGGGTAAGTTCTGGGCGGTGCGAAAACCTGGCGCGTTCGCACTCGTACTTTCGACCAGCGGTCGATGTTTTGGTCCTGGTCTTTGTGACAACATGCACACTGTTGTGAACGGACTCGCTCCCGCCCGTGTGCTCATCGTCGCGCACCGCACCGCCGCTACGCCGGTGCTGCTCGACGCCATCAGGCTGCGCGCCGAGGAAGCACCCTGCGAATTCACCCTCCTCGTTCCGAACGTGCCGCTGGCGCTCCGCCGGATGGAGGAGAGCGACGTGGAGAACGAGAACGAGGCGCAGGTCATCCTCGACCTCGCCCTCCCGCTGCTCGAGGACGCGTGCGGCGCGCCCGTCACTGGCCTCGTCGGCGACCCGAACCCGCTCAGCGCCGTCGCCGACGCGATCAACCGCCACGGCCCGTTCGACGAGGTCATCCTCTCGACGCTGCCGCGCCGCGTCTCGCGCTGGCTGCGCACGAGCCTGCCGAGCAAGATCGCCGGCCTGGGCCTGCCCGTCACGACCGTGACCGCCGCAGGCCGGCGGATCCCCGCGCCGGACGCTCCGCGCGCAAGCGCCTAGCGCGTCAGACCACCGGCCGGCCCTTGCGCAGGCGCCGCCGCGTCTCCCACGCGTTGAACGTGACGGGGAGCATGCGCAGGCGCAGCGGGACCCGCGCGGCGCCCCAGGCGAGCGTGTTGAAGATGCGGTCGTGCCGGCGCTGCGCCTTCGTGCTCCAGGGGAGCCCGAGCTCCTCCTGCAGCGGGGCGGGCAGGAACCCGATCGTCATGAACGAGGCGGGGATGGCGAGCAGCTTGGCCATGAGCTCGACCGGCCAGCCGAAGCGCAGGAGCCGGGTGAAGAGGAACCGCTGGGTGGCGATGTCCTGCAGGTGACCGCGGGTGAGGTCGTCCATCCGCGCGTTCGCGAGGCCGGCGTGCCAGTACCTGTCGAACGCCTCGGGTGTGGTGTGCCACATCTCGTCGGTCACCTGCAACGTCGTGCCGAGGCGGCGGCCGTAGTGCAGCATCCGGACCCGCTCCTCGCGGGTGGGCCACCGTCCGTACATCCGGCGGAAGACGTCCTCGATCCCGTAGTACAGGCACGAGGCCACCCACAGCTGGAGCTCGGAATCGAAGGCCGAGTACTGCACGGCGTCCCCGGGCTCGGATCGGACCTGGACGTGCGCGCGCCCGATCTCGCGGCGCAGGCCGATGCGGTCCTCGACCGAGCCCGTCATCGAGATCGCGAGGAACGACGCGGTCGTGCGCAGGCGCTTGAAGGGGTGGAGGTCGACGCGCCCGCTCTCGACCTTGCTCAGCGCGACCCCGTGGCCGATGGGCAGCTGGGACAGCTGCATGATCACGTTCGCGCCGCCGGCGAGGAGCGCGAACCCGTTGAGGGTGTCGGCGACCTCGCGGGGGAGCGGCTCGTCGATCAGCGTGGGCGTCGGGGTTCCCGTGGCGGGGCTTCGAGTGGCTGTTGCCTTATCTGAGGGCATCTGCCTTCAAAATACCGCTTTCTGCAAACCGAGCCAATCGCGCAGCGCCGCCTCGGTGGACCAGAACGCGAGGTCGGGCCACGGGATCTCGTCGCGCGCGAACGCCTGGACCTCGGGCGCCTCGTCGGTCGTCTGCGGCTCCCCGAGCGCGACCGCCGCGAAGACCACGAGCACGATCCGGTCGTCCGCGCGCGAGTACACGCCGACGAGCGGGCCCAACGACACCTCGATCGCGATCTCCTCCATCACCTCACGCCGCGCGGCCTCCTCGACCGACTCGCCGAGGTCGACGAACCCACCCGGGAACGTCCACTTCCCCGCACCCGGCTCGAAGCCCCGGCGCAGCAGGATCACCCGGCCGTCGGCGTCGACGGGGATCGCCGACGCCACCGGCTTGGGGTTGTAGAACGCGTGGTAGCCGCAGTGCTCGCAGCGCAGCAGCCGCGGCGCGCGGACGTCCGCGTCCTTCCCGCAGCGCGGGCAGAACGAGACGTCGTCGAGCGCGGGGTTGAGGCTCATCGCAACCGCGCCGCCTGCTGCTCGACGAGTTCGACCAGCCGTGGATCGACGATGGCGGTACCGAGGGACCCGGTCACGCGCTCGATGGTCTCACGCGCGACCGCCTCGGCCCGGTCGGCAGGATGGGCCCAGCTTCGGGCCTCCCGGAGGATGTCGTCGAGCGTGATCGCAGTGAGGTCGAGCGAACCGCCGATCGACATCGCGGCTTCGCGGCGCAGCTTCGGCCACAGCATGGTCGGGACGGTGTCGTAGAGCGGCGCGAGCGTCACCGTCTGCGGCGTGGGGTGCAGCAGCGCGAGGTTCTTCCCGTGCGCATCCGCGTTGCCGATCAGCACGGTGAAGACGGCCGCCCGGACGAGCTGGTCGAGCTCGGCGGCAGGATCGCGGGCGTAGCGGTCGAGGAGCTCGGCCGCCTGGCGGAACGTCGGCCCGCCCGACCGCTCGTACTTCGCGCGGCCGCGGTTCGCCTCGTGGTCGATGCCGAGTGCCTGGCACAGATCTTCCTGGTGGATGCGCTGGATCTCGGTGCCGTCAGAGGTGCGGTCAAAGCGCGAGACCACCAGGCACGGGACGTCCTCCAGCATCAGGATGTCGGCGTCGATCGTCGTCAGGCCTGCCGCCCGGGCGGCGGCCAGGCACTGGGCCTCGGCGACGACGAGCCCGGGGTAGCGCGCGTCGTCGACCTTGAGGATGTGGGTCGAAGGCTGACCGTGCAGCGGCCGTCCCCAGCCGCCGTCTCCGAGGTCGACGAGGAGCAGCTTGTCCTGGAGGCCGGCCAGGGACAGCTCGCTGTCGTCGTGGGCGCCGAGGGGATGGGCTTCGAGGTCACGGACCGCGGCCACGAGGTCGTCCTCGTCGTATGGCTCGACGCCGAACTGGGCGGGGTCTGGCGGCTCAGCGGCGATGACGAGCGCGCCGGCGATGTCGCGGCCGTAACGCGCCAGCAGCTCGAACGTGGCGGTGACCGGGAGGTTCGCTTCCCGGGCGAGGACCTGGAGGGCCTGGCCCTCCGGCAGGAGCCCCCGGCAGTACGGATTGGCCGGGAGGGCGCGCGCGCCGAGGGGCAGCGAGCAGGAGATGACCGGGCTGTTCTGCGGCCACGCGCGGACGGCGTCCTCGCTGTACCGGCAACGGACGTCGTACGCGCCGCGGCGCTGGAGCCGGGCGACCTCTGCACCGCCGAGCCAGACGCTGAGCTGCTCAGTCACGGGGCTCGCGGTCTGCCGGGAGCGTCACCGTGACCGTCGCTCCCATGCGCCGCAGCGCGCGGAGCGCACGTTCCAGCAGCAGGACGGATGCGCCGGCCTCGAGCTTCGCCAGGTACGAGCGCTGAATGCCGGTGCGCTCGGCGAGCTCCTCCTGGGTCAGACCGTGGACCGCGCGCACGCCCGCGATGGCACGACCGAGGTCGGCCGACGAGCCGACGGTCCACTCCTGATCTGATTCACGTGTGCTGATATCCATACATCACGCCCTGGTGACCGTTTGTGCTGTTATCGGCACAGTGTAGCCAGAGCGCGAGTTGTGCGGAAATCAGGACAACGCTCAGCGCCGCTTGCGCTTGGCGATCCGCAACTCCCGCGTGACGCCGTTGACGTGCTCGCCCTGGTCGTTCGGGATCACGACGACGCGGAACTTCGCCGCGCGGCGCGTGCGGTTGACCCGCACCCGGTAGCGCGAGCGGTTCCCGGTCAGCGCCTGGGGCTTGGCGCGCTTCACGCGGATCCAGGCGCCCGCGGCGGTCTGCCGCTGCACGGAGATCCGCCCGTTCGGCACCGCCGGGTTCACCACGCCGGAGAGCGCGACCGAGCGGCGATTGCCGCCGATGGTCTTCACGCCCACCGACACCCGGTTGTTGATCTGCACCGGGGCGCTGGCGGCGGCGACCGTCGTCCGGGTGACGACCCGCAGCCGGACGGCCGAGTAGAGCGGCCCGACGCTGAAGCGGTAGTCGCCCTCCTTGTCGGCGTTCTGCCGGGCGACCTCGCGGAAGCCGGTGAGGAACGGGAAGTCCGAGCGCTCGAGCGCGACGGGCGCGCCGCCGACGCCGCCGCCGGCGATCCGGCCGGCGACGGTGATCGCGCCGTTCCAGACGACCGCCCGGGATGAGGCCGAGAGGCTGACGCCGGTCGGGGCGCGCAGCGTCGTGAAGTTGCGGGTGCCGCCCCGCGTGGTCCCGGTGGCGTTGACGGCGACGACGCGGAAGTAGTACCGCGTGTTGATCTTCAGGTCGCGCACCGCCGCGGTCACGGTCCCCGTGCTGGTGCCCGATCCGGCGGCGACGCTGGGCGTCCGCGACGTGACGGCCGTGGTCGTCCCGTACTGGAAGTAGAAGGTCGTGCTCTGCCCGCGAGGGTTCACGCGCGCGACGAGCGTCGCGGTGGTCGGCCGGACGTCGCGTGCGGGGCTTGTGGAGACGGCGGGCGCCCTCGGCGCCGCGGGGGCCGCATCGGTCTTGACGGTCCGGTCGGCGCCGTTGGTGACCCCGGCGGCGTTCGTCGCGACGAGGCGGTAGTGGTAGGTCGTGTTCTCGGTCAGCCCGGCGACGTTGACTTTGACCGGGACGGGGTCGTCGCCGTTGGGGACCACGACGTTCGGCGTGACGAGCCCGTAGCCCGTCGTCGTGCCGTACTCGTAGTGGTAGGTCGTGTCCGCGCCGTTGGGGTCGACGGAGCCGGCGAAGGTCGCCGTGGTGCGTTCGACGTTCTCCGCGTTGGCGTTGGTGATCGCCGGCGGGGTCGGGTTGGCCGCGAGGGCGACCGGGGCCGCCGTGAGGAGGATCGCGGCGCCGAGGATGGAGGGCAGGAGTCGTCGCATGCAGTACCCGCAACAGCGGTCGTTGGCAGAAGTTCCGGAGGGGAAACTCACTCCGGACGCGGGAACCGTACCCGGACCCTCGCTCCTCCAAGCGGTGCGTCGCTGATCTCCAAGCTGGCGCCGTGGTGACGGGCCTGCTGGGCGACGAGGGCGAGGCCGAGTCCGGACCCGGGACGGTCGGTGCCCTCGACCCGGGCGAACGGCTCGAGCACGCGCTCGCGGTCGGCCTCGGCGATGCCGGGACCGTCGTCGTCGACGGTCAGCACCACGCCGTCGTCCGCGCCGACCAGACCGACCTCGACGCGCCCGTCCTCGCGGCCGTGCCGGACCGCGTTCTCCACCAGGTTCTCGGCGAGCATCCGGAGCCCGGGCTCCCAGCCGGGCAGCACCAGCGCGTCGTCGGGCAGCATGGCGTCGATCGTCGCCTCCGGATGGCGTGAGCGCGCGGCCGTGACGACCGCGTCGACCGTGTCGGCGAGGTCGACGTCGCGCCACTCGACCTCGGCGCTGTCCCCGCGCGCGAGCGCCTGCAGCCCGTCGAGCAGGTCGACGAGCCGGCGCTGCTCGGCCAGCGCGTCGTCGGCCATCTCGGTCCGCCGTTCGGCCGGGAGCTCGGGGTGGCGGCTGAGCGTGGAGAGCGTGGTGGTCACGGTGGTCAGCGGGGTCCGGAGCTCGTGGCCGGCGTCGGCGGCGAACCGGCGGGTCGCGTCCAGCGCCCGCTCGCGGTCGGCGGACGAGCGCCCGAGCCGCGCGAGCATCGCGTTGAAGCTCGCGGCGAGCGACCGGATCTCCGTCGGGCCGGACTCCGGCGCGCGCTGGTCGAGGTCCTCCTGCTCGGCGACCCGCGAGGCGAACGTGCGCAGCCGGCCGAGTGGGCGCAGCACGAGGTCGGCGGCGAGCCACACGCCGATCCCCGCCGCGAGCAGGCCCAGCCCGCCGAGCAGGAGCAGCCGCTGGTGCAGCCCGCGCTCGCGGTCCTCGAGCGCGTCGAGGCTCGAGACGATCTCCAGTCGCGCCAGGCCGCCGAGGTTCGGGTCGCGCAGCGTCGTGACGTAGGCGCGGTAGCTATCGCCGCCCGAGCTGAAGGTGTGCAGGCCGAGCGGGAGCCGGCCGTGGTCGGGCGGGGGCGCGCCGGTGTCGAGCAGCGCCTGCTCGCCGAGGACGAGGCGTAGCGAGGTCCGCGTGGCGGTCAGCACGGCATCGAGGCGCCGGTCGTTCTCCGGCACTTCCTCCTGGACCGCGGCCAAAGCGGTCGCACGCGACAGCTCGGCGGTGCGGCGCAGGCGGTCGTCGAACGCGTCGCGCTCGGAGCTGTCGACGTAGTGCGAGACCAGGACGCCCGCGACGGAGAGGACGAGCGTCAGGACGAGGAGGACCCCGAGCGTGAGGCGCCCGCGCAGGCTGTGCATCGGCTCAGCCTCGCAGGACGAATCCGACGCCGCGCACGGTGTGGATCACGCGCGGCTCGCCGCCGGACTCCAGCTTGCGCCGCAGGTACCCGACGAACACGTCCGCGACGTTGGTCTGCGGATCGAAGGTGTAGCCCCAGACCTCTTCGTGCAGCCGCCGGCGGTCCAGCACCTCGCCCGGATTGCGCAGGAACAGCTGCAGCAGCTCGAACTCGCGGTTGGTCAGCTCGAGGTCGCGGCCGCCGCGCAGCGCGGTGCGCGCGCGGGGATCGAGCCGGATGTCCTCGACCTGCAGCGCAGAGTCCTCGCTCGCGGGGCGGCGGCGCAGCAGGGCATGGAGCCGCGCGGTGAGCTCCTCGATCGCGAACGGCTTGACGACGTAGTCGTCGGCCCCGCGCTCGAGCCCGGCCACGCGGTCGTCGACGTCGTCGCGAGCCGACAGGATGCAGATCGGGACCTCGTCCCCGACCTCGCGGAGCCGCCGCAGGACCTCGAGCCCGTCGAGGTCGGGCATGTTCAGGTCGAGCAGGATGACCGCGGGGTGCATGCGCGCGGCAGCCTCCAGCGCGGCCTTGCCGCCCGACGCGGGGATGACCGTGAAGCCCTCCAGCTCGAGACTCGCTCCTACCGTTCGCCGGATGCCCGCGTCGTCGTCCACCAGCAGGACGACGGGTTGTGCCGAGCGGGCGTCATCAGCCACGCGAGACAGACTCGCAGTCGCGGGCGACGTCGTCGATCGCGTCTGCGGTGACCCGGTCGCGCTTGGCGCCGCACGTGATGCGGTCGGCGACGCCGTCGCGGGCACGGATGACGTCGCGGCCGTTGCCGCCGATGATCGTGTCCGCGCCGGGGCCGCCGTTGAGGATGTCGCCGCCCGCGCCGCCGAGCAGGGTGTCGTCGCCGGGGCCGCCGTTGAGGCGGTCGTTGCCGGCGTCGCCCGAGAGGAGATCGTTCCCCGCGCCGCCGTTGACCCGGTCGTTGCCGCCGCGACCGTGGAGCTGGTCGTTGCCGCGCAGGCCGTCGATGCGATCGGCGCGTGCGGTGCCGTCGATGGTGTCGTCGCCCTTCGTCCCGCGCATCGCTTCGGCGAGCGCCGGCCCGGCGGGCAGCACCACGAGGACAAGGAGCAGCGCGATCACACGACGGGACATGGCACGCAGCATGACGCACCGGCCGGGATGTCCGAGCCCGCGTAGACGCCTTCTCACGGATTTCTCACGGAGCGTGAGAGCTCTGTGAGACGGCCTCGCACCTGGCCCTCCACAGGGGAATGCTCGGACTGCAACCGGAATCAGGAGGAGTCCCGTGAAGCATCTGCGCACAACCACCGCCGCCATCGCGGCCCTGGCGCTCGTTCCGAGCGTCGCGTTCGCCGCGACGATCGAGGGCGGCCCCGGCAACGAGCGGCTCCGCGGCACGAACGCCGTGGACCTCATCAACGGCAACGACGGCAACGACCGCATCTTCGGGCGTGCCGGCGACGACACGCTCAACGGCGGTCAAGGCAACGACCGCGTGTTCGGCATGGGCGGGAACGACACCATCTCCGGCGTGCAGGGCAACGACCTCCTCAACGGCGGTCCCGGTGACGACACGGTCGTCGGCGATGCGAACAACACCGGCGACCGCACCTCGTTCGACCGCATCTACGGCGCCGCCGGCAACGACACGCTGAAGGGCGGCGACTCGCGTGACCGCATCCACGGCGGCAGCGGGAACGACACGTCCGACGGCGAGCTGGGCAACGACCGGATGTCGGGCGGCACCGGCGACGACGTCCAGAGCGGCGGCGAGGGCAACGACGTCATCTACGCGAACGCGGGTCAGGACACCTCGTCCGGCGGCAACGGCGACGACAAGCTGTGGGCGCTCGCCCGCGTTGACGTGACGCCCGGCCCGGCCGGCGAGACCGATCAGATCGGTGACGCACTCGATGGCGGCGCCGGCAACGACCAGTTCCGCACCCGCGATGGCGAGGTCGACCGCATCACCTGCGGCGACGGCAAGGACCGCGCCTGGCTGGACGCCGTCGACGTCATCACCGACGCGACGGCCGAGAACCCGAACGGCTCGTGCGAGCGGGTCGAGCGCAAGGCGCCGAAGGCTGCCGACTCCAAGAGCGAGGACGCGCAGCAGTCCCCGGCCGAGGAGAAGGTGCAGTCCTAACCCCCGAGTGAGTCCAGCAGGCGCGC
>JAEMSV010000207.1 GCA_016462625.1 Solirubrobacteraceae bacterium | reverse complement strand
GCAGCTCCGCGGCCTGCTTGATGACCCAGCGGTCGATGTCGAGGATCAGGCCGTGCCGCTCGGCGATCGGGAGGAAGATGCCCGGGGCGATGAGCGCCCCGTCCTCGCCGCGCAGCCGGATCAGCAACTCGTGCTGGACGGTCTCGCCGGACGCGCAGTCGACGATCGGCTGGGCGTGCAGCTCGAAGCCGTCGTGCGTCAGCGCGTCCTGGATCCGGCTGATCCAGTGCAGCGCGTCGACCTCCTCCCGCAGCACCCGCTCGCGGCGGCGCTGCTCGCCGTTGTCGGCGAAGACGATCACGCCGCCTGAGTCCGGGTCCCCGGGGCTGGCGGGGGAGCAGCTCCAGCCGACCTCCGTCTCGTGACCGTCGGCGCGGCGCACCGCGGCGTCGTCGCGCCGGGCGCTCGTGCCGGTCGTCACGGCTTCGGCCAGCGGCGCCAGGTCGCCGACGAAGATCTCCGACAGCGGCCGCCCGACGAGCTCCTCGGGCGCACACTGCAGCAGCTGGGCGGCGGAGGCGTTGGCGTAGCTGATGCGCAGCTCTGCGTCCGCGGTCACGACGCCTTCCGCCATGCGGTCCGTGATCGTCGCCAGGAAGTCGCGGGCGTCGCGCAGCTCCGCCTCCATCTGATGGCGCGCGCTGAGGTCGACGATGACTGCGGCGGTCTGGCGCAGTGCGCCGTCGTCGCCGAGGTAGCCCTTCGCCCGCAAGACGCCCGGGAAGGTCGTGCCGTCCTTGCGCACGAACTCGGCGTTGCTCTCCCAGCTCGCGCCCGCGGCGATCGCGGGGGCGACCTCCGCGACGGTCGGGCCGCCGGGGACGATGAGCCGGAAGTCGATGTCGTGGACCTTGCCGACGAACTCCTCGCGGCTGTAGCCGAAGAGCTTGACCGCCGCGTCGTTGACCGAGGTGATCCGGCTGTCGGCGTCTTGCATGAAGACGGCCACGTCGACGGCGTCGATCAGGTCGGCCTGCATGAGGGCCGCGAGCTCTGCCTGCTTGCGCGCCGTGATGTCCTGCGACGACCCGCGGACGCCGATGACGTTCCCGGCCGGGTCATACATCGGCCGGCCGCGGACCTCGATCCAGAACCCGCCCAGCTCATCGGTGGTCTGGGCGTCCATGGCGTACCCGTCGGGGTGCTTCCCCTCGGCCGTCTCGATGCGCAGCCGGTCGAGCTCGTCCTGGTAGACGGACTTGATGGCGCGCGCGTTCTCCGCCATGTCCCACGTCCGCTGGGCGGGGCGGGCGTCCTCGATGCCCTCGAGATGCATGGTCGTCGTGCCGGTCAGCCATTCCCAGCTGGTGAGCCGCGCGGCGTCATGGGCCTGGGCGAGCCGGTCACGGACGCCGACGATGTCGCTGACGTCGCGGATCATCGCGAGCACCGCGGGTTTGCCGCTGCGCGTCGGCATCGCCACGTAGTCCACGAGCGTCGGGAGCCGGCGCCCGCTGCTGTGCATGCAGGTCAGCTCGCGTGAGCCCCCCGGGTCGCGCAGCGCCGCCGCGAGGACCTCGTGGTGCGCGTCGAGCTCCTCGGGAGGCCACCACGGGTACGGCGGGAGGATGCCGATGCACTCGTGACGTGGCAGGCCCACCATCTCGGCGAACCGCTCGCTCGCCTCGTCGATGCGGCCGTCGTGGGAGATCACGAGGAGCCCCTCGCGCAGCGCGCCGATGACCGCACGCGCACGCCGCTCGGAGGCCTTCAGCGCGTCCTGCGACGTGTGCGCGGCGGAGATATCGCGGCCGATGCCGTACCAATTGCCGTCGCGCATCTGACCCGACCACGTCAGCCACCGCCAGCTGCCGTCGGAGTGGCGGTAGCGGTTCGTGAAGTCGATGTGCGTGGCGCCGGCCTGCTCGCGCAGCCAGGCCTCGCGGGTGTTCGCGACGTCGTCGGGGTGGACGAACTCGAGCGCGACGTGGCCGAGGAGCTGCTCGGGACGCCAGCCGAGGACGCGCGTCCACGCGGGGTTGACGCTGCGGAACCGCCCGGCCGGGTCCGCGACGCAGAAGAGCTCGCTGGCACGCTCCCAGAAGACCGCGACGTCGTCGACTACCTCCGTGATGTGCGCCCGCTCGTGGCCGCTATCTGCTCTGGGTGGGAGCACGCAGTCCTTCCCCTCTCTCGTCCGCGGAGTGTACGCCCGCTGACCGGTGAGATGGACCGATGGGTTGCAGGGGTTTTCAGCGAAGCTCGCGGCGCAGGCAGAGCCGCAGCCCGGACCAGGTCACGTCGATTGCGCAGACCTTCGTGTCGACGAGACCCCGCGGAAGGATGAGATCGCGGATTCGGTCCTCGGTGATGTCGGTCGGGACCTTGCTCGCCTTCTTCGGCCAGGCCACCCAGAAGGCGCCGTCCGGCGCGGTGGCCCGTTCGAGATCGGGGAGGAGCTCCGCGAGCCGCAGGAGCTCGAAGGCGAACACGATCGCGAGGTCCACCGGGTCGCCGAGGTCCGGTGCGAGGGAGCTCCCCTCGGGGAGCGGGCCGAGCCCGTCCTGGATGAACCGCGCGGGCGGGTCGATGACCGTGATCCGCTGTCCGGGCTTGACGCCGAGCTTCTTCGGGAGCGGGGTGGCGGAGTAGCCGGCCTGGAAGGCGGTGTCGGGCGTGGTCATCCCGTCTCCACCGGCAGCGCCGGGTCGGCCGTCCACTCGGTGAGGGACCCGTCGTAGAGGCGGGCGTCCGTCCGGCCGAGCAGCGCCAGTGCGAAGAGATCGACGGTGGCGGAGATGCCACCACCGCAGTACGCCACGACGGGGCGCTCACCGAGCGCGCCGGCGCCCGCGAACCGCTCACGCAGCGCGTCCGGCTCGAGGAACCGCTGGGTGTCCGGGTCGACGAGCTCCATCCACGGGGCGCTCACGCTGCGCGGGATGCGGCCGGGGCGGCTGTAGTTCGTCACGCCCTCGCCGCGGAACACGCGCGGCGCGAGCGCGTTGACGAGACACGCATCGGCCTGACCGGCCGCGATCTGCTCGACGTCGGCGCGGGGCGCCAGCAGCTCGCGGCGGGGGACCGCGGTGAAGGTTCCGGGCGCATACGTCTCGGGGCCGGAGGCGATCGCGCCGCCGGCCGCGCGCCACGCCGTCAGCCCGCCGTCGAGGACGCTGACGTCGTCGAAGCCGAAGAACCGCAGCAGCCACCACAGCCGGGTCGCCCAGCCTGGCGCGTCCTGCGTGTAGACGACGACCGAGGTCCCCGGCCCAATGCCGAGCTGCCCGGCCGCGGCGGCGAAGCGCTCGGCACTGGGGACCGTGAAGGGGAACGGGGAGTCCGGGTCGGACAGGTCGCCGGGGACGTCCGCGAACGCGGCGCCGGGGATGTGCGCCTCCTCGTAGCGGTCGCGGCGGCTCACCGCGGTGTAGGGCCCGCCGGCGGGCGGACGGTCGAGGAAGACCGTGGTGTCGAAGATCCGCAGCGCGGGGTCGTGGAGGCGCGCGGCGAGCGTCGGGGCGTCGATGAGCAGCGGCACGCCGCGCAGCCTATGACTGCGACGTCTGCTGCGCGCGCTGCGCCACGAGCTCGGCGCGCTTGCGGGCGGTGATGTCCTGCGCGGTGCCGCGCACCCCGATGACCGTGCCGTCCGGCGCCTTCAGCGGCCGGACGCGCCATTCGACCCACTCGATCGCCGCGAACTCGGCGCTGTTGATCTGCATGTCGCCGACGAACTCCTCGCTGGTGCCGTCCGTGAGCTCCTCGCGCATCCGCCGTGCCCGCTCTCGCGACTCGGGGGTGAGGATCGCCAACACGCGGTCGGTGGTCGTCTCGTAGCGCGGCGGCATGTCCGGCCGCATCCCGTCGTAGTGGATGACGGCGCGACCGTCGGTGTGCCATTCCCAGCTGCTGAGCCGGGCGACCTGGTGGGCCTCCTCGAGGCGTGCGCGGGTGTCGACCAGCTCGGTGAGGTCGCGGATGACGAGGAGCGTCGACGTGCGCGTCCCGGGCGGGCCGGCGAGCGGCGCCTCGTCGATCAGCGCGGTGAAGCGGCTGCCGTCGCGTCGTCTGAACTCGAGCTCCAGCGACCGCAGCTGCGGCTCCTCTCCGCGGGGCGGAGCGCGCTTGATCTCGTCGTCCTCCGGGGGCCACCACGGGTAGGGCGGGCGGATGCCGACGAGCTCGCGGGCGGTGAAGCCGACCATCTGCGCGAAGGAGTCACTGACCTCGACGATCCGGCGATCCGGCCCGATGATGAGCAGGCCCTCGCGGAGCGCGGCGAGGATGGCGCGGGAGCGGCGCTCGGACGCCTGCAGCGCGCCGTGGGAGATGCGGGTCGCAGTGACGTCGCGCGCCGAGGCGTACCAGATGCCGTCGCGCTCGTAGCCGGACCACTGCAGCCACCTGACGCTGCCGTCCTTGTGCTGGTAGCGGTTCTCGAAGTCGTGGATGCGGAACTCGCCGGTGCTCATCTGCGGACGCGAGGTCGCCCGGGTCCGTTCCAGATCGTCGCGATGGATGAACTCGACCGCCCTGCGCCCGATCAGCTCGTCGGGCGTCCACCCGAGCACACGCGTCCACGCGGGGTTCACCGCGGCGAAGCGCCCCTCCGCGCCGATGGTCGCGAACAGCAGGTCGGCGCGGTCCCAGAACAT
>JAEMSV010000206.1 GCA_016462625.1 Solirubrobacteraceae bacterium | reverse complement strand
GGGGTGGGGAGTGGTGTACGCCCGTGGAGCGGCGATGTCAAACGAACCGGTCAGCGGGCCGGAACTTACGCGGTCGGGGGTGTGTCCCGAAACCGAGCTGACGATGTCGTTCGGGGTCACACCCCCAAGGCAGAGGCCATCTCGCGGCCCGCAGCGCGGCCGGACCGCCAGGCGCCGTCCATCGTGGAGGGGCGCTCGACGCTTGTGTGCTCGCCGGCGAGGATCAGCCGGCCCGCACGGGCGCCCAGGGCGGCCCGGTCCTCGCTGGTCGAGCCCGGGCGCAGGAAGGAGTAGGCGCCGCGGGTCCAGGGATCGCGCGACCAGCGGGTCGTGACGACGGCGTCGGGATCGCGCGCGGCCGGGCCAAAGCCGGCTGCCAGGCGCTCCGTCACGGCCGCAGCCATCGCGCGCTCGCCCTGCTGCGCCAGCCGGCGCGCGTACGACGCGCCGACGAACGCGGCGAGGATCGGCGCCTCGGTCACGGGAAGCAGGTCCGACGCGCTGATCGTCCGGCCGATCGGCCCGCCGACCGTGCCCAGCTGGGTCTGGTCCTCCGGCCACCACGGCTCGGGGTAGCGCAGCAGGACCTTCTCGAGCGTCCCGAACCCGAGCCGCTCGATCGCCCGGCGGGCCGGCGCCGGCAGCGGTGGATCGAAGGCCACGGCACCGGCCTGCAGGACCCCCAGCGGCACGGTCACGACGACGCCGTCGGCGCGGATCCGCGAGCCCTCACGGGTCACCACGGCCGCGCCCGAAGCGGACCGCTCGACCCGCGCCACGGGGGTCGAGCGGCGCACCATCACGCCACGCGCCAGCCGGCGGACCAGGGCGAACGCGCTGTCGCGCAGAAGCAGGTCGTCACCGCCGTCGTAGGTCTCCCCCTCGTCGAAGCCGAGGACGGAGAGCTCCGACGCGTCGGCGGCGTAGTCGAGCGGGATCGCGTTGCCGAACATCCAGTCGACCGCCGCACGCGGGACCCCGGCGACGGCGGTTTCCGAACGGGCCCCGGCGAGCACGGGCGCCACGCGGAGGTTCGGGTCCTCCTCCTCGGCGGCAGACGCCAGCGCCCCGGTCACGGACTCGTAGGCGTCATAGGCGGTGTCGAGCTCGTCGCCGGTCACCGCCCGGCCGTTCGCGCGTCGGAGCGCGACCCGGTCGTAGTCGGTCGGCGCCGTCGCCAGACCCGCGTCCTGTGCGATCTCGGTCAGCGGGTTCCCGTCGGGGTCGTGGATCCAGGCCGCGCCGAGGTCGACCGGTGGGCCGAGCTCCGTGGTCACCGCCACCCGCCCACCGACCCGGGCGCGCGCCTCGAGCACGACCGGCTCGATCTCCGCCTCGCGTAGCGCCGACGCCGCGCCGAGCCCCGCCAGGCCTGCGCCGACGACGATCACCCGCCGCGCGCTCGAAGGGACCGAACGGGAGGCCCCGCAGCCCGCAACCGTCGTCGCCAGCGCGCCCGCGACGAACGCCCGGCGTGTGAACATGCGGCGACGCTACAGCGTCGTCGCGACCAGCACGATGGCCAGCGAATCCAGCAGGATCAGCGCCTGGAGGATGTGGCTCTCACCGCGCCGCCCGAACACGTGCACGACCGTCAGGCCGATCGCGAGCCCGACGAGCCCGAGCTTGACGTTGAGCGCCGTCGAGTCCCAGAGCGAGTCGTGCGACGCCATCGCCGTGCCGGTGGCCAGCAGGATCACCAGCGCGCCCAGCGACAGCCAGCCGAACCGCCGCGCGATCGGGAGGAGCCACTCCCGCGCCGGGCTGTCGCTGCCCCCGGCCCGAATGAACACCGGAACGACCGCGAGGCCGAGGAAGAGCTGGCCGCCCACGAAGGTCGCCATGGCCAGCAGGTGGAGCCAGAGGACAACGTCCCATCCGTCGAGTGTCATGCGGCCGAGTATTCCAGCGCGACCAGCCGGGCCCGCGCAGCGCGGGTCGTCCGCACGCCGGAGACGACCCACGCCGACACGAGCAGCGCGAACAGCCCCACGGCGATGGCGCTCACCGCAACCGCCCGGGTGACGTCGGCCAGCAGTGAGGTGCCGACCACGCAGGTCCCCACCGGGTAGACGAAGCTCCACCACGTCAGCGTGAACGGCAGGTGCCGGCGCGCGACGTCGAGCGTGATCGTCGCCGCGATCATGAGCCACAGCAGCGTGAAGCCCCAGATCGGCAGCGCGACGGCCAGCCCGACGTCGCGGAGACCCGCGCCGTACGGCGCGGGCAGCACCCCCACCCCGGCTTCCCCCAGCAAGAGCGCGGCGGTGACCGCCTGGCCCAGCGGACCGAGGACGAGCCAGACCGTCGGCGTCGCTGCCGCCGCGCCCACCTGATGGAACGCCATGCGCGCCCAGAGGATCGACAGCGTCGCCATCGTCGCCACCAGGGTCGCGCCGAGCATCGCCCAGCCCGCGAGCAGCATCGTCAGCTGCGCCTGCCCGGCCGGGAGGTGAGCGAGCAGGAGTGCGCCGGTGCTGGCGCTGACCAGCGGCGGCACGGTCGGGAGGATCCATGTCGCCAGCCAGTCCTCGGCGCGCAGGCTGTGGCGGGTGAACTTCACGACGGGGACCACGACCGCCACCGCGAGGCCGCTCGCCGTCCCGAGCGTCCAGAGGACCGCGGCGAGCCACACCGAGGCGCGCTCGCCGAGCAGCGGCGCTCCGGCGAGCAGCGCGCCAGCGGCCACGGTGAGGACCGCGATCGGCGGCGCCGCCAGGAACGGCGCCACCTCCGGATTCATGACCTCCGCGCGCAGGGACCGGTGCGGGCGCTGCCAGGCCGCGAGGCCCGCGAGCGACACCCCCATGAGCAGGAGGGCCGCGACCGCCCAGAGCATCGTCGCGATCGGGTCGAGGACCGCGCCGCCGACGGGCAGGACCTCGGCGCCGCAGGCCAGGACACCCGTGCCCATGACAGGGGTGAACCACGTGGGTCCGGCGTCGCGCAGCACGCGGCGCATCATGCGGACGCGCCAGCTCCGCAGCCAGTCCGATTCGGCCGTACGACATTCCAGAAGGGAATACCGCTGCCACACTGGTCCCCATGCCGTCGCGTGCCGATCCGCTGTCCGGGCCCGGGCTCGCCGCCTTCGTCGCGGCGATCGAGGCAGGCACGGTCCAGGGCGCCGCGGAGACACTCGAGCTCACGCAGTCGGCGGTGACGAAACGCATCCAGGCGCTCGAGCGGCGTGTCGGCGTCCCGCTGTTCCTCCGCGACCACGGCGGCCTGCAGCTGACCGACGCGGGCCGCGTGCTCTACCCCGAGGCGCGGCAGGCGCTTGCCGCGCTGCGTCACGCCGCTGACGCCGTGGCCGCGCACCGCGGCAAGGCGGGACACGAGCTGCGGCTGTCCGCGAGTCCGACGATCGGAGAGGTCCTGCTCCCCGGCTGGCTGGCCGCGTACCGCGATCGCGACCCCGCGATGCGGGCGATCGTCGACATCGCGACGTCGACCTCCGTCCTGCGGGCGGTCCGGCGAGGCGAGGCCGAGATCGGCTTCGTCGAGGGGACCGACCCGCTCGACGGGGTCGAGGCGCGGACCCTGGTCGAGGACGAGCTGGTCGTCGTGATCACCGCCGACCACCCGTGGGCGCGCCGCCGCGCGATCGCCGCGGCCGACCTGACGGCCCTCGGCTACGTCGCGCGCGAGACCGGCTCCGGCCTGCGCGCGGTCGCAGACGCTGGCCTGCACGCCGTGGGCGTCGAGCTCGTTCCCGAGCTGGAGATGGCGAGCACCCAGGGCGTCAAGCACGCGCTCGACCGCGGAACGTTCGCGCTGCTCTCCACGCTCGCGGTCGCCGGAGACCAGCGCGCCGGGACGCTGCGCGCCGTCCCGCTCGGCGACGCCGACCTCAGCCGCAAGCTCCGCGCCGTCCGGCGCGCGCGGGCCCGCCGCAGCGAGACCGCAGCGTCGTTCTGGCGCTGGCTCAGCCGCGCCGCTTCGCCGGCCCGAAGCGCATCCGTGCGCGCCTGATCACCAGCCCGACGTGCTCGCCGGGGAGCAGCCACTCCGGCAGGGACGGCCCAGTCGTCTCGACCCTGACGGTCGCCATCCGCGCCATCCCCCGCCCGCGGGCGCCGATGCGCAGCGCCTCGCCGCCGGGGGTGAGCTGCCGGAGCCAGGACGGGCCCCAAAACGGGATGGCCGGCCCCTTCGGCGACGCGACCGCCGAGACGCTCCACGGCCCGGCCGGGCTCTCTCCGTCAGCGCGCACCGTGGTGTCGGACTCCCACGCGAAGGTCCCGAGCGACTTCGGCAGCGACCAGTTCGAGCGTCCGCCGTGGATCGACGCGAGGGAGTCGACGACCATGAACGGCACGGTCGCCGCGGTCAGGCCGCGGTGCAGCAGCCCGACCGGTGAACCCCACACCTCGTTGTACGGGCCCACCGGGGTTTCGGCGTAGCGGACGAACCCGCCGACCGTGAACGGGACCTGACGACGGCCCCGCAGTGCGGCGGGAACGAACTCCGCCGCACCCGGGGCTGCGCCGTGCATCCACAGAATCGCGTCGAGGCCGAGCGCCCACGGCGCGTCGGGGCTGCTGGCCGGCAGCTGGGCGGCCAGCTCGGGGGAGAGCTCCTCGCCGCGGGCCGCCTTGGTCTGGGCGTAGAG
>JAEMSV010000205.1 GCA_016462625.1 Solirubrobacteraceae bacterium | reverse complement strand
CCCTTCGGCTCAGCGTCCTCGACCAATCGCCCGTCCCCGCCGGCCAGACCGGCGCCGACGCGCTGCGCAACACCCTCGATCTCGCGCGGCTCGCCGACGATCTGGGCTTCCACCGGTACTGGGTCGCCGAGCACCACGGGGGCGGCATGGTCGCCGGCCCGAGCCCGGAGGTCCTGATCGGCCCGATCGCCGCGGCGACGACGAACCTGCGGGTGGGCAGTGGCGGCGTGATGCTGCCGCACTACAGCCCGCTGAAGGTCGCCGAGAACTTCGGGGTCCTCTCCGGCCTCTTCCCCGGGCGGATCGACCTCGGCATCGGGCGGGCGTCAGGCACCGACCCCATCACCGCCTTCGCCCTGCAGCGTGACCGCCGCGAGCGCGCGCCCGACGACTTCCCGCAGCAGCTGGCCGAGCTGCTCGCCTACCTGAACGACAGCTTTCCCGCCGACCACCCGTTCGGCCGGATCGAGCTCCCCGGGGAACCGAGCGAACGGCCGCAGCCGTGGCTCCTGGGCTCGTCGCCGCAGAGCGCGATCTGGGCGGCCGACCTCGGCCTGCCCTACGCGTTCGCCGACTTCATCAACCGCGAGGGCGCCTCGATCGCCCAGTCGTACGTGGAGCGGTTCCAGCCATCGGACCGGACGCCCGCGGCGGAGATCGCCGTCGGCGCGTGGGTGCTCGCTGCCGACACGGAGGAGGAGGCCCAGCGCCTCGCCTCCAGCGGGCGCCTCGCGTTCCGGCAGCTGCGCCGCGGCACCCCGGGCCCCATCCCGCGGGTCGCGGACGCCATCAGGGCGCTCGAACGCGAGGGGCGGGACCCGCTTGCGCCGTCGAAAGGCCGTCGCGAGATCGTCGGCACGCCCGAGCAGGTGCGCGACGGCGTGCGAGCGCTCGCCGACGAGTACGGGGCCTCCGAGGTCATCGTCGTGACGATCACGCACGACCACGCCGCGCGGCGACGGTCCTATGAGCTGCTCGCCGACGCGTTCGCGCTGCCGGCCGGCGACGCGGCCCGCGCGGCCTAGAGCCGCATCCGCTGCGGCACGGTCGCCGGAGCGCCCGGCCCGCGGATCGCGTCGGTCATGCCGAGCGGCACGTGAAGCGCGGGAAGGTACGACAGCCCGCCGCGGACGCGCCGCGGCCGCATCACGTCCACCGCAGCCTCGGCCTGTCCTCCGAGTGGCAGCGTCTGCCACCGCGCACGATGTGCGTCCGCGAGCGCACGGGTGAAGACGAACGCCTCACGGCGGCGCATGAGCCCTTCCAGCGTGAGGGTCGCGGAGGCGCGGGGGGTGTGGAGAAGGACCTCGAGCGCGAAGCGGCTGGCGCGGCTCACGTGCTCGGCGCGGACGCAGGCGATCCGCTCGAGCGCGACGTGCGCGCCGACCTCCGGGGCGCTCGTGCCGTGGACGATCAGGCGGCGGTTCGTGAGCGTCAGCCTCGGAGCGCTGTCCCCGGGCCACCCGACGATGGGCTCGGCCACGGCCGCCCCGGGCGGACGGCGACTGGCGCGCAACCGGCGCGGGGCCCAAACCTGGAGCGCCCGCTCGCCGGGCACAAGCCGAAGGCTGCTCTCCTCGCCGCGGACGACCTGCAGCCGCGCGGCTTCCACTCCCCGCCCTGATCCCATATATTGCAACACAATCAAGCATATCGGCGCGGATGAACAGTTCCCGAGTGTCGAAACATCGGGTCCTGGGTTCCGCCCGACGGGCGAGACACGAGCCGGATCCGCCCAGATCGGGCGGATCCGGCCCTGTCGGATCTACGCGCTGACGGTGAAGCGCGAGACGAGGCTGTCCAGCCGCTGCGCCGTGGCGGAGAGCTCCTGGGCGGACGCGGCGATCTCCTCGGTCGACGCGCTGGTCTGCTGCGTCGAGGCGGAGACCTGCTCCGTCGAGGCCGAAGACTCCTCGGCGACGGCGGCCACGTCGTTCATGTTCTCGCTCATGCGACCGGCGGTCTCGGCGATCTGCTCGACGGCTGCGGCGATCTGCTCGACGCGCGAGCCCATGTCGCCGACCGACGTGCCGATCTCCTCGAACGAGCGGCGGGCCTCCTCGACCGTGGTCGAGCCCTCCGCGGTGCGCTCGGCGCCCGTGCGGACGGTGTCGACGGCCTTGCCGGTCTCGTCCTGGATCTCGCCGATGAGCGTCGCGATCGAGGCGGCAGCCTGCTGCGACTCCTCGGCGAGCTTGCGGACCTCGTCGGCGACGACCGCGAAGCCGCGGCCCTGCTCGCCGGCGCGGGCGGCCTCGATCGCGGCATTGAGCGCGAGGAGGTTCGTCTGCTCGGCGATGCCGGTGATCGTGTCGATGATGCCGCCGATCTGCTCGCTCTTCGAGCCCAGCTCGCCGATGGCGTCGGCGGCCTGCTGGCTGGCCTCGCGCACGGCGCTCATGGCGCCGGTCGCAGCGGCTGCGGCTTGCATGCCGGCCTGCGCCATCTCGCGGGTCTGCTCGGCAACGTCCGCGGTCTCCTTGGCGTTCGTGGCCGAGGTGCGGGTGGCGTCCGCCACCTCCTCGGTCATGCGCTTGACCTCGTCGACCGACTGCACCTGACGCTGGGCGCCGGCCGCGACCTCAGTGATTGCGTTGGCGATCTCGCCCACCGCGCGGCCCGTCTCGTCGGACGTCGACGCCATCTGCTGCGAGGCATCCGAGACCGCGCCCGCCGTGTTGCCGACCTCGCCGATCATGTCGGCGAGCGCACCGCGCGCGGTGGTGTATGCCTCGACCGACGCGATCGTGTGGTCGCGGGTTGCGTTGACGGCCTGGGCGACATCCCCGATCTCGTCGTTGCTCCACTTCGCAATCGCCTCGGTGACCGGCGTGACCTCACGGGTGAGGTCACCGTCGGCCAGGCGCTCAAGGCCCGTCTTCAGTTCGGCGCTGTCGCGCTCGCTGAGGCTCTTCAGGCGATCGAGGACCTCGCGGACGCCCTTGGTGATGCTGCGCGAGAGCAGCAGCGCGATCGCGACGGCGAGAAGGACGGCGAAGATCAGGAGCCCGATCGTCAGGGTGCGAGCTTGGGCCGCGGTGTCCTCGGCGTCGGCGTACGTCTTGTCGCCCTGCGCCTGCACGGACTTGTTCCACGCCTGCATCTGCGCGTCGAAGTCGCTGAACACGTCACCGGCGTCGGCGAGGATCTGCGCGGACTTCGTGTCGTTGTGCGCGTTGCTGGCGGCGGCGAAGCTCTGGGTCATGTCGAGGTACTGGTTCCAGGTCTTCTGTGCCTTGGCCAGGCGAGCCTCGTCCTTCGCGTCACCGGCGACCAGCGGCTTCAGCGCCGTGAACGCTCCCTTCACGGACTTGCGGTCGAGCGGAAAGTCCTCGGTCTGGATCTCGACGCGCTTGGCGTCGTTCGGCGCGAAGGCGTGACGGAACTGGTCCTTGCGCATCGTCTGCGACCAGATGCGCATCTCGTTGACGGCGTTCACGCTCGGAACGGTGTCGTCGTTGATCTTCTTGGCGCCGTCCTGCACCGTGGTGACGTTGTTCAGGGCCAGGAGGCCCAGGATCACCATCAGTGTCACGACAGCACCAAAGCCGCCGAGCAGCTTCGTGCGAAGCGGCAGTCGCATCGTTCGCATTACCTCGTCCTTGTGTGGAGTCTTGGGGCAGCGGGGATATCGCCCCTCTTCTCCCAACTCGGATACGAGACATACGGCCCACATACCTCGTGGACGACCATTGCCCGGAGGCTCCCGACTTGCAGGGTCCCCGCAATTGGGACAGTCGCTCCCGAAACCAGTGAGGCTTCAGGCGCGGGCGCCCGTGAGCCCGCGCTCGACCGCGAGCTCGGCGAGCTGCACCGTGTTCAGCGCGGCGCCCTTCAAGAGGTTGTCGCCGACGACGAAGAAGTTGAGGCTCTTCGGGTCGCCGAGGTCCTTGCGGACGCGGCCGACGAATGTCTCGTCGCGGCCGGCGGCGGCCAGCGGGGTCGGCGCCTCCTCGACGATGAGGTTGGGGAACGCCTCCAGCGCAGCGCGGGCCTCCGCGAGGTCGACCTCGCGCTCGTACGTCGCACGGACCTCGATCGCGTGCCCGACCATCACGGGAACGCGGACGCAGGTGGGCGACACCGCGAGCTCCGGGAGATCGAGGATCTTGCGGCTCTCGTTCCGCAGCTTCATCTCCTCGTCGGTGTAGCCGTTGTCGCCCAGGGTGCCCAGCATCGGGACCACGTTGTAGGCGAGCGTGTCGGCGTGCACCTCGGAGATGACGAGCTCGCGGGCGCGCTGGCCATCGGTCACGAGGAAATCGATCTGCTCGTGCAGGACCGGCACCTGCGCGGCCAGCTCATCGATGCCCTTCTGCCCGGCGCCGCCCGCGGCCTGGTAGCTCGTGGCGACCATCGCGGTCATGCCGAAGGCGTCGTGCAGCGCCTTGGCCGGAAGCATGACGACCATCGTCGTGCAGTTCGGGTTGGCGATGATGCCCTTGCGGGCTGCCTCGAGCGCGTCCGGGTTGACCTCGGAGACGACGAGCGGGACGTCGGGGTCCATGCGGAACGCCGACGAGTTGTCGACGACGATCGCGCCGCCCGCGACGAACTTCTCCGCCCAGGCCTTCGAGGTCGAGCCGCCCGCGCTGAAGAGGGCGAGGTCGTAGCCCGTGACGGTCTCG
>JAEMSV010000204.1 GCA_016462625.1 Solirubrobacteraceae bacterium | reverse complement strand
GCTGCGACGAGCTGGGCGATCAGGCGGCGGGGGCCGGCGAGCGCCGCGTCGAGCCGCTGGGCGACCTCCTCGTCGTGGCGGGCGGCGTCGTCGATGGCGCGCAGCAGCGGGCCGTGCTCGGCGTACGTCGCGACGAGCCCGTCGACCATCGCCCGCACCACCGCCTGGGGATCGCTCGTGTCGATCCGCGTGACCTGATCGACCAGCGGGTCATCCTCGTCAGGGAGCAGGTCGGGCGCCATCTGCGGGAGGTCGTCCCAGTGGCGGTAGAAGGCGGTGCGCGTGAGCTGCGCGCGCGTCATGACCTTGCCCACCGTCAGCTGGGAGAACGGCTGCTCGAGCAGCAGCTCGCGGGTGGCGGTCAGGATGCGCTGGCGCGCCTCGGCGGCGGGGACGCGGGAAGTCGACACTGTGTCGCAAGTGTGGCACACTGGGGCGGCGTTGCGACACAGTGTCGACTCAGACGGAGACTCCCCATGACCTCGCCCCCTGAACAGCGGCATGCGCTTTCGCTCCCCTGCGGCCGCACGCTCTCGTACGCGACCTTCGGCGGGGACGGGCGCCCGGTGGTCGTCGTGCTCGACGGCCCGGGTTCTCGTGGTCTCGCCCGCGCTTCGGCTGCTGCCGCCGACGCGCTCGGGCTCCAGCTCGTCGCCCCGGACCGGCCCGGCTTCGGCGACAGCAGCAAGGAGGATCGCGCCATCGCCGACTGGCCCGAAGATCATGCGGCTCTGCTCGATGCAGTCGGCGCCGACCGTGCCGGCGTCGTGGCCCAGTCCGGTGGTACGCCGTACGCGCTGGCGGCCGCCGCCGCGCTGCCCGATCGGGTCGCGGCGCTCGCGTTTCTCGGCGGCCTGGCGCCGCTCGACGACCCCGGCGCGTTCGCCGAGGCGGGCAAGCAGCTGCGCATGGGCGTGAAGCTCTCGCGCCGGGCGCCATGGCTCCTGCGGCTCGGCCTGCGCGCCGCCGGGCGGAGCGCCGCGAGGAACCCGGAGAAGGCGGCGCGGAAGTTCTCCGGGGACCTGCCGGCGGCCGACCTCGCGGTGCTCGAGGACCCCGCCATGTGGAAGCTCCACGAGCAGGCGACGGTCGAGATCCTCGGGCAGCCTGACGCCGTTGCTCGGGAGATGGGCCGGATCGGGCGGCCCTGGGGCGTCGACATCGCCGCGGTCCGCGCGCCCGCGGCGTTCTGGACCGGTGACCACGACGTCGTGCACCCGCCGTCGCACGCGCGGCGGCTCGCCGAGGCACTCGGCGGCGCGCCGGTCGAAGTCGTCCCCGACGCGGCCACGTTCGGGCTGCTTCCGATCTACCCAGACGCTCTGCGGTTCGCGACCCAGCGGTCCCCTGTTGCGTCGGATCCGGCCCGGTGACACAGTCGACGCGATAGGTCCGGCTGCCTTCGGACCGGGCCGTGAGAAGAGGAGGTCGGCATGGCCGACCGCGTGCTGTTCATCAGCTGGACCGGTGTCGTGACGGGACGGGAGGAGCGCGCCCTCGAGGCGTTCAACGAGAACGTCGGGCTCCTCGGGCGGATGCAGCAAGAAGGCCGCATCGAGAGCTTCGACATCACCCTGATGTCGCCGAACGCCGGCATCGACGGGTTCATGCAGGTCCACGGGACCATGCAGCAGATCTCGGCCCTCCGCGAGGACGCCGAATTCCAGCGGGCGACCGCGAACGCGCAGCTGTGCGTGGAGGGCATCACCCACGTCGACGGCGTGACGAACGACGCGATCGCCGAGCAGATGGGCCTCTACCAGGAGGCGATCA
Source organism: Solirubrobacteraceae bacterium (assembly GCA_016462625.1). The sequence goes on along the minus strand of JAEMSV010000204.1, from coordinate 2,861 downwards.
GCCGGGTTCCGCAGATGGCCTGACGGACACCCGGCCAGGCCGCTTGAATCGCGCGGCGGCGGTCCGATAACGGGGCCATGCCCGTCGACCCCCGCCGCGTGCACGTCCACGCGCACATCACCGCTGTAGGCCGTCGAGACGAGGACGAAGCGGGGCGGCTCATGGCAGCGCTCGTGCGCGGATGCTGGCCCGGCGGCGTCGCAGACCGGACTGTGCCGGCCGCCCGCTCGTGGGTCCGGGCATGGGGCCCCGAGGTCCCGCAGCTGGCAGCGCCGGGCTGCGAGTGCGAGTTCGGTGCCTGCGTCGTCTGCAACTGACACAGGGTCAAACGGTCCGATGGCCTGAGGCTCACCAGACGTCGACCATCGTCCGCCGTCGTCCCTCGACCGGGATGCCCGCCCGCCCGGCCGCCGCGTTCAGCGCCGCGACGACCCGGTCCCGCGTGTCCGCCGGATCGATGACGTCGTCGATCTCGAAGTGCGCGGCCATGTTCAGCGCGCCGCTCTGCCCGCGGACCTGCTCGACGAGGATCTTCACGCGCTCCTCGCGCTCGGCCTCGTCCTCGATCGCCTCGAGCTCCTTGCGCATCGCCAGCCGGACTGCCCCCTCGACGCCCATCGCCCCGAACTCGCCGGTGGGCCAGGCGATGTTCAGGACCGGGACGTGGAACCCGCCGCCGGCCATGGCCTGGGCCCCCAGCCCGTAGGCGCGGCGGACGACCACGCTGATCCATGGGACGCTCATCGTCGCCGCGGTGACGAAGAGACGGGACGCGCGGCGCACGAGCGCGGCGGACTCGGCGTCGGGGCCGACCATGAACCCGGGGGTGTCGACCAGCGAGACGATCGGGAGCCCGAACGCGTCGCAGAGCTGCACGAAGTGCGCGCCCTTGTCCGAGCCTTCGGCGTCGATCGCGCCGCTGAGATGCTTCGGGTCGTTGGCCAGCACGCCGACCGGCTGTCCGTCGATCCGGGCGAACCCGGTGATCATGCCGACCCCGAAGTTCGGGCGCAGCTCCAGGACGGAGTCGGTATCGAATAGCGCGTGCAGCACGGCGCGCGCGTCGTGGATCCGCTTCGCGTCCTCGGGGATGATCCGGCGCAGGACGTGCTGATCGCCGTGGGCACCGTCCCCGCGCGCGCCGGTCAGGTAGCCGAGCAGGCGGCGGGCGGTCGCGACGGCGGCGGCCTCGTCCTCGGCGAGCAGGTCGATCACGCCGTTGGGCTCCTGCATCGACACCGGCCCGACGTCGGCGGGAGCGAATCGCCCGAGCCCGCCGCCCTCGATCATCGCCGGCCCGCCCATGCCCAGCGAGGCGTCGGGCGTCGCGATGATCACGTCGCACGAACCCGCGAGCGCGGCGTTCCCGGCGAAGCAGTTGCCCGAGACGATCCCGATCCGCGGCACGAGTCCGGAGAGCCGGGCGAAGGTCGCGAACGTCGGGACGGTCAGCTGGAACAGCTCGGCGAAGTCCGTGTCGCCGGGCCGTCCTCCGCCGCCCTCGGCGAACAGGACGATCGGGAGCCGCAGCCGCTCGGCGAGCTCGAGCAGGCGGTCGGTCTTCTGGTGGTTGCGGTAGCCCTGCGTGCCCGCCATCACCATGTAGTCGTAGGAGAGCACCGCGGTCTGGGTGCCGTCGATCTCCGCGGTCCCCATGACCATGCCGTCGCCAGCGGTGTTGGCGATGAGATCCTCCTCGGAGCGGCGCGCCTTCTGAGCGGCGATGACGAGGCCGCCGTACTCGGAGAACGTGCCGTCGTCGACGAGGTCGGCGATGTTCTCGCGGGCGGTGCGCCGGTCGCGCGCGCGGCGCTTCTCCACCGCTGCCGGGCGGGCCTCGTCGAGCAGCCCGGCGCGGCGGGCGAGGACCGCTTCGAGGTCGGCGCGCGCGGTGTCGTCGGCCGTCGTGGCGGCGGCGTCTCTGACCGTCACGTCGCCCGCGGTGACCGTGAAGAGCGCGTCGCCGGGGTGGATCTGGTTGCCGACGTTGACCGCGACGCGCGCCACCTCGCCGCCGACGGGCGTGACGACCTCGTGGTGCATCTTCATCGCCTCGACCACCAGGACCGGGGCGCCCGGCGGCACGGTGGTCCCCGTGGGGGCCACGATCTCCACGACGAGGCCGGTCAGTGGCGACTCGACGGATATCGGCCCGCCCGCCCCGCTGCCAGGCAGCTCGCTTTCGGCGGTCCCCTGGATCTGGCGCTCGAGCAGGTCGATGGAGAGGCGCCCGGCGCGGACGTCCTCGTCGGCGAGGATCGCGGTCAGCGCGTCGACGTTCGTCTCGATTCCGTGCACGACGAAGGCACCGACGGCGATGTGCGCCCGGTCGATCGCGGAGGCCAGGCTGTCGGCGTGGACGATGACCTTCGCCAGCAGCGAGTCGTACGCGCCGTTGATCGTCATGCCGGCGCGGGCGGCGGTGTCGACGCGCGCGCCCTGGGGCGGCGTGAACGCCGCGATGGTGCCAGTCGCGGGGACGGCCGTGCCGTCCGCGCCCGAGCGCTCCGTGTTCACGCGCGCCTGCACCGCGGTGCCGTGCGCGACGAGCCCGCCGAGCCCGAGCTCGGACAGCGGCGTTCCGAGCGCCAGACGGAGTTGCGCGACGACGAGGTCGATCCCGAAGACCTCCTCCGTGACGGTGTGTTCGACCTGCAGGCGCGGGTTCGCCTCGATGAAGGCGAAGGCCCCGGCGTGGTCGAGGTCGACGAGGAACTCGATCGTGGTCAGGCCCCGCAGCTGCAACGCCCGCCCGATCCGCAGCGCCGCGTCGGCCAGCGCGCCGCGCAGGGCGTCGTCGAGGTGGGGCGCGGGCGCGATCTCCACGAGCTTCTGGTGGCGGCGCTGGAGACTGCAGTCGC
>JAEMSV010000076.1 GCA_016462625.1 Solirubrobacteraceae bacterium | reverse complement strand
CTTGGCCTTCTGCGCCTGCTCGTACTTGTACTTCGAGTAGTCGAGCACGCGGCAGACAGGCGGGCGGGCCTCAGGGGCGACCTCGACGAGATCGAGATCGCGGCTCTGCGCGTACGCAACCGCCTTGTCGGTTTTCATGACGCCGACCTGCTTGCCGGACTCGTCGATGAGACGGACCTCAGGAACGCGGATGCGTTCATTGATCCGGGTCTGGTCCCGCTCTGGCGGGCGCCGGTCGAACCTTCTCGGGACCGGCATCTAGCTTTGAGTGGCGCGCGTCAAGCGGAGAGGGGCGCGCTGGAGGTGGTACGGGCGGAAATCAACAGAATCGAGTATAGCCGCGTCAGACCGACGGTCGAGTGCGTTGCACAGGAACCTGCGATGCGAGCGCCGTTGCGAACCGGTCTCCCATGCCCGCGCGGACTTCCACGACGGCCCTTGCGCCCCGGCACGACGCGTGCCGCCGTGGGGCCACAGCCCGGTCGACGCGCACGACCGCGCCGCGCCGGTCGAGCCATACGAGATCGAGTGCGAAGCGCATCCCGAGCGTGTGCACCGAACGCGTGCGCGTGAGCAGGAGCCCACGATCCGATGGCAGGCCGTTCAGGCGCGCGAGCCCGCGCAGGCGCGCGAGCGGTCCCCCCGCGGTGTGCAGCACGAGCCCACCCGGCAGCTCGCGCGCGGGCAGCTCGGCGACACGTCGCCTCCAGGCGTTCACGCGCTGCGCTCGCGCACGCGCGCGGAGAGCCGCTCGCCTAGAGCCGCCACCGTCTCGGCGCCGGTGTCGCCCTCGCGATGCTCGCGGACGCTGACCTCGCCGGACTCCGCCTCACGGTCGCCGACGATGAGCATGAACGGCACCTTCTTCAGCTCCGCCTCGCGGATCTTGCGGCCGATCGACTCGCTGCGGTCGTCGACGGCCACGCGCAGACCCGCTGCCAGTAGCTCGTCGCGAACCCCGAAGGCGTAGTCGTTGTGACGGTCGGAGACTGGGAGGACGATCACCTGCGTCGGTGAGAGCCACAGAGGGAACTCGCCGGCGTAGTGCTCGATGAGGATCCCGATGAACCGCTCGAACGAGCCGAGCAGCGCACGATGGATCATCACCGGGCGATGGTCGGCATTGTCCGCGCCCGTGTAGGTGATGTCGAAGCGCTCGGGCATCGAGTAGTCGAGCTGGACCGTGCCCAGCTGCCACGAGCGCCCGATCGAGTCGGTCATGTGCAGGTCGATCTTCGGGCCGTAGAACGCGCCGTCGCCGGGATTGACGTCGTACTCCAGGCCCTGCGACTTCAGCGCGGCCTCGAGGGCGGCCTCGGCGCGATCCCACATCTCCTCGGTGCCGACGCGCTTGTCGGGCCGGGTGGAGAGCTCGAGCCGCGGCTCGAAGCCGAACAGCTTGTAGATGTCGAACCCGAACTTCAGGCAGTCGACGACCTCGGCCTCGATCTGGTCCTCGGTGCAGAAGATGTGGGCGTCGTCCTGCGTGATGTGCCGGACGCGCATCAGCCCGTGGAGGGTGCCGCTCGGCTCGTGGCGATGGACGAGGCCGGCCTCGGAGTACCGGATCGGCAGGTCGCGGTAGCTGTGGCGCTCGTTCTTGTACAGCTGGATGTGGCCGGGGCAGTTCATGGGCTTGAGGCCCATCGCCCGCTTCTCCACCTCCGTGAAGTACATGTTCTCGCGGTACGCGTCCCAGTGGCCGGAGATCTTGAAGAGGTCCACGTCGAACAGGATCGGCGTGCGGACCTCGCGGTAGCCGCGGCGCGCGTTCTCGCCCCGCCAGAGCTCGGTCAGGGAGTTCCAGATCTGCATGCCGTCCGGCTGCCAGAACGGCGACCCGGGCGACAGCTCGCTGAACATGAAGAGGTTGAGCTCGGCGCCGAGCTTGCGGTGGTCGCGCGCGCGGGCCTGCTCGAGCAGCTCGAGCCAGGCGTTGAGCTCCTTCTTCTTGAAGAAGGCGGTGCCGTAGACGCGCGTGAGCATCTGGCGCTCGGAGTCGCCACGCCAGTACGCGCCCGCGACGCTCTGCAGCTTGAAGGCGCCGATGCGGCTCGTCGACGGCGCGTGCGGGCCGCGGCAGAGGTCGGTGAACGGGCCGTTCGTGTAGATGCTGACCGTGTCGATGCCCTGGTCGCGGACCAGGTCCTCGATCAGCTCGACCTTGTAGTCCTGCCCCTCGGCCTTGAAGCGCTCGAGCGCCTCGGCCACCGAGATGTCCTCGCGGACGAACTGCTCATCGGCGGCGATGTGCTCCTTCATCTTCGACTCGAGCGCCGCGAAGTCGCCCTCGTTGAGCGTGACGCCCTCGGGGAAGTCGAAGTCGTAGTAGAAGCCGTTCTCGATCGGCGGGCCGATCGAGATCTTCACGCCCGGGTACAGCTCCATCGCCGCGGCGGCGAGGACGTGGGCGGTGTCGTGGCGGATGAGATCGAGCGCGTCCTGCCCCGAGCGGTCGGTGAGAATCTCCAACGGCTCGCCGTCGATGAGCGGCGCCGCGAGGTCCCGGACGGTCCCCTGCTGCTTGACCGCGAGCGCGGCCTTCGCCAGCCCGGGCCCGATGGCCGCAGCCGCGTCGGCGCCCGTGGCGCCGTCGTCGAGGTCGAGAGGAGTGCCGTCCGGAAGCGTGACCCGCATCGGCGATGCAGGGTACGTGGTCGGCGGGCGGTACCGTCGTCGCCCATGAGCGACGACGCGCTGGCCGCCCTGCGTACCGCGCACCCGGTCCTCTCCGAGACCGTGTACCTCAACGCCGGGACGTGCGGCCCGCTGTCGTGGACGACGGCCGACGCGCTGGGTGCTGGAACGACCCGGGCCGCTGTCGTCGGCCGGGCCGGGCGGTACTACGAGGAGCTCCAGGCCACGCACACGCACCTGCGCCACGCCTACGCGGGTGCCCTGGGTTCCGAACCCGAGGACGTCGCGATCACGACGTCCACCTCCGACGGCCTCGCCCGTGTCCTCGACGCACTCCCGCTCGGACCCGGCGACGAGGTCGTCACCGCAGACGACGAGCACCCCGGCCTCAACGGCCCGCTCACCGCGCTGCGCGATCTGCGTGGTGTCACCGTCCGTGCCGTCCCGCTGGCGGACGTCGCCGACGCCGTCGGGCCGAAGACGCGCGCGGTCGCGTGCTCGCACGTCTCCTGGAAGACCGGCGCACTCGCGCCTGTCGATGCGCTGCGCGAGGTCGGCAAGGACGTGCCCGTGATCTACGACGGCGCCCAGGGCGTCGGCGCGATCCCCGTGGACCCGGCTTCGCTCGGCTGCGCCGCCTACGCCGGCGCCGGGCAGAAGTGGCTCTGCGGGCCCGTCGGGCTCGGCATGCTCTGGGTCGCCCCGCGGTGGGCCGACGCCCTCCGGCCGTTCGCCCTGAGCTACGGCACGCTGCAGGACCCGAGCAAGGGCCTCGACGCCGAGCCGTGGCCCGACGCCCGCCGCTTCGATGCTTCGGCGATCTCGAGCGAGATCGCGGCGGCCGGCGCGGCGGCGACCGACCAGCTCGCCGAGATCGGCTGGGAGACCGTCTTCGCCCGCGGCGCCGAGCTCGCCGACTCGCTCGCGCACGCCCTGGCCGAGCGCGGGCTCACCGTCGCGCCGCGCGGCCGCACGACCCTCGTGAGCTTCGAGGTCGACGACCCGATGGGCGTGCGCGACCGCCTCGGCGAGCGCAAGGTCGTCGTGCGCGACCTGCCCGGCACGCCGTACGTTCGCGCCTCGACGGGCGCCTGGAACACCGAGACGGACCTCGAGCGGCTCCTCGCCGCGCTTGCCTAGAGCGCGGGGACGGCCTCGTGGTGCGGGTGGCGCGCCTGGTACTCGAGCGCGATCCGCAGGACCACCGCATCCCGGCCCCACGGGGCCGCCAGATCGACGCCGACCGGAAGCCCGCTCTGCGTCCCGGGCCCGAGCGGCATCTGCGCGCACGGCCACCCCAGGGTGTTCGCGCGCGCCTGGTCGACGCCGAGGAACGGCGCGGTGAAGTCGCCCTCGCGGACCGGCGGGAGCTCGACCTTCTGCGGCCAGAGCACCGCGTCGGCGCGCGCCTCGGCCAGCGTCGCGGCCCACGCCGAGCGGTAGCCGCGGCGCTGGCGCCGCGCGTGGTCGAGCGCCTGCCCCTCCAGCGCGGCGGGTCCGAGCATGACGTCGCGTCCCTCCGGCTCGTGACGGTGGCGCAGCCGGACCGCCGCCTCCACCGCCGCGTCCTCGCGCTGCGCGTAGGTCTCGGCGAGGACGACCTGGCGGTCCAGCGCGGTCAGGTCCGCGTGGGTCGCGCCGTGGACACGCTCGGGCGGGGTCACGGTGAGGACCTCGGCGCCGAGCGCGCGCAGCTCCTCCTCGCAGCGGCGCAGCGCCGCGACCACGTCGGGATGCCACCGGTCGCGCGCGGGTTCTGGCTCCGTCGACACCGTCGACGCGATCCGCACGCCCGCCAACGGCCGGTCGCCGCCGCGAGCGATGACGGGGAACCCCGGCCCGCCCGCGGATCCCGCGCCGGTCGTGAAGCGCGTCCGCGGATCGCTGGGATCGGGGCCGGCCAGCGCGGCGAGCGCGAGGCTCACGTCCTCCATCGCGGCGGCCATCGGTCCGGCGTGGTCGAGGCCGGGAATGAGCGGCGCGACGCCGGTGAGCGGCACCATCCCGTGGCTGGGCTTGAGCGCCGAGATCCCCGCCTGCTGCGCCGGGTTACGCACGGAGTTCCCGGTGTCGGTGCCGATCGTGAGCGCCGCGAGCCGCGCCGCGGCAGCCGCCGCCGACCCGCCGCTGGACCCCCCGATTGCCAGCTCGGCGCGCCAGGGGTTCGCCGTCTGGGCACAGAGGTCGTCCGCCGTCCACGGTCCCGTGTGCGTGTGGCCGAGGAGCACCGCCCCGGCCGCGGCCAGCCGCGCCCAGATCACCGAGTCGCCGGCCACGCGCTGCCCACGCAGCGACGGACAGCCCAGGCTCAGCGGCATGCCATCGACGGCGATGACGTCCTTCAGCGCGATCGGGAGACCGCACAGCAACGGCGCCGGCGGCCCGCCACGCGCCGCCGCATCGAGGCGGGCGTCGGCCGCACGAGCCTCCGCCCGCGCCCGGTCGGCGTAGACGTGGACGTACGCGTTCAGCGCACCGTTCGCGGCATAGACCGCCTGGGACGCATCCGGGCCCGCGGGGCCACGCGCCACGCCGATCACGCCCCCGTCGCCGTTGACGCGCGCGATGCGCGCGAGGTAGGCGTCGGCCAGCTCGAGGCTCGACAGCTTCCGGGCGCGCAGGAGGGCCACGAGCGAGAGCGCGCCAAGCAGCGCCGGATCCCCACCGCCCCAGGCCGCGACGACGGCGCGCGAACGCAACGCCTCCTCGAGCGTCGGCGTCACGATCGGAGCCTCGGGCACGGCCAGCTGCGCGCCCCGTCCACCGGAGGTCGCGAAGACCAGTGACGTCAGCGCGGCGTTCGTCCGCCGGCGTGGCGCGACGGGCGCGGCGTACGGCGCCGACGCGGCTTGGACCTGACGGTTCGCGGCCACCCCTTCACGGTGGCGTGCGACACGGACGAGCACGTTGGCCCGATGTCGAAACGGGCGGGACCTGCCGTGGACGCTGTGGACAAGACGCCGACGCGCCAGGCGTCAGCGGCGTTCCCAGGCGTCAGGGGCGCTCGTCAGCTTCAGCACGGGCTTGGGCAGCTTCCCCGACGCGACGTCGGCGAGCGTGACGTGCTCGAGGACGGCGCGGAGGTTTGCCCGCACCGCGACCCAGACCTCCCGCATCGGCTCGGCGCTGCCATGGAACGTCAGCTGATCCGGCGACTGGCCCGACACACCGGCCAGTGGGCCGTCGATCGCGCGGATCACGTCGGCGAGCGTGATCTCCTTGGCGGGCCGGGCCAGCAGGTGCCCGCCGTCCGGACCGCGCTTGCTGTGCACGATGCCCGCGTGGCGCAGCGACTGCAGGATGTTCTCCAGGAACTTCACCGGAATCTCCTGGGCCTTCGCGATGGCGTCGGCCTTCACGGGTGAGCCGGTTCCCTCCGCCGCCGCGAGTTCGCTTGCGGCGCGCAGGGCGTAGTCGACCTTCGCTGAGACGCGCACCGGCGCATCATGCCGGACGGCGAGGCGGGAACGCGCCGAGGGGCTTGCACGTCCTACGCGAACGTATGCACGCGGTGCGGGCGCAGCCAGACGATCTGGCCGGGTTCGAGCTCGAGCTCGAGCGCCTCGTGGCGCGTCACCGCCGCGTGGGCGACATGGCCGTCCGCAAGCTCGGCACGGATCCGGACCTCGAAGCCGACCCGCGTGATCTCCGCGATCTGCGCCTCAAGCCCGCCCTCCACCGGCTCGACGTGGACGTCGACGTCGTGGGGCCGGACGAAGCCCCCGCCCAGCTGGGCGACGCGGCCCACCGCGGCCATCGCGACCGGCGAGGCCGGCGCGTCATAGATCTCGTCCGGCGTGCCGGCCTGCTCGACGCGCCCGTCGCGCACGACGACGACGTGATCGGCCACCTCCAGCGCCTCCTGCTGGTCGTGCGTCGCCAGGATGACGGTCACGTCGCCCTCACGCAGGCGCACGCGCAGCTGCTGTCGCTGCTCGGCGTCGAGCGCCGAGAACGGCTCGTCGAGAAGCAGCACGCCGGGGCGCGTGTCGAGGGCCGCGAGGAGCGCGGCCAGCTGCCGCGCGCCACCCGGCGCGGGCTCGACCAGGACGCTCTCGACGCCGTCGTGCGCGTGGACCGTGTGCAGCAGCGCCGACTTCCCGCCACCGGACGGCCCGAGCAGCGCCGTGACCGAGCCGGAGCCCAGCTTGAGGCCGACTTCGTCCAGGCCATTTAGTGTCGTGATTCGCGGGTCCATGAGGCGGGCTTGCAGAGAATATAGGTAATGTCGACCGAAAACAGGGTGTTTAGACGGAATGAGTGCCATCGACGACGTCATCCGGGCCGCAGCGATCGCCGCCGAGAACATCGCGACGATGGGCGCTCCGCCGCGACGCGGGCTGGCCATCCTGATGTGCATGGACGCACGGATCGACCCCGTGCGCGTCCTCGGCATCCAGCCCGGCGACGCCCACATCCTGCGCAACCCCGGCGGCGTCGTCGGCGACGCAGAGCTCCGGGCGCTGGCCATCAGCCAGCGGCTCATGGGCACGCAGGAGGTCATGGTCGTCCACCACACCGACTGCGGCGCGGCGCAGCTCGACGAGGACGCGCTGAACGCGGAGATCGAACGCGACACCGGCAGCCCGCCGCCCTGGCTGTCGACGCCGTACCAGACGGTCGAGGAGTCCGTGTCCCGCGTACGCGCCTGCGACGCCCTCCCCCACCGCGACGCCGTGCGCGGATTCGTCTTCCACGTGGAGAACGGCCGACTCGTCGAGGTGGACTGAACCTCGCGTGGGGTAATATGCACAAACCCGATCGGAATTAGAGGACCGATCGGGTTTGTCCCCATTCTGGAAGTCGAGGTTGCATGCGCCCACACGCCCTGACCACCGCGCTCGGTGTCGCCCTGTCTGCCGTCGCCCTCGCCGCCTGCGGCGGCTCGAGCGACAGCACGGAGGACTCCGGAGACAGCAGCGCGTCATCGAGCGGCAACGGCGCGAAGCTCTCCCTCGTCGCCTACGCGGTCCCGAAGCCGGGCTTCGACAAGCTCATCCCGGCCTTCCAGAAGACCGACGCGGGCAAGGGCGTGACGTTCGCGCAGTCCTACGGCGCGTCGGGCGATCAGTCGCGCAAGGTCGAGGCCGGCCTGCAGACCGATGTCGTGAACTTCTCCGTCGAGCCCGACGTCACGCGCCTGGTCAAGGCGGGCATCGTCGACGAGGACTGGAATCAGGACGCGCACAAGGGATTGGCGTTCGGGTCCGTTGTCACCATCGTGACCCGCGCCGGGAATCCGAAGGGCATCAAGGACTGGGACGACATCATCAAGCCCGGTGTCGAGGTCGTCACCCCGAACCCGTTCAGCTCGGGCTCGGCGAAGTGGAACCTGCTCGCGCCGTACGCCGTCAAGAGCGACGGCGGCAAGGACGAGGCCGCCGGCCTGGCGTACATCGACACGCTCGTCTCCGAGCACGTCAAGGTCCAGCCGAAGTCCGGCCGTGAGGCGACCGAGACGTTCCTGCAGGGCACCGGCGACGTGCTGCTGACCTACGAGAACGAGGCGCTCTTCATCAAGGGCGAGGGCGAGAAGGTCGACTACGTCACCCCGCCCGGCACGTTCAAGATCGAGAACCCCGTCGCGGTGCTGAACAACAGCAAGCACCCCGAGCAGGCCGAGGCCTTCAAGGAGTTCCTCTACAGCGACGAGGGCCAGAAGCTGTGGGCCGAGGCCGGTTTCCGCCCCGTCAACGAGGAGATCCTGGCCGAGTACGCCGACAAGTTCCCTGATCCGGAGAAGCTGTGGACCATCGCGGACCTCGGCGGCTGGCCCGACGTCGACGAGAAGTTCTTCGATCCGGACAACGGCTCGATCGCGAAGATCTACGACAAGGCGACCGGCTGAGCCGCGCCTGATGGCCGCCACGACCGCACCAGCACCGGGCGCCGCCAAGCGGCGGCGCCTGTCCCGCACCGCCGCCGGAGGCGTCGGGCCCCTCGGGCTCGGCGTCGCCGTGCTGTGGCTGAGCGTCATCGTGCTGCTGCCCCTGGCGGCCATCACCGCGCGCGCTTTCGACAACGGCATCAGCGGGTTCATCGACGCCATCGACGCGCCGGCTGCGCTCGCCGCGCTCCAGGTCACGGTCGGCGTCTCGATCGTCGTCGCCGTGATCAACGTCGTCATGGGGACCCTGATCGCCTGGGTGCTGGTCCGCGACACCTTCCCGGGCAAGAGCTTCGTCAACGCGCTCATCGACCTGCCGTTCGCGCTGCCGACGATCGTCGCGTCGATCGTCCTGCTCTCGCTCTACGGCCCGCAGAGCCCGTTCGACATCCACCTCAACGCGACGCGCCCCGCGCTGGTGATCGCGCTGCTGTTCGTGACGCTGCCCTTCGTGGTGCGCGCCGTGCAGCCGGTCCTCCACGAGATGGACCAGGAGGTCGAGGAGGCCGCTGCGTCGCTGGGCGCGAGCAACTTCACGATCTTCCGGAAGATCATCCTCCCCACGCTCGCTCCGGCGGTGCTGTCGGGCGGGGGCCTGGCCTTCACCCGCGCGATCGGCGAGTACGGCTCGGTCGTCCTCATCGGCGGCGGCATCCCGAAGGAGACCGAGGTCGCGTCGCAGTACATCCAGAAGCAGATCGAGATCGACCGGTTCGTCAACGCTGCCGCGGTCTCGGTGGCGCTGCTGCTCATCGCGTTCGTCGTGCTGCTGCTCCTCCGCCTGCTCGGCAGCCGGACCGCCCGGCGCGAGGAGCACGCCGCATGACCCCGTCGACCCCGGCGCGGATCTCGCTGCGCACGATCGCGCTCGGCTACCTCGCGATCCTCGTCCTCACGCCGCTCGTCCTGATCCTCTTCCGGACGTTCGAGGACGGCTTCATGGCGTTCTGGGAGTCGATCACCACGCCCGCTGCGATCTCGGCGCTCTCGCTCTCGCTGATCATCGTCGCGATCGTCGTGCCGATCAACGTCGTCTTCGGGATCGTCACCGCACTCGCGCTCGTCCGGGGCCGGTTCCGCGGCCGCGGCGTCGTGCAGGCGATCGTCGACCTGCCGTTTGCCGTGTCCCCCATCGTCGTCGGCGCGTCGCTGATCCTCCTGTGGGGCTCGAGCGGCTGGCTCGGCTTCGTCGAGGACACCGGCTTCAAGGTGATCTTCGCCCTCCCCGGCATGGTGCTGGCGACGATCTTCGTGACGATGCCGTTCGTCGTGCGCGAGGTCGAACCCGTGCTGCACGAGATCGGCGAGGAGCAGGAGCAGGCCGCCGCGACTCTCGGCGCGTCGCGCTGGCAGACCTTCTGGCGGATCACCCTGCCTGCCATCCGCTGGAGCCTGACCTACGGCGTCGTGCTCACCGTCGCCCGCTCGCTCGGCGAGTTCGGCGCGGTGATCATGGTTTCCGCGGGCGTCGCCGGGGAGTCCCAGACGCTCACCCTGCTGGTGCATTCCCGCTACATCGACGACCACAACGTCTTCGGCGCCTACGCCGCGTCGACCCTGTTGATGATCCTGGCGATCATCACGCTCCTGCTCATGACCGTGCTGGACCGCAAGAGGAACGCCGCCATATGACCGACGTCCACGTTCCGTCGCTCGACGCGCACTCGATCGTCGTCGAGGGACTCAACAAGCACTACGGCGACTACCACGCGCTGCGCGACATCGACCTGACGATCCCCAGCGGGTCGCTCACCGCGCTGCTCGGCCCGTCGGGCTCGGGCAAGTCGACGCTGTTGCGGACCATCGCCGGGCTGGAGATCCCCGACGGCGGCCTCGTGAAGATCGGCGGCCAGGACGTGACGTACGTCCCGCCGCAGAAGCGCGAGATCGGGTTCGTCTTCCAGCACTACGCGGCGTTCAAGCACATGACCGTCCGGCAGAACGTCGGCTTCGGCCCGTCGATCCGCAAGCAGCCCAAGGCGGACGTCGCCAAGCGCGTGGACGAGCTCCTGGAGATCGTCGGTCTTGGCGGCTACCAGGACCGTTACCCGTCCCAGCTGTCCGGCGGCCAGCGCCAGCGCATGGCGCTCGCCCGCGCGCTCGCCGTCCACCCCAAGGTCCTGCTCCTCGACGAGCCGTTCGGCGCCCTCGACGCGAAGGTCCGCGAGGACCTCCGCGCCTGGCTGCGCCAGCTGCAGACCGAGACCGGCGTCACCACCGTCCTGGTCACGCACGACCAGGAGGAGGCGCTGGACGTCGCCGACCACATCGCGGTGCTCAACGAGGGCGCGATCGAGCAGTGGGGCTCCCCGCGCGAGGTCTACGAGGGCCCGGCCAACGACTTCGTAATGTCCTTCCTCGGCCCGACCGCGGTGCTCGGCGGCGCGCTGGTGCGCCCGCACGACCTCGTCCTCAGCCACCAGCCGATCGACGGCGCCGTGGCCGTGACGGTCGAGCGGGTCGTGCACCTCGGCTTCGAGGTGCGGGTGGAGCTGCGCGACGGCGACGATGCGCCGCTCTCGGCTCAGACCACGCGCGGTGAGGCAGCCCGGCTCGGGATCGTCGAGGGCCAGTCGCTGTTCGTGCGTCCGGGCCAGCCGGCGCTCGAGGAAGCCGCGCCGGCGTAGGTCGGGCTACGCGGCCTTCGGGCCCCGCTCGATGCCGGAGAGCACTTCGGCGCGCTCCTCATCGGGCGCACCGGGCAGCTGCACCCCCGGCGGGAGCTCGAGCCGCAGCGTGCTGAGGCGATCGACCTGCATGTCGCCGTAGACGAGGTCGGCGCGCAAGACGTGGCCGCCGCGGGTGCGGTCGGCGCTGATGATGTGCAGGTGGTAGCCGGGCAGCTCGATGCCGGCCGCCACGTCGGGGAAGCGGAAGCCGACGACGGTGGCGTCGAGGTCGTGCCACTCGAAGACGACTTGCTGGTCGGCGACGGCGGCGAGCGGCGGATAGGGCCGCTGCTGGCGCGGGACCGACCGCGCGACGACGGTGCTGAAGCGGCCGTCGATCCGGAAGGCGGCCGTCCCCGTGCCGACGTCGATGTACCGCTCGATGGCGGACAGCAGATCGTCGTGGCCCTTGGTCGGAAGCTCGGTCGTCAGGTCAGGCGTGAACGGGCAGACCACCGCAAACGGGGTGCGCTCGCCGTCGGCGATCGGACGGACGCTGCCGTCGGCGCTCGCCTGCCAGAACTCACCGTCGAGGGCGATCATCTCGCCGTCGAGGCGCTGCAGGGTGCCCAGGCCCAGGTCGCCATGCTGACGCAGCTCGCCGAACGTGACGTCGCCCTCGTAGGCGCCGTCGAGGAGCGCAGCGAGCGTGGACGTCTGGAACACCTCGTGGGGCGCGCCTGCGGACCGCAGGTGGCGGCGACGGGTGACGCCCGGGTGCAGGGCGCGGACCAGCGCGGGATCGAGCGGTGCCATGTCCGCCTGATCGGCACCGGTGGACGCGGCTTGAGCGCTGAGGGTCAGCCTGCCAGCGCCGCGATGGCCTCGGCGACCGGTGTTTCGCCGCCGACGGCCTCGAACGCGGCGCCGATGCTGGCGTCGTCATAGAGCGCCGCGACGACGATCTCGGCGACGTCGGCGCGGGTGATCTCGCCGCGGTCGAGTGCCTCCCCCACGGCGATCTTGCCCGTCGGCGCGTCGTCGGTCAGAGGGCCGGGACGCACGATGGTCCAGGCCAGCCCGCTGACCTCCAGAGCGCGGTCGGCGGCGGCCTTCGCGCGGAGGTACTCGCCGAACGTGTCCCCGCCGCTCGCCGGCGGGCTCCCTGCCCCGATCGAACTGACGATCACGTAGCGCTCGATCTCGGCGAACTTGCACGCGGCGATCAGCTTGGCCGCGCCGCCGAAGTCAACGGTCCACTTGCGCGGAACCCCGCTGCCCGGTCCCGCACCGGCGGCGAACACGACTGCGTCCGAGCCCCCGATCTTCCGGGCGATCGTCTCGGCGGTCTCCTGCTCGAGATCAGCGAGGACAGGCGATGCCCCGATGACCCGCAGGTCCTCCTCGTGCTCGGGGTTGCGGATCAGCCCCTTCGCCGTGTCACCGCGCGCCGCCAGCCGCTCGGCGAGCAGCAGCGCGATCTTGCCGTGTCCACCTGCGATCGCGACGTTCATGCCGACGATGGTAAGCGCGCTGCGCACCGGCCTGCGTAAGAACGGCTCCGCCCGGCCGTCGTCCTCGCACCGTCGTGCCCATCGAAAGACTCACCGTGCCCTCTCCCCATCTCCGCATCGCTGCCGTCGCCCTGGCGACACTGACGCTCACGGCCCCCGGGTCCGCGCAGGCCGCCGTGAGATACGCCTCCCCGTCCGGGAGCGGATCGGCCTGCACCGCCCTGGATCGTTGCTCGGTCACGCAGGCGGTGAACGGGAGCCCCTCCGCTCCCATCCACACCGGCGACGAGGTGGTCATCGGCCCAGGCGTGTACCCCGCCACCGCGACCGTGCTCGACGGCGGCGGGCTCACCGTGCACATCCACGGGGAGCTCGGCCAGTCCCGCCCGGTGCTCGTCTCGACGGCGCAGGACGGCGTCAACCTGAACTCGTCGGCGACGCTCCACCGCGTCGAGATCCGGCACTCCGGCCCCGGCGTGGCGCTCTGGACGCGCTCCGCCGCCGCGGCGCACCACGTCATCGCGCGGGCGTCGGGGAAGGGCGCGACCGCGTGCTCGACGATCAGCACCCTGGCCGATGCCGTCTGCGACGCGAGCGGGACCAATGGGGTCGCCTTCAGCTTTGGCGTCGACGCCGGCTTCGCCGTGAACTACACGGCCGATCTGCGGCGGGTGACCGCGGTGGCGACGGGCTACAACGGCGTCGCCATCGACGCGGTCGCAGGCGGCAAGGCCACGGTCACGGTCAACGCGACCAGCGTGATCGCGCACGGTTCGGCGTTCGACATCCGCGCGGTGAGCAGTGGGCCGACGGCCAAGACCGTCGTCGCGCTGGCCCACAGCAACTTCGCCGACGTCGGGACGAGCTCGGCGAATGTCACGGTCTCCCCGGTGGGCAGCGCCACCAACCAGACCGCCACCCCGGTGTTCGTCGATGCGGCCGGTGGCAACTTCCGCGAGGCCGCGAGCTCCCTTGGAACCATCGATCGCGGCGCGGCCGTCGCCGCTGGGCTGCTCGACCTCGACGGCTCTGCGCGGTCGATCGGCGGCGGCGCTGACATCGGGGCCTACGAGCTCGCGCTCGCGCCGACGCTCACCAACGAGAAGCCGCCGGCCGTCGAGGAGACCGCCGCGATCGTCGCGGCCACGGTCAATCCCCACGGGACGCCCACGTCCGTCACGTTCTCGTACACCCCCGACGGCGGGGCGAAGACGACGACGCCGGCCTCAGCGGCTGGATCAGGCATGTCGAACACCAGCGTGCAGCGCGGGATCTCGGGGTTGGTCCCCGGCACCCACTACACGGTCACCGCGACCGCCAGCAACGGTGGCGGCAGCGTGACCTCGTCGACGCGCGAGTTCACGACCACCGGGGTGCCGCCGAGCGCCGAGACGGGGCAGCCCGCCGCGCCAGGGGCCGGGGATGACACCGGGACCGGCACCGGATCTGGAGCCGATACACCGCCGACAGGACCGGCGGGCTCGGATCCGGCCACACCCCAGGCCGATCCGCCGGCCGCACTCGTGCTGCGCGGGCTCGGCATGACGCAGCCGCGGTTTCGCGTGCGCCGCCAGCGCGGTGGGACCTCCGTGCGGTTCTCCCTGTCGCGCACCGCGAACCTCCGCATGACCATCCGGCGGTCCACCGGGTGCACCACCCGCAAGGCCAGGACGGCCAAGCGCTGCCGCCCGCGGACGGTCACGCTGCGCGGCCACGCCGGCGCCAATCGCGTGCGGTTCACCGGCAAGGGCCTGAAGGCCGGCCGTTACGTGGCCACCGCGATCGCGATCGACGGGCAGGGCGCCCGCTCGGCACCAGCGTCCCTCCGGTTCACGATCCTGCGCTGAGCGCGCGAACGATGGCCGGGCGCTCCACGACCTCTAGGGAACGTCGGCGCCGCTGACCCGCTCGGTCCGAGGGTCGAAGGTCAAGATCAGCCAAGCCTGGTCTCCAGGGCCCATGACATCGTTGACCACCCCGACGTCCCACCGCCACTCGGTGCGCACCGCGGTGTGCGGGCTCCCGAGCAGCGCGCGGATCTCGTCCTTCGTTCTCCCCACCAGCACGTCTTCTTGGACGGCCCGGCGGGCCTGGGTCTCTACCTCATCGTGGTCCTCGGCGATGACGGCCCGCCTGAACGCAGCCGAGTCGAACCCCGGCTCGAACGCGATCGCCAACGCCGCGGCCGCGACGACCAGCACTCCGACCACGCCCGCCGCGATCCACCATGCTTTCCAGGCCCGTTCGCTCAACATCGAGCTACCGCACCTCGGCGCCGACGCCGCTGAGGACCGTCCTCGCCGACCATGTGCGGCCGGTCGCGGCCGCGATCCCGACCACCGTCCCGCAGAGGAGTGCCGTCGGGAGAATCAGGTCGAAGTGGACGAAGGCCGCCATGAAGACCTGCCCGCTCACGAGCACGAAAGCCCACAGCGTGCACAGCGCCGCGACCGTCCCTGCGACGGCGCCCAGCGCAAACACGAGGAGGCGCGGGCCCCAGGTCTTGAACGTCTGCGCGGTCAGCACCCCATGAGTGTCACATGGGATCGGCCCGCCTCCACAGGATCCCCACATCTTGTGGGGCCAGCGCGATCGGTCGTTACGCCCCGAGTTCCGCTTCGATGTAGAGCACGTTCGCACCGAGGACGTAGATCGGCTTGCCGTCCCGGGTGAACTCGGTCGTTCGGTCCGTCTTGACGTACGACGCGACGCGCTTGGGTTCCTCGTCGACGACGAGGGACTCACCACCGACAAACGTGATCCGGGTTCCAGCCATGCGAGCACCGTACGACATCGGCCCGCGATCTCGTGGTGGTGAGCCCCGTTGCTCGGGCGCGGCCGGGGCTGACCTCGGTCTTCTTCCAGGCGCACGCGCCGGTCGCCGCGGGCGTGGAGATCCTGCTGCTGCTCGCAATCATCGTCGCGCTGATCGCGCTCGTACGCCCGCTCGCGCGCATCGCGGCCTTCTGCTGGCCCCGTGTGCCGCGTGGGTGATCTTCGCGACGGCGCTCACCTCGACCATCGCGGCCACCGACTGACCCAGAATGCCGAAGGCCCCGGAGTCCGGGGCCTTCAAGTGGGCGATACTGGGCTCGAACCAGTGACCTCCGCCTTGTCGAGGCGGCGCTCTCCCAGCTGAGCTAATCGCCCGGGAGAGCAAGCAGAGTAGCAACGCCGCGCGAGGGTCAGCGACCGACCACGTTCTTCACGCTGTCGAGCAGTGCCGCCGGGAGGTTTCGGCGGGCCGTTCGGATCGCTTCCTCGATGGCCGTCTGGGCGTGGGGACCGTCGATTCCCTCCCCGTGGCCGAGCAGCAGGCGCTCCGCGCCGAAGCCCGCCAGCTGCTTGGGCGGGAGCACGCGCATCATCGGATGGACGCCGACTTCCTCGCTGCGCGCGGTGTAGCCCGGCGCCGCCGCGAGGGCGTCGGCGCAGACGAGCGTCTTCTCCTGGGGGAACCACAGCGCGGCCTCGTGCCAGCCCGGCAGATCGCGCACCTTGATCACCTCAAACGGCGCGTCGACCACACCCCCGAACGGCAGCCTGTAGTGCGGCACGCCGAGCCGGTCGGCGAAGTCGCCGCACTCGCGGTCGTGGCGGTCGAGCAGCTGGATCACGCCGCCGGGCACGCCCAGCGACACGATCCGCTCGAGGACGCCGTCGCCGCCGGTCGGATCGACGACCCAGACCTTGCCCCCGCTACGGATCGCGTGGCCCGCCCGGAGCATCCAGCCCGGCTCGGGATGGATCCACCCGATGGCGCCGTCGAACTCGTCGATGAAACGCACGGGTGTGGGCATGCGCCGGAGGATACGGCGACGGGTTGGAAGGCTGGGTACGAAGGAGCGGCGAACCGCCAACCGCCCGTCTGGCCCACTACCATGACCTCTCCCTGGCGCCGTGGCGGAGTGGCTACGCAGCGGCCTGCAAAGCCGTTTACACCAGTTCGATTCTGGTCGGCGCCTTCGGGCGACTCACAGGGAGGCAGCACTCGATGGGCACACGTCGACGCCGGATGCTGGTGCTGGGCTTCATCGCCGGGCTTGGGCTCCTCGGAGCGGGCGCCCTGCTCGTCTCGAACGTCGTCGTCCTCCTCGGATCCCGTGACGACATCGTGGATTCCCCGGCCCAGGCGCCGCACGCCCAGGCCGCGATCGTGCTCGGCGCGCTCGTTCATCAGGACGGCCGCATGAGCGGCATGCTCGCCGACCGAGTGTCCGTCGGCGCGGAGCTCTACCGCTCGGGCAAGGTCGACAAGGTGCTGGTCTCCGGCGACCACGGGACCCGCGGCTACGACGAGGTCAACGCGATGCGTCGTGGGCTCCTCGCCGCAGGGGTTCCCGAGCGCGACATCTTCACCGACCACGCCGGCTTCGACACCTGGAGCACCGTGGTTCGAGCCCGGAAGGTCTTCGCTGTGGACTCCGCGCTGATCGTGACGCAGGACTTCCACCTGCCGCGCGCGGTCTGGCTCGGCGAGCGCGCGGGCCTCGACGTGCACGGCGTCTCGGCGGACCTGCACGGCTACGGCAGCCAGGAGAAGCGCTCGGGCGTGCGCGAGTGGCTGGCGCGCCCCAAGGCGTTGTCGGAGGTCGTCACGGGCCGGGACCCGCGGTTCCTCGGCCCTCAGATCCCGATCAGCGGCGACGGCCGCGCGACCCGCGGCTGAGCCGCACGCGCACCTGCATCACGGCCATCAGCGCGGCCGACGCGACGACGCCGGCCGCGACGCCCTTGAGGACCTGCTTGTTCTCCACTTCGGGGTCGCGCAGGAGCCTGGCGATGCCGAGCACGCCGAGCGGCAGCATCAGCAGGGTGCCGGTGGCCGAGCCGGGGTTGTAGGCGCGGTCGGCGGCGAGCCTGCCACCGTGCAGCCCCGCGTTCGTGACGAACATCGTGAGGCTCGCGGCGGGCAGCAGCGGGCGCTCTCTTCCGGCCGCGCCGGCAGCGACGCAGAGCGCCCAGCCGGCGCCGGTGTTGATGATCAGGCCGAGAGTCCGGGTGATCGGGAACTCGTCCTGCCCACTCCCGGCGACCTCACGGTTGAACCAGGGCAGGAATCCACCGGGGACCACCCACTCCTCGGTCTGGTGCCAGAACAGGACGGGCAGCGGGAGCCAGAGCGCCCAGTTGCCGTCGCGCCTGAGCGTGTCCTGGGCGATGCACGCGGCGACGGTGGAGGGTGCCGCCGCCGCGGCCGCCACCCACGGCCAAGTGCCGTGGGTATCACGATTGCGCAGGCTGGAGGGAACGCGCATCTGGGGCTCCATCGGCGCCTGTGGCCGCAAGGTTGAGCGCAGGCCGCGATCGGGCGCGCGGGGCCGCTATCATCGCTCGTCCCTGCGGATGTAGCTCAGTTGGCTAGAGCGTCTGCTTGCCATGCAGAAGGTCGAGGGTTCGAGTCCCTTCATCCGCTTC
>JAEMSV010000203.1 GCA_016462625.1 Solirubrobacteraceae bacterium | reverse complement strand
GGCCGGCCCGTCACGGGCCCGGGCAACCGCCCGCTGAAGTCGCTCTCGGACATGCTCAAGGGCAAGCAGGGCCGGTTCCGTCAGAACCTGCTCGGCAAGCGCGTCGACTACTCCGGCCGATCGGTGATCGTGTCGGGCCCGTCGCTGCGGCTGCACCAGTGCGGCCTGCCGAAGCTCATGGCCCTCGAGCTGTTCAAGCCGTTCATCATGGCCCGCCTCGTCGAGCGCAAGGCCGCGCAGAACATCAAGGCCGCCAAGAAGATGGTCGACTCGATGATTCCCGAGGTCTGGGACGTCCTCGAGGAGGTCATCCACGAGCACCCGGTGCTGCTCAACCGCGCGCCGACGCTCCACCGCCTGGGTATCCAGGCGTTCGAGCCGGTGCTCGTCGAGGGCAAGGCCATCCAGGTCCACCCGATGGTCTGCACCGCGTTCAACGCGGACTTCGACGGCGACCAGATGGCGGTCCACCTCCCGCTCAGCGCCGAGGCGCAGGCGGAGGCCCGCATCCTCATGCTGTCGGCGAACAACATCCTGTCGCCGGCGCACGGTGCGCCGCTGGCGACGCCGTCGCAGGACATGGTCCTCGGCGCGTACTACCTGACCTACGGGCTCGAGCAGACCGATCTCGACGCGAAGGCCGAGCTGCTCCGCGAGGGCAACTGGCCGAGCGACGAACCCCGCCCGCACGTGTTCCGCACGGCGCAGGAGGCCGAGCAGGCCTACGAGTTCGGCGCGGTCAAGCTGCACGACCTGGCGGAGTTCCGTCCCTTCGGGCGTCAGGGCGGCCACGTCATGACGACGATCGGCCGGATCATCTACAACGACCGGATCGAGCGGGCGCTCGCCGAGGCGCTGGGTGACGAGTTCGACCCGACCACGTTCGAGTTCGTCAACAAGTCGATGCGCAAGAAGGACAGCGTGGCGTTCATCGACGCGCTGATCCAGACCCACGGTCCGGGCACGATCTCCCTCGTGCTCGACGCGTTCAAGGACCTCGGGTTCAAGTACGCGACGCAGGCCGGCATCACCGTGTCGAAGAACGACGTCGTGACGCCGCCCACGAAGCAGGCGATCCTCGACGGGTACGACGCGCAGGTCATCGAGATCCAGGACCAGTACGACATGGGCCTGATCTCGGAGGAGGAGCGTCGCGAGCAGGTCGAGAACCTCTGGAACCGCGCGTTCGAAGAGGTCGGCGTGGCCATGGAGGAGCACCTCCACGAGCTGAACCCGATCTACATGATGGCCAACTCGGGTGCCCGAGGCTCGTTCAAGCAGATCCGCCAGCTGGCGGGCATGCGCGGCCTCATGGCCAACCCGAAGGGCGAGATCATCCTGCGCCCGATCAAGTCGAACTTCATGGAGGGCCTGTCCGTCCTGGAGTACTTCATCTCGACGCACGGCGCCCGGAAGGGCCTCGCGGATACCGCGCTGCGTACGGCGGACTCCGGGTACCTGACCCGGCGTCTGGTCGACGTGTCGCAGGACGTCATCATCCGTGAGCCCGACTGCGGCACCGAGGGCCACATCGAGCTCGAGCTCCACAAGGCCGGCGGCGATCCGAACGACAACCTGATCGGCCGCGTGGCCGCGAAGGAAATCGCCACGAAGCGCGGGCGCACGCTCGTGCCGAAGGGCGGGGAGATCCTCCGCGAGCACCTCGCCGAGATCCTCGAGGCCGAGGACGAGGGCACGTTCGAGGGTCGCGTCGCGGTCCGCTCCGTGCTCAAGTGCGAGGCGCTGTCCGGCGTGTGCCAGGCGTGCTACGGCCGCGCGATGGCGACCGGCAAGACCGCCCAGATCGGTGACGCGGTGGGCATCATCGCCGCCCAGTCGATCGGCGAGCCGGGCACCCAGCTGACCATGCGTACGTTCCACACCGGCGGCGTCGCCGGCGCGGACATTACGCACGGTCTGCCGCGTGTCGTCGAGCTGTTCGAGGCGCGCAAGCCGAAGGGCCTGGCCCGCATGGCCGAGCAGGACGGCAGCGTCAACATCGAGGAGACGGACAAGTCCCTCACCGTCGTCATCACCGATGACGCCGGCGAGGAGCACCGGTACACGTTCCCGCGCCGCACGCGCCTGTTCGTCGAGAACGGCGAGAAGGTCGAAGTGGGCAAGCAGCTCAACGAGGGCTCGCTGTACCCGCACGACATCCTGGCGCTGGGCGGCGGCACCGCGGCCGAGCGGCGCACCCGGACCGAGCAGTACCTCGTCCGCGAGGTGCAGGAGGTCTACGTGTCCCAGGGCGTGGACATCAACGACAAGCACATCGAGCTCATCGCTCGCCAGATGCTGAAGCGCGTCCGCGTGGATCAGAAGGGCGACACGGACTACCTGCCGGGCCAGTTCGTCGACCGCTTCGAGTTCCACCGCGTCAACGACGAGATCGTCAAGAAGAAGGGCGAGGGCGCGCAGTACGAGGACATCATCCTCGGCATCACGAAGGCGTCGCTGAACACGGACTCGTTCCTGTCGGCCGCCTCCTTCCAGGAGACCACCAAGGTCCTGACCGACGCTGCCCTCGAGGGCAAGATCGATCGCCTGAACGGTCTCAAGGAGAACGTGATCATCGGCAAGCTCATCCCGGCCGCGACGGGGCTCAAGCGCTACCGCCGCATCGAGATCGAGCCGGCCGAGCCGCTCCCGCGGGCCATGGACGAGGTCGGGCTGCTCGACCAGGACGAGATCGCCGCTGAGCTCGGGCTCGGCGACGGCGACGGCCTGGGCGGCTTCGGAGAGGCGTTCAGCGAGGACATCGCCTCGCTGGAGGACATCGGCGCCGGCGGCGAGACGGGCTTCGCCGAGGAGCTCGCGGACCTCGACGTGCCGGACGACAAGTAGTCGTTCCGACCCATCAGTGACTGAGCCGAGGGGCGCCCATGTGGCGCCCCTCGGTCGTTCTCGGGGCGGTGAGGTTTGGCCCGGGTGTCGGGGTGCGGCCTGCCGTCGCGCGCGTAGGGTCCCTGGTCATGCGCCGTCTTGCTGTCCTGCTCGCCATGCTCGGGCTCGCTGCTGCTCCCGCAGGAGCCTCCGCCTTCAGCCCCGGCGCCGCGGGGCTCGGGGACCCGTTCTTCCCCGAACAGGGCAACGGCGGCTACGACGCCCAGCACTACGTGCTCGCGATCGACTACAAGCCCGCGGGCACGCTGACCGGCAGCGCGATCATCACCGCGAAGGCCACGCAGGCCCTGAGCGCGTTCAACCTCGACCTGCGCGACATGTACACCGTCAGGCGCGTGACCGTGAACGCGCGCCTTGCGACCTTCGCCCACACCGGGCAGGAGCTGACGATCACGCCGGCCGCGGGCATCGCGTCGGGCAAGACCTTCGTCGTGACCGTCGAGTACGCCGGGGTGCCCGAGCCCGTCGTGGATCCTGACGAGTCGTTCGAGGGCTGGATCCCTACGCCGGACGGCGCGTACGTGGTCGGTGAGCCGCAGGGCTCACCCGGCTGGTACCCGGTCAACGACACGCCCAAGGACAAGGCGACCTACACGGTCGCGATCAGCGTGCCCAAGGGCGCGACCGCGGTCGCGAACGGCAAGCTCGTCTCGAAGCTGACCAGCGGCCGCAAGACGACGTGGATTTGGCACGAGGACCGCCCGATGGCCTCCTATCTCGCGACGGCGACGAACGGGCAGTTCCGCTTCTGGAAGACCACCGGCCCCAAGGGCATCCCGATCTACAACGCCGTCGACACCTCCTTCTCGCCCGAGCGGCAGGCCGCGGCCGACACCGTCCTCGCCAAGCAGGGCGACATCATCGCGTTCTTCAGCTCGCAGTTCGGGCCGTACCCGTACACGAGCGCGGGCGCGATCGTCGACGACGCCGCGTTCGTCGGCTACGCCCTGGAGTCCCAGACCAAGGCGAACTACTCGGCCGTGCCGAGCGAAGGCACCGTGGCCCACGAGATCGCCCACCAGTGGTGGGGCAACAGCGTGACCTTGTCGACCTGGCCCGACATCTGGCTCAACGAGGGCTTCGCGACATGGTCGGAGTGGCTGTGGACCGAGCACGCCGGCGGCGCGACGACCCAGGCCCGGTTCGACACGCTCTACGCGCGCGCGCCAACCTCGAGCATCTGGAATCCGCCCGTCGCAGGCCTGACCGACCCCGTGGACCTGTTCGCCTCTTCGACCTACCAGAAGGGCGCAATGACGCTGCAGGCGCTGAAGGTGAAGGTTGGCGACGCGGCGTTCTCCGCCATCCTGCGCGCCTGGTTCGTACAGGGCACTGTGGCGACGGTCGCCACACCGCAGTTCATCGCGCTGGCCGAGCAGATCAGCGGTCAGGAGCTGAGCGCCTTCTTCGACGTGTGGCTGTACCAGGGCGGGAAGCCCGTCAGCTGGTGAGGTCGCGCGCCCAGCCCTGCAACGCCGCCACATGCGCGTCGAGGAGCCCGGTCGGCGGGAGCGTCGTGACCAGAAGGGTCGCGGGCCCGCGGGTCTCCGCCCACGCGTGGCAGCTCTCGTCGAAGGCGTCGTCGATCCAGGCGGCCGGCCGATCGCCGGCGTACGCGTCCACGGCGTCGAGCTTCCAGTGGGCCGTGCGCTCGGCCGGCGTGCCGAATGTGAGGTACGGCAGAGGACCGGGTAGCCCCAGTGCGTGGGGGAGGTAGTCGTTGGCCCTGTCCTTCCAGCCGGTGCACCACACCAGCT
>JAEMSV010000075.1 GCA_016462625.1 Solirubrobacteraceae bacterium | reverse complement strand
GAAGCTTCATCAGGATCGCCGCCGCCTCCGGATGACCGATCCAGATCGGGAGGAACTTGTTCGAGTCCACGGTCTTCAGCAGGACGATCGGCTGCTTGCCGACCATGTCGAAACTGACGCCGTAGATGACCATCTCCTGCACGCGCTGAAGCATAGCCGCCGGGGTCGGCCCTCAATCCGCCCTGGCAGAGGCGCCCGCGAGCGCTCGCGTCAGCGGCCGACGGTGATCCCGAGACGCGCCGGAAGCCCGGCGACGAACCGAGGCAGCGCGCCCGGCCGGCGCCCGGCCGCGTCGCGTTCGTCGTTGGCGACGAGGGCCGCGCGGACCGCGGTCGCGCCCACCCAACGCACCGGTTCCGGGGGCACCGTGCCGCGCGGGGTCCCGACGATCGGCAGCCGCGTGCGGTCGTCGGCGTGGCCCAGCGCACGCGCGGCGAGGAGCTCCCCGAGCAGGCGCGTCGGCCCGACCCCGCGCCCGGTGTAGCCGAACGCGGCATCGACCCGCGGGCCGACCGGGACGAGCGCGGGCAGCGTCGTCGGCGAGATGTCGATCGGCCCGCCCCACCCCTGCTCGACGGTTCGGCCACGAACCGCCGGCAGCAGCTCGGCGAGATGCGCAGCCGCACGCGCCGCGGCCGCGGGATCTCCGTTGATCGCGCCGTGGATCCGCGCGCCCATCGCGGGCCGGCCTCCGCCCCACCCGAAGACGATCCGCCCGTCGGGCGTCGTGCGCAGGTAGTGCAGCAGCGTCCGTCGGTCGATGATCGCCTCGCCGCCGGTCCAGCCGTACTCCGCGAGCACGTCGGGGACGGGTTCGGTGACGATCGCGTGGCTCGACGCGACGGTCAGCTTCCCGTGCAGCGGCCCGAAGGCGGCCAGACGCGGACCGGCGGCGAGCACGACGCGCTGCGCCTCCACCGAGCCCCCCGGGGTCTCCAGGCGGACCCCATCCGAGTGCTCGTGCACCGCGACGACCGGCGAGTGCTCGTGCAGAGATACGCCCTGGTCCAGCAAGCGGTCGCGCAACGCGCGGGCGAGGCGCGCCGGATGGAGCGTCGCGCCGCTGGGGTCGAAGACGCCGCCGCGCGCCGTCGGCGCCCCGAAGCGGCTGCGGGTCTGGTTCTCCGTGAGGCTCACGATCCGGTCGGGAACGCCGAGGCGGCGCGCATGGGCGACCGCGTCGACGTGGACCGTGTCGTGCGCGGCGTGGGTCGAGACGCTGAGGTAGCCGCCGCGGCGGAACCAGGCGTCGACCCCCTCGTCGCGGCACCAGGCCTCGATCGCCGTCACCGCGTCGTCGCACGCGCGCGCCACGGCCAGGGCTCCGTCGTCGCCGAACTCGGCCACCAGCGCCGGGAGGTTCATCCAGACCCCCTTGCAGAAGCCCCCGTTGCGACCGCTCGGCCCGTGCCCCGCCCGCTGCCGGTCCAACAGGACGACGCGGCAGCCGGGATCGAGCTCGAGGATCCTCCACGCGCACCACAGCCCGGTGTACCCCGCGCCGACGATCGCGACGTCCGCCTGGGCAGCGCCCTCGAGCGGGAAGAGCGCGGGACTCGACCCCGCCTCCTCGATCCACCAGCCATCCGCGGAGATCCGCATCAGCGAAGCCTATGGATGCCCGGGGCGTGTCACGAACACGACAGTTCCACGGCATCGGCCGCGACCAAGGCCGTCTGCCGCAAGGTCGACACTGTGCTCATGCCCTACCGCCCCCGACCAACAGGCGCTCCCGTCCGGGACACCGCGATCTGGCCGCTCAGCAAGGCCGAGCCCGCGGACCCGGATGCGCCTCGGCCGGCTGGAAGCCCTGCCGAGCCCGCGGTGGGCCAGCGGCCGGCGCGCCCGCGGTTCGGGCGACGGCGCCGGTAGCCGGCAAATCGGCCGCGGGAACGAGAAAGGCCCGCCGGAGCGGGCCTTGTCATGGGCGATGGTGGACTCGAACCACCGACCTCTTCCTTATCAGAGAAGCGCTCTAACCGACTGAGCTAATCGCCCGAGGGCAGCCGATGATAGCGGCCCCGCATCGCGGGTCACGCGGGGCTGCGTGCACCGAGCCGCTCGGCCAGCGCGAGGGCCTCGTCGACGTCCGCGACGGCGAGCTCGACCTTGTAGCCCGTCCCCCGCGGCCGGACCCGCACCTCGGTTCCGAGGGCGCTTCCGAGAGCATCGGCGATCTCCGTCGCCGCGGCCGCCTGGTCGGGGTGCAGCCCACCGGTGGCTGTTGCGCGGCGGGCACTGGGCGCGGCCGGCGACTCGTTTGCGGCCCGTGCGCGGTCTTCGAGCACGCGGACCGACCAGCCCTCCGCCGCGGCGGTCCGGCCGAGCCGGCGGCGATCCGCGTGGTCCTCGGCCAGCAGCAGGGCCCGGCCGTGGCCCTCGGCGAGCTCACCACGCTCGAGCAGCTCGAGCGTCTCGTCGGGGAGGTCGAGCAGGCGCAGAAGGTTCGAAACCGCGACCCGGCTGCGCCCGACCCGGCGGCCGACCTCCTCGCGCGTGAGGCTCAGCTCCTCGACGAGGGCGGCGCAGGCGCGGGCCTCCTCGACGGGGTTGAGGTCCTCGCGGGCCATGTTCTCGATGAGCGCGACCTCGAGCGACTGCGCGTCGTCGCGGTCACGCACCAGCGCGGGGATCTGCTCCAGGCCCGCCAGCTGCGACGCTCGCCAGCGGCGCTCGCCCGCGACGAGCTCGTAGGTGCCACCGGCGACCGGACGCACGAGGACGGGCTGGAGCACTCCGCGCGACTCCAGGGAGTCGGCCAGCGCCTGAAGTGCGGCCTCGTCGAAGTTCCGCCGCGGCTGGTTGGGGTTCGGCTTGATCAGCTCGACGGGCAGCTCGCGGAGCTCGTCGGCCGTGGCCGCACCCTCTTCGGAGACGGCGAGAATCGCGGAGAGGCCGCGGCCCATGCCCCTGGACTTGCTCATCGGGCGACGACCTCCTTGGCCAATTCGAAGTACGCGTCGGCGCCGACGCAGTGCGGATCGTGGTGGATGACCGGCCGGCCGAAGCTCGGGGCCTCGCTGATCCGGATGTTCCGCGGGATGACCGTGTCGAAGACCAGATCGGGGAAGTGCGTCCGCACCTCGGCCTCGACATCGCGGGCCAGTCGGGTGCGCCCGTCGTGCATCGTCAGGAGCATCCCCGCCACGGTCAGGCGCGGGTTGAGCTCCCGCTGGATGAGCGAGAGCGTGTCGAGCAGGCCCGCGAGCCCCTCTAGGGCGAAGTACTCGGTCTGAACCGGGACGATCACCCGGTCGGCGGCGACCAGCGCGTTGACGGTCAGCGGGCCCAGAGACGGCGGGCAGTCGAGGAAGACGTAGGCGAATCGGTCGCGAATCGGCGCCAGCGCGTCGCGCAGGAGTCCCTCGGAGCGCTCACGGCGCGGCAGCTCGACATTCGCGCCCGCGAGATCGGGGCTCGCGGGGAGGATCTGGAGGTTCGGTACCTCGGTCGGCCGGAGGGCGTCGGCTGCTTCGGCCTCGCCGATCAGCACTTCGTAGAGGCTGGGGGTTCCGTCCTTCGGGAGACCGAGCGCGACTGTCGCGTTCGCCTGCGAGTCCGCGTCGACGAGCAGCGTCGGGTAGCCCGCTTCGGCCACGCACGCCGCGAGGTTGACGGCGGTCGTGGTCTTCCCGACCCCGCCCTTCTGGTTGGCGACTGCGTACACCGAGCCCATGCGCGGCCAGCGTAGCCGCCTCTCGCGTCGGAGCGGTGCCCGACCGTTCGAGGACGAACGGTTCCGCGCGCAATGTGCGGGGAATCGCGCGTCGGGCGTGTCAGTTCGCGCCAGCGGACGGCGCGCGCAGCTGCTTCTTGCGCGCCATCCCCTCCCGGCGCGGGAAGCGATCGGGCGTGGGCGCGATCTTGCGCGCGACGTACAGGCTGAGCCGCTTGGCGCCCTTCCACGGCGTGACCGCATGCCGCTCCTCCCAGGCGAGGCCCAGCACCTCCGCAGCGAACTCGGCGTCCGCGTGCTCCTCCGCGTCGGGCTGCCCTTTCCAAGCGACGAGCGACCCTCCCTCCCGCAGCAGCGGCGCCGCGTACTCGGCCAGGACTGCCAGCGGTGCGACGGCGCGGGCGAGAATCACGTCATGGGCACCGACGCCCTCCGGCCATGCCTCGGCCCGGGCGACGACGACGTCCACATTCGTCGCGCCCGTGACCTCGACCGCGCGGCGCATGAAGGCGCCCTTGCGCTCGAGGCTGTCGACCAACGACACGCGCGCGCCCGGGAGCGCGAGCGCGAGCGGGAGCCCCGGAACACCGGCGCCGGAACCAAGGTCAGCGAGGTCGTGGGCGTCGCGGACCTCCGGAAGCTCGAGGGCCACATACGCATCGGCCAGGTGCTCGTCGATGGCGCGGGCCGGATCGGTGACGGTGGTCGGCGCCGTCGGGTCATTGGCGAGCAGCTCCAGGTAGGCCCCGAGGGGACCGACCAGACTCGGATCGAGGCCGAACCGCGCGACAAGCGCCTCCAGGCGAGACTCCGCGGTCATCGCCGACGCTCCCGAGAGCGCGCGATCGCCTCGGCATATCGACCGGTCATGTCCTGCAACCGCTCGTATGCGGGCTCGTCGAGGTCCGGTGAGAAGGTCTCCTCGAGCACGGGCAAGAGCTCGTGGACGAGCGCGTCGCCGCGAGCCATCCATTGGAAGTACGAGCGGTCGCCATGGTGGTACGGCCCGTAGAGGCGACTCCCAGGCACCTGCTCGACCATCCACTGCAGCAGCGCTTCGTGCCGCGTGTGCATCCGGAGCGTCACCTGAGGCTGCTTGCCATCGCCGCCGAAGGAACCGGAGCTGAGCAGGATGCCGGCCAGGAGGCCGCGATCACGATCTGTCGTCACGCCCGGGATTGTTTCACCGGGGAGAAAAACGTGAAACGTCAGCCCGCTGGCGTGGTCGCCGGGGCGACCACCAGATGGCGATCGGGCTCGTCGCCCTCGCTGTACGTGTCCACTTCGACGTTCTCGCGCAGGTACTCGTGCACGAGCTTGCGTTCGCTCGCCGTCATGGCATCCAGCGCCACCGGCCGCTTCGAGCGCACGGCGTCATGTGCCGCGCGGTCCGCCTGCCGCTCCAGCGCATTCCGGCGGCGCTCGCGGTAGCCCTCGGCATCGACGACCACGCGGGCCTCGCTGTCGCCGGCCTTCTGGGCGACTCGCTGGGCCAGGTGCTGCACCGCGTCGATCGTTGAGCCGTGGCGACCGATGAAGAGGCCGAGATCCTCGCCGTGCAGTGTCGCGACGATCTCTCCCTCGGTCTCGTTGACCTCGACCGGTCCCGCGAGGTCCAAGGCCTTGGCCACGGACTCCACGACCTGCTTGACCGCGACAGCCGCAGCGCTCACTTTCGCCTCCCGGATCGCTTCTTCTTCTTTCGGGGCGATGCCGGTGGCGGGCCCGCGGGCTTTGTGGCCACGGCGGCCTTGCTTCCACCCTTCGCCGCTCCGTTACCTCCGGCGCCCGCCGTCGCCGCGGCGGGCTTGGCAGCGTCGCCGCGCAACTGGTTGAACAGGCCCGACAAGCCGCCCTCGCCGTCTGGCGGGGGTTTGGGTGCGCCGTAGATCTTGCGAAGTGCCGTCTGCTGCCCGACGGTCCAAAGGTTCGTCGTGATCCAGTAGAGGATCAGGCCGGCCGGGAAGCCGATGATGAACGGCACGAACACGAAGGGCAGAGCCAGGAAGATCATGCGCTGCGTCTTGTCCACCGTCGACGGCATCAGGATGCTCGACAGCAGCTGCGACCCCACGTAGAGCACGATCAGCACGATCAGGACCGTGCCCGTGGCCTTCGCCGTCAGGTCCGGAATGAACAGGAAGCTCTCCGGATCGCCCGGCGGGTTCAGAGAGCCGCAGCTCGTCGCCTTCAGCGCGGCGCTGTTTAGGACCGCGTCGGTCGCGGAGATGATCCCCTTCTCCTGCAGCTGCGGGCCGCAGATCTCGATCTTCAGGTCCTGCTGAAGCAGGTAGAAGAGCGACAGGAAGACCGGGATCTGCGCTACCAGAGGCAGGCACGAGGCGAACGGATTCACCTTGTGTTCCTGGTAGAACTTCATCATCTCCTGCTGCTGACGCTGCTTGTCGTCCTTGTACTTCTCCTGCAGCTTCTTGATCTCCGGGGCCAGCTCGCTCAGCGCGCGCATCGAGCGGTACTGCTTGACCGCGAGCGGCAGAAGGAGACTCCGGATGAGGACCGTCATCACGACGATCGCCCAGCCCCAGGAACCGACGACCCCGTGGATCCCCACGAGGATCGGCTCGAAGATGTCGATGAGCGGCTGGAAGATGTTGGCGAACATGAGCTAACTCCGCGCGGGGCGCGGGGGACGGGAGAAGAGGCGCTGGGACTCGACGGGGTCGTAGCCCCCGTGGCTGAACGGGTTGCAGCGCAGGACCCGCCACGTCGCCAACACGAGCCCGCGGAGTATGCCGTACCGCTCGATCGCCTGCTCGGCGTAGTGCGAGCAGGTGGGCTCGTACTTGCACCGGCGCGGCATCAACGGGGAGATCACGCGCTGGTAGAGCCGGATCGGAGCGACCGCGACGCGGCGCGCTGCGTTCACGAGTCCGCCGCGGTCAGGCCCGCCTTGTCGAGCAGCTCGACCAGCGCGGCCCGGACCCCCTCGAGGCCGTCCCGGTCGCACAGCTCGAGCGCTCCGGGGCGCGCGACGACCACGACGTCGTAATCGGCGGGCACGCGGCCGGCCTCGGACGCGAACGCCTCACGGAGGAGCCGCTTGACGCGGTTGCGCTCCACTGCGCCGCCGACCTTCCGTGAGACGGACAGGCCGAGGCGCGCATCGTCACTCGGCTCGCGGGCATCGCGAGGGAAGACGTGCAGCACGAGGTACCGCCCCCCGTGGGAACGGCCTTGGCGGTACACCCGCTCGAATTCCGCGCTGCGCGAGAGACGCCCGCGCTTCGGCTTCCGAGGGGTGGCGATCCGGGGCGGCAGCTGGTCCACCGCGACCGGCCTCAGACGGTCAGGCTCTTGCGGCCCTTGGCGCGGCGGCGCTTCAGGACAGCGCGGCCCGCCTTCGTCTGCATCCGCTGGCGGAATCCGTGGGTACGAGCGCGCTTGCGCTTCTTGGGCTGGTAGGTGCGCTTCATGGCTTTGCACAGGGTAGTCCACTCCGCGGTGCGCAAGCCGTCCGGAGGTTGTGCACAGGCATTTTCCGCTGTGTGCGGGGATGCTCGGGCACGGTTCTGAACAGTCGTCCCGCGACCCCCGAGCCCGTGCTAAGTTCGTCGCCCTCCCGGGTCCTCACGGCCCTCCATCAGTACGCAACGCCTGCTCTCCGGAGTCCCCCACGCCTGCCCACGATCCCACCCTCGACGCCGCATGGCGTCGCATCCGCGACGAGCTCCGCGACGCCGTCGGAGCCCAGGCGTTCGACATCTGGCTCGCGCCCGTGCGCGCCGTCGCGCTGAACGACACGACGCTCGTCCTCGAGGCCCCCGACGCGATGCGTTCGTGGATCGCCGACCGCTTCGCCCGCGTCCTGCAGGCGTGCACAGCCGCCGTGCTCGGACCCGAAGCGACCGTCGACCTCGTGACCGCCTCGGCCTCCGATCCCCGGCCGCGTCCCCAGCACCCGCCGAGCGGCGGGCCGGCGGCCGACCGCACCCCGCTGGCCGACATCGACGACCGCTTCAATCCGAAGCTGAACTTCGACCAGTTCGTCATCGGGGCGTCGAACCAGCTCGCGCACGCTGCGGCGCTCGCCGTCTCCGAGCTGCCCGGCCAGGCCTACAACCCGCTGTTCCTCTACGGACCCCCGGGCGTGGGCAAGACCCATCTCCTGCACGCCATCGGCAACTACATCCGGTCCTACGGCGGCGGCCTGACCGTGCGCTACACGACCACCGAGCGCTTCACCGGGGACTTCGTCGCCGCGTTGCGCACAGGCCGTGTGGACGACTTCAAGGGCCGCTTCCGCCGCGCCGACGTCCTCCTCGTTGACGACGTCCAGTTCCTTGTGAGCAAGGCGCGGACCGAGGAGGAGTTCTTCCACACCTTCAACGCGCTCCACGACGCCGGCGCCCAGATCGTCGTCACCTCGGACCGCCTCCCGCACGACCTCGATGAGCTCGAGGACCGTCTGCGCGAGCGCTTCGAAGCCGGCCTGGTCTGCGAGATCGCCCGGCCCGACCACGGCGTCCGCCTCGCCGTCCTCCGCAAGCGGGTGCAGCACGACGCGATCGAACTCGCCGATCCGCGGGCGCTCACCGTGATCGCCGACCGCATCACGGACAACGTCCGCGCCCTCGAGGGCGCCCTCATCCGCGTCGTGGCCTATCACTCGCTGACCGGCCGCCCCATCGACGTCGACCTCGCGCACGAGGTCCTCGACGGCCTCTATCCCGAATCCCGCCGGCCCACGCCCGGCGCCGGCGGCACCCCGACGCCCCTGGCCCTCGTGCCCGGCGTCCCGCCCACCGTCGAACAGATTCAGGACGCCACCTGCGAGCTCTTCGGGCTCTCCCGCGAGCAGCTCATCTCCGCCAGCCGCGCCGCGAACGTCGCCTGGCCGCGGCAGGTCGCGATGTATCTCTCGCGTGAGCACACCGCCGAGAGCCTCCCCTCGATCGGACGATCCTTCGGCGGCAGGAACCACACCACCGTGATGCATGCGTGCAAGCGGGCCAGCGAGCGGATCGCCACCGATCCCGAGGCGTACGAGACTGTCCGTACCCTGACCGAGCGACTGTGCACAGCGCCGTCGTGACCGCTCCTACTGGCAGACTTGCCACGCAGGCGGGTCCCTCTGCACAGGCGAGATGTTCAGCATCTCCCCGCGTCCTGCGGAGATTTCCGGACCTGTCCACATCTCCACACCCCCTACTACCTCTACCTATCCATCTCAGGAGAGCATCGTGAAGCTGCAGACCTCCAGCGCTGACCTGCTCGCTCAGGTTGGTGCCGCCGCACGAGTGGCTTCCACTCGCAGCGCGGTTCAGGCGCTCTCGGGTGTGCAGGTCGTCACCGCCGACGGCCGCGCCGAGCTGCGCGCCACCGACATGGAGGTCGGGCTCCGCGTCCCGCTTGAAGCCTCAGTCGAGCGTGAGGGCTCCGTCGTCCTTCCGGCCCGCCTGCTGCTCGACGTCGCCCGTGTCCTTCCCGCCGATCAGGTGACGCTCGAGCTGCGCCCCAGCGAGAGCGACGTCGAGATCGTGTCCGGCAGCGCCCGGTACCACGTGCGGACCCTGCGGGGCGAGGACTTCCCCGCGTTTCCCGAGCCGAACGCGGACAACGTCGTTCGTGTCCCTGCCGGCGCGTTCGTCGAGACTGTGCGCAAGGTCGAGCGCTCGGCGTCGAAGGACGAGACCCGGCCGATCCTGACGGGGATCCTCGTCTCGGCGGTCGGTGCGGACCTCAAGATGGTGGCCACGGACTCGTACCGGCTCTCGGTGAAGGAGACGAAGCTCGATGCGCCGCTGGAGCGCGACTTCGAGGCCAACGTCCCGGCGCGCGCCCTCGGCGAGCTCGCCCGGCTGGCGGAGGGCGCAGAGGATGCGCAGCTCACGGTGGCGCGCGAGGAGAACCAGGTCATCTTCGGCGTGGGCGGTGCGGTGCTGTCCTCGCGGCTGATCGATGGTCAGTTCCCGAACTACAACCAGCTCCTGCCCGACGGCTACGAGCACGATCTCGTGTTCGACACCGCCGAGGTCCGCGCCGTGGTCCGCCGCATGAGCCTGATGGCCCAGAAGAACGCGCCGCTGCGCCTGCGGTTCAGCGAGGGCGAGCTGACGGTCTCGGCGCAGACCCCGGACGTCGGCGAGGCCTCGGAGTCGCTGCCGATCCCGTTCGCCGGCGAAGCGTTCGAGATCGGGTTCAACCCCGAGTTCCTGCGCGACGGTCTCGAGAGCGTCGAGAGCGATCAGGCCAAGCTGCGGCTGATCAGCCCGTTGCGTCCGGGCCTCATCGAGGCGGCCGACGAGAGCGGGTTCCTCTACCTGATCATGCCGATCAGGCTCAACGTGTAGGCGATGCTCGTCCGCCGGCTGCGTGCTCGCGAGTTCCGGACCTACGCGCGGCTGGATGTCGAGCTCGGCCCGGCGCTGACCGTCGTGCACGGACGCAACGGGGCGGGCAAGACGAACCTCCTCGAGGCGCTGTACTTCGGCTGCACCGGCCGCTCGTGCCGGACGTCGAACGAGCGTGAGGTCGTCCGGTTCGGTGCGGAGGCGACGCACATCGACCTCGAGCTCCGGGATCACGATGGCGTGGATCACACGCTCGCCGTGGGCTTCCAGCCAGGCCAGCCCAAGCGCTTGAAGGCCGACGGGGCCGACGTCGAGCGTCTCGTCGATGTGGCGACCCGCCCGCTCGTGTCGGTCTTCCTGCCCGATCGGCTGGAGCTCATCAAGGGCCCGCCCGCGCTGCGGCGTGCCCATCTGGACCAGGTGATCGCCGCCGCGTGGCCGTCACGCGCAGAGGTCCGGCGCGCCTACGGTCAGGCGCTCGCTCAGCGCAACGCGCTGCTGGCGCGAATCCGGTCCGGACGGGCATCGCGGTCGTCGCTGCCCGCCTGGGACGCCGAGCTCGCGCGCCACGGCATCGCGCTCCGCGACCACCGGGCCGAGGCGTGCGCCCTGCTGGCCGAGCCGTTCGTGACGGCCGCGTCGGACCTCGGGCTCGCAGGCGAGGGCGAACTGCGGTACCGGCCGCGGACGCACGCAGAGCATCCCGAGGGGTTCGCGACGGAGCTCGCCGAGCGCATCGAGGGCGACCTCGAGCGCGGCTTCACCGGCCACGGACCGCACCGCGACGACATTCTGCTGGCGCGCGACGGCCGCGAACTGCGGGCCTACGGGTCACAGGGCGAGCAGCGTCTCGCCCTCCTGGCGCTCCTCCTGGCCGAGCGCGACGCCCTGGCCGATGCACGCGGCGCGGTTCCGCTCCTCTTGCTCGACGACGTCATGAGTGAGCTCGACCCGATCCGCCGCGGGAAGCTCGCCGAGCGCCTCGACGGTCCAGGTCAGAGCGTCATCACCACGACGGATCTCGCGCACGTCCCCGGAGCGGAGACCGCGCCCGTCGTCCGCATCGCGGTGCGCGACGGTGCGGCACTCGGCGAGAGCAACGACGGGGAGACGGCCGCCGCATGAGATTTCGCCGGGTTCCCCGTCCGCTGAGCGCCGCGATCAACGATCTGGCCGGCAAGCTCGAGCCCTTGACCGGCCTCGCGACGGTTCAGCGTGCCTGGCCGGACGCCGTCGGCGCGGCCATCGCAGCACAGGCCGAGCCCGTCGCAGAGCGCGGCGGAGAGGTGACGGTTCGGTGCCGATCGGCCGTGTGGGCGCAGGAGGTCGAGCTCATGGGACCATCGCTGGTCGCCGCGCTGAACGAGGCGATCGGCGCGCCCCAGGTGCGCTCCCTGCGGTGCACAGCGGGCGCAGGTCGCGGTGGCGACCGCCGAACATAGGGAAAGTCTGCGGCGTTTCCCCGTAGTTGCGGGCTATTCGAGGGTTGTACACAGGCAGTTACGACCCCCCCGACTGGTAGACTAGACAGCACTTGATGGACGCGCCCCGGTGGTCGTGGACAGAGTCCACAGCCCGGGGCGCACGTGTGTTTTCGGAGGAATATGAGCGACGACGATCCCAAGAGCGGGAGCCGCGGCTCAGCCGACTACGGCGCCCAGGACATCACTGTCCTCGAAGGCCTCGAAGCGGTGCGCAAGCGGCCCGGCATGTACATCGGTTCCACCGGTGTGCGTGGCCTGCACCATCTCGTGTACGAGGTCGTTGACAACTCGGTCGACGAGGCCCTCGCGGGGTTCTGCTCCGAGGTCGAGGTGACGATCCACCCGGACAACTCGATCACGGTCCGGGACGACGGGCGTGGCATTCCTGTCGGGATCATGGAGAAGGAGGGCAAGCCGGCCGTCGAGGTCGTGCTCACCGTCCTGCACGCTGGCGGCAAGTTCGGCGAGGGCGAGGGCTACAAGGTCTCCGGCGGCCTGCACGGCGTTGGCGTCTCCGTGGTCAACGCGCTGTCCGAGCGGCTCGAGGTCACGGTCGAGGTCGACGGGTTCGTCCACACGCAGTCCTACGCGCGTGGTGTTCCCCAGGGGCCGCTCGTCAAGGGCGAGAAGACCGATCGCCGCGGCACCACCATCCACTTCCTGCCCGACGCCGAGATCATGGACGAGTCGGAGTTCGACTTCTCCATCCTCGAGCAGCGTCTGCGCGAGACGGCGTTCCTGACGCGCGGCCTGAAGATCGGGATCAAGGACGAGCGTGCCGAGGGCAAGTCCGCCCAGTTCCAGTACCAGGGCGGCATCGAGGACTTCGTCGGCTACCTCAACCAGAACAAGGACCCGATCGGCAAGAAGGTCATCTTCTTCGAGGCCGAGACGCCCGACGGTGCGGTCGAGGTCGCGATGCAGTGGAACACCACGTATCAGGAGTCGGTGTTCTCCTTCGCGAACAACATCAACACGCACGAGGGCGGCACGCACCTCTCCGGCTTCCGCTCGGCGCTCACGCGCACGATGAATCGCTTCGCCCTCGAGAAGGGCAACCTCAAGGAGAAGGACGCCAAGCTCGCCGGCGAGGACATCCGCGAGGGGCTCACCGCGGTCATCAGCGCGAAGCTCGCCGAACCGCAGTTCGAGGGTCAGACGAAGACCAAGCTCGGCAACCCCAGCATGCAGGGCTTCGTCGAGAACATCGTCAACACGAAGCTCGGCGAGTTCCTCGAGGAGAACCCGCAGGAGGGCATCGCGATCATCAAGAAGGCGGTCGCCGCGGCGCAGGCGCGCTCCGCCGCCCGCAAGGCCCGTGACCTC
The DNA here is from genome assembly GCA_016462625.1 of Solirubrobacteraceae bacterium. The sequence goes on along the minus strand of JAEMSV010000075.1, from coordinate 5,427 downwards.
GCGCGCAACAAGTCGGGCGCGCTGGCGAACTCCGCGCTGCCGGGCAAGCTCGCTGAGTGCTCCGTCCGCGATCCCGCGCTGCGCGAGATCTTCATCGTCGAGGGTGACTCCGCCGGCGGCTCGGCCAAGCAGGGCCGCGACCGCAACACACAGGCGGTGCTCCCGCTGCGCGGCAAGATCCTCAACGTTGAGAAGTCGCGCATCGACAAGGTCCTGCAGAACGCCGAGATCCAGGCGCTCATCACCGCACTCGGCACCGGCATCCGCGACGAGTTCGACATCGAGAAGGCGCGGTACCACAAGATCATCCTGATGACGGACGCCGACGTCGACGGCGCCCACATCCGCACGCTTGCGCTCACGCTGATCTTCCGCGAGATGCCCGAGCTGATCGAGGCCGGCTACGTGTACATCGCAAAGCCGCCGCTCTACAAGATCAAGCGCGGCAACCAGGTTCGGTACATCGAGCGCGAGTCCGAGCTCGAGGAGATCCTCCTCTCGGACAAGTGGGAGAAGTTCCGGATCACCGATCGGGACGGCAAGCAGTTCAGCATTACCGAGACGCGCTGGCAGAAGTTCGGCCGGCTCCTCAAGCAGTACGAGGGCTGGGCGGCGGCGCTGCGCGCCGAGCACGGCAACGATGTCGTCACGTTCCTCGAGGAGTCGGCCATCCTCGACGAGTCCGTGGCGGGCTCGGCGGCCGCGATCGAGCTGATCAGCCGCGCCGGCATCGAGGGCTCGCCGTATGAGACCTCGATGGTTGACGAAGACGAACTGGACATCGTTGTCCGCGCGGTCGAGACCCGCAGTGGGCTCGCACGGACGTTGCGGATGCGGCGCTCGCTGTTCGACCAGCCCGAATACCGGTCCCTGGTCCGCGTCCACCAGGAGCTGCTCGATCTCGCCGGCGTTCCCGCGTTCAAGATCGTCCTCGCGGACGTCGAGGAGGAGGCGCTGTCGTTCGCCGCGCTCCGTCCCACGGTCCTGCGGGTCGCGCAGAAGGGCGTCACGATGAGCCGCTTCAAGGGCCTCGGGGAGATGAACGCCGACCAGCTCGGCGAGACCACGATGAACCCTGCGACCCGCACGTTGGCGAAGGTCAACGTCGAGGACGCCGCAGAGGCCGACCGCATCTTCTCGATGCTCATGGGCGACCAGGTCGAGCCGCGCCGGGAATTCATCGAGACCAACGCTCGCCTCGTGGCGAACCTCGACGTCTAGAAATTAGGAGGCCCACCCACCCATGGCATCCAGCGACGTCATCGGCGGCGGCAACATCGAGCCGCGCGCCCTCGAAGACGAGATGCGGTCCGCGTACCTCGACTACGCGATGTCCGTCATCGTCGGGCGCGCCCTGCCCGACGTGCGCGACGGCCTGAAGCCCGTCCATCGCCGCGTCCTCTACGGCATGTCGCAGATGGGCCTCGGCCCGACGCGTCCCTACTCCAAGTCGGCCAAGGTGGTCGGCGAGGTGATGGGCAACTATCACCCGCACGGCGACTCGTCGATCTACGACACCCTCGTCCGCATGGCGCAGGACTTCTCGCTGCGCTATCCGCTCGTCGACGGCCAGGGGAACTTCGGCTCGATCGATGACGATCCGGCCGCGGCCATGCGGTACACGGAGGCGCGCATGACGCGCCTGGCGATGGAGATGCTCCGCGACATCGACGCGGACACGGTCGACTTCGCGCCCACCTACGACGGCTCCAGCCAGGAGCCGACCGTCCTCCCGTCGCGCTTCCCGAACCTGCTCGTCAACGGCTCGTCGGGCATCGCGGTCGGCATGGCGACGAACATCCCGCCGCACAACCTCCGCGAGGTCGCGGCGGCCGTCATCGCCTACATCGACGACCAGACCATCGGCGTCGACGAGCTGATGCAGCACATCAAGGGCCCGGACTTCCCGACGGCCGGCATCATCCTCGGTCGCCAGGGCATCCGGGACGCGTACGACACCGGCCGTGGCCGCGTGCGGATCCGCGCGATGGCCCACACCGAGGACATCGGGCGCGGCAAGGAAGCGATCGTCGTCACCGAGCTGCCGTTCACGGTGAAGAAGGGCGGCGACACCGGACTGATCCGCAAGATCGTCGACCTCGTCAAGGACGGCAAGCTCAACGACATCGCCGACGTCTTCGACGAGAGCGACAAGCGCGGCATGCGGCTCGTCATCGAGCTCAAGCGCGACGCCATCCCCGAGGTGGTGCTCAACCAGCTCTACAAGCACACGACGATGCAGACCACGTTCGGCGTGAACATGGTCGCGCTCGTCGACGGGGTCCCGCGGACGCTCGGGCTGGTCCCGGTCATCCACAACTACGTGCAGCACCAGCGCGACATCATCGTCCGCCGGTCCAAGCACGAGCTGGGGGTCCTCGAGCGCCGCGTGCACGTCCTCAAGGGCCTGCTCATCGCGCTCGACCACCTCGACGCGATCATCGATCTCATCCGCAAGTCGCGCGACCGCGATCACGCGCGGACCGAGCTCATGGCGCGATTCGATCTCAGCGAGATCCAGTCCTCGGCGATCCTCGACCTCCGCCTGTCGCAGCTGACGGCGCTGGAGGCCGACGCGGTGCAGACCGAGCACGACGACAAGGTCGAGCGGATCGGCGAGCTGCGCGAGCTGCTCGGCGACGAGGCGAAGGTCTACAACGTCATCAAGGAAGAGCTCTCGGAGATCGTGGAGCGGTTCGGGGACGAACGGCGCACCCGGATCACGGACTCCGAAGACGAGATCGACATCGAGGACCTGATCGTCGACCAGCAGATGGTCATCACGATCACGCACTCGGGCTACATCAAGTCACTGCCCCTCCACACCTACCGACAGCAGCACCGCGGCGGCCGCGGTGTGATCGGCATGGACATGAAGGACGGCGACTACACCGAGCACCTCTTCGTGTGCTCGAGCCACGACTACCTGCTGTTCTTCAGCAATCGCGGCAAGGTCTACCGCAAGAAGGTCTACGAGCTGCCCGAGGCGCAGCGCACCGCGAAGGGTCGTGCGCTGGTCAACATCCTGCCCCTGCGCGAGGGGGAGCGGATCCAGACGGTGCTCTCGACGCGGGACTTCACCGAGGGCCAGTACCTCATGTTCGCCACGCGGACGGGCGTGGTGAAGAAGACGGAGTTCCTCGCGTACAACACGCCGATCAAGGCCGACGGCATCATCGCCATCAAGATTCGCGACGACGACGAGCTCATCAGCGTCCAGCGGACCTCGGGCGACGACGACATCCTCATCGTCTCCCGTGCCGGCTTGGCGGTCCGCTTCCACGAGGCCGATGCCCGCTCGATGGGCCGCGACACCTCGGGTGTGCGCGGCATGAACATCACGGGCAAGGACAACGCCGTCCTCACGATGGTGGTTGCCCGCGACGACCAGGAGCTGCTGGTGGTCACGGAGAACGGCTTCGGGAAGCGCACGAGCGTTGCCGAGTACCGCAAGACGAACCGCGGCACCAAGGGCGTGCAGACGATCAAGTTCAGCGACAAGCGCGGCGGGCTGGCCGCAGCGCTCGTCGTGCGACCGCACGAGTCGCTGCTGTTCATCTCGCGTGAGGGCATGGTGCAGCGCACCGGCGTGGAGGGCATCCGGGAGACCGGTCGCTCCGCCCAGGGCGTCAAGGTCATGAACATGCGTGACGACGACGTGTTGAGCGCGGTCGCGCTGGTGGTGGAGTCCGAGGAGGACTCGCAGCGCGGCGCCGAGATCACGGGCCTCGGCGAGGCCCCGCCCGAGGGCGCCGGGGAGGGGCCGGCAACCATTGCGGTCGACCTTCCCGAGGACGACGCCGACGCTGAGTTCGAGCCCGGCGACGCCCCGGAATAGCGTGTTCGCGCCGGGAGGGGTCGAGCCCGTCCCGCGCGTTCGCTATCTTCGGATCACCAGCGAAAGGAGGTGGTCCGTATCTGTAGTGACAGTACTTGCGGGACCCTGGAGGTGCCCGGCCGCTGAGGCCGGACGTGCTGGCTGACCCCAGCGAATCCACCCGGGCCACCGCCGCTCTGAACGCCGGACTTGGTCCTCCCGGCCGCTAGAAGAGTTCAGAGCGGATTTCCACCAGCTGTTCAACGATCGAGGGGCGTCCCAGCGGGGCGCCCCTCGTGCGTTCTGCGCGACGCTCTCGATTTCGATCCGTGGGCAACAGGACCGTCACGGTCGCGTCACCGAGTCTTCACGTCGCCCTGGGGCAGTCGCGCTGGGATCGCGGGATGTCCACAACACCGCTGTCCCTCCGCGCCGTCGCGGCGCTCGCCGCCGCTCTCGCGTCGATGATGCTCCTCGCCATGGGCGTCCCCGATGCCGACGCGTTCTTCTCCAAGAACCGGTCTGCCTCCGGCCGACCCGGCGATCCGCTCGTCATCGGCCATCGCGGCGCTGCGGGGTACCGTCCCGAGCACACGCTCGCCGGCTACGCCCTCGCGGCGCGCATGGGCGCCGACTACATCGAGCCCGACCTTGTCAGCACGAAGGACGGCGTGCTCGTCGCACGGCACGAGAACGAGATCGGCGGGACCACGAACGTCGCCGATCACGCGGAGTTCGCCGCGCGCAAGACGACCAAGACGATCGACGGTGCGCAGATCACCGGCTGGTTCACCGAGGACTTCACGCTCGCCGAGCTGAAGACGCTCCGCGCGAAGGAGCGCATCCCGGCCGTCCGCCAGCGCAACACGATGTACGACAACCGCTTCCCGGTCCCGACCTTCCAGGAGGTCATCGACCTCTCGAAGCGCCTGACCCGCGAGCTCGGCCGGCCGATCGGCATCTACCCCGAGACGAAGCACCCGACGTACTTCCAGTCCATCGGGCTTCCGCTCGAGGCGCCGCTCGTCGATGCGCTCAGCCGCAACCGGCTGAACACCAGGACCGCCAAGGTCTTCGTCCAGTCCTTCGAGACGGCGAACCTCAAGGAGCTCCGCAAGAGCCTGCGTGTCCCGCTCGTCCAGTTGCTGAGCGCGCCGTCGCTCCGCCCCTACGACGTGACCGTCGCCGGCGGGACCACCACGTACGCCGATCTCGCGTCCACGACGGGCCTGCAGGGCATCGCCAAGTACGCCCAGGGCGTCGGCCCGTCGAAGGACTACATCGTCCCGCGTGACGGCAGTGGCGCGTCGCTCCCGCCCACGGACTTCCTCACACGCGCGCATGCCGCCCGCCTGAAGGTCCACCCGTACACGTTCCGCAACGAGAACACGTTCCTGCCGCTGGAGCTCCGCATCGGCACGGACCCGACGCAGTACGGCAACGCGATCGCCGAGTTCGAGCAGTTCTTCACGCTTGGGGTCGACGGCCTGTTCACCGACAACGCCGACACGGCGGTCGAGGCCCGCGGCTAGGCGGCTTCGGCCGCCGGCTCCGCCACCCCGGCCTCTGGGAGCCACTGCTTCCAGGCGCCGGGGATGTGCGGGCTCGCC
>JAEMSV010000074.1 GCA_016462625.1 Solirubrobacteraceae bacterium | reverse complement strand
CTGGTAGGCGGCGCCGAGCTCGGGGCGGGGGTCCGGCTCGCCCTTGTTGGGCCAGAAGGACATCGCGCGCTCGGCCTGGGCGGTGATCGTCAGGGACGGGTTCACGCCGAGGTTGGCGGAGATGGCGGAGCCGTCGGCGACGTGCAGGCCCGGGTGGCCGTAGACGCGCTGGTAGGGGTCGACCACGCCGGTCTCGGGTGAGTCGCCGATCGCGCAGCCGCCGATGAAGTGGGCGGTCAGCGGCATCCCGAACGGCTCGCCGATGTTGCCGCCCGCGGTGCCGCCCAGGTGGGCGGCGATCCGGCGTACGGTCTCGTTGGCGACCGGGATCCAGGTCGGGTTCGGGGCGCCATGACCCTGCTTCGAGGTCATGAACCAGGTGCCGAACGGGCCCTTCTTGCCGTACGTCGTGATCGAGTTGTCGAGGGTCTGCATGACCAGCGCGATGACGGTGCGCTCCGACCAGTGCTTGAAGTCGTAGAGGTCGAAGATGCTGGTGCGCTGCTTGACCATCTCCTTGAGCCACGTCTTGATCCGGGTCTTGCCGCCGGTCGACGGGTCGAGCGCGCCGTCGGTGAGCACGGTCTGCAGCATCGCCATCGTGTTGAAGCCCTTGCCGTAGCGCACCGGCTCGACATGGGTGTCCTCGTCGGGGTGGAACGACGAGGTGATCGCGACGCCGTACGTGTAGTCGGTCGGGTCGTTCTTGGGCGCGATCGCGCCGAGGATCGACTCGGAGTTGGTGCGCGACAGGTAGCCGAGCCGGTCGGACAGCCGGGACAGGTGGCCCTCGTCCTTCATCCGGTGCAGCAGCTTCTGGGTGCCGAGCGAGGCGGCCGCCATCACGACGTGCTCGGCGGTGAGGACCTTCTGGCCGCGCCTGGTCTTCGCCTTGGTGAACTTGACGCGGACGTCGTACCCGCCGCCGTCGCCGGCGCGCGGCGTGATCCGGGTGACCGTGGTCAGCGGGAGGACCGTGGCGCCGTTCTGCTCGGCGAGGTAGAGGTAGTTCTTGACCAGGGTGTTCTTGGCGTTGTGGCGGCAGCCGCTCATGCACTCGCCGCAGTTGATGCAGGTACGCCGGTCGGGGCCGGCGCCGCCGAAGAACGGGTCCGCGACCTGCTCCCCGCCCGCCTGGCCGGGACCGCCGAAGAAGACGCCGACGGGCGTCGGGTGGAACGTGTCGCCCACGCCCATGTCCTGGGCGACCTTCTCCATCACGTCGTCGGACGGCGTACGGAAGGGGTACTCGACCACGCCGAGCATCCGCTTGGCCTGGTCGTAGTAGGGCGCGAGCTCGGACTTCCAGTCGGTGATGTGGCTCCACTGCGGGTCCTTGTAGAACGCCGGCAGCGGCTCGTAGAGCGTGTTGGCGTAGACCAGCGACCCGCCGCCGACGCCCGCGCCGGCCACGATCATCGTGTCCCGGACGGCGTCGATGCGCTGGATGCCGTACATGCCGAGCGCCGGCGCCCAGAGGTACTTCTTGATGTCCCGGGTGCCCGACGAGAAGTCGTCGTCGCTGAACCGCGGGCCGGCCTCGAGCACGCCGACCCGGTAGCCCTTCTCGGTCAGCCGGAGCGCGGTGACCGAGCCGCCGAAGCCGGAGCCGACGACCAGGACGTCGAAGTCGAACTCGGCTGCTTCCTGGGCCATCAGGCGCGCCCCAGCTTCTTCATCAGCCGCAGGTTGGCGGTCATGACCTTGCCGTAGGTCTCGTCGCTCATCCCGAGCATCGGCGCGAACCGGATCAGCCGCTGGGTGGCGACCGCCTGCGACTCGGTGTAGCGGTGGATGCCCTCGCTCCCCTGGCGGCGGCCCATGCCGGACTGCCGCATGCCGCCCATCGGGGAGTCGATGGAGGCGAACGTCGCACCGAACGCCTCGTTGATGTTGACCGTCCCGCACTTGATGTAGCGGGCGATCGCCCGGGCCCGGGCGCCGTCCTGGCTGTAGATCGAGGCGTTGAGGCCGTACTCCCCGTCGTTGGCGCGGGCGACGGCGTCCGCCTCGTCGTGGAAGCGGTAGAGCGAGATCACCGGGCCGAAGGTCTCCTCGCCGAAACAGGTCATCTCCGGCGTGACGCCCTCGAGGATGGTCGGCTCGAAGAAGTAGGGGCCGAGGTCGGGACGGGCCTTGCCGCCGGCGAGCACCCGGGCGCCCTTGGCGACCGCGTCCTCGACGTGCCGGGTCACGGTGTCGAGCTGGTCCTGCGAGATCAGCGAGCCCATGTCGTTGCCCCACTCGAGGGTCGCGCCGAGCGTCATCGCCTCGGTGCGGGACACGAACTTGTCGACGAACCGGTCGTAGACCTGGTCGGCGACGAACATCCGCTCCATCGAGACGCAGAGCTGTCCGGCGTTCGAGAAGGAGGCACGTACGGCGCCCTCCGCGGCCTTGTCCAGGTCGGCGTCGCGCAGCACCAGGATCGGGTTCTTGCCGCCGAGCTCGAGCGAGCAGCCGATCAGCTTCTCGGCGCAGCCCTTGGCGATGATCTTGCCGGTGGCCGTCGAGCCGGTGAAGCAGATGTAGTCGGAGCGGCCGATGATCTCCGGGCCGAGGTCGCGGCCGGGGCCGGCGACGACCTGCCAGATGTCCTCGGGGAAGCCGGCCTCCTCGAGCAGCTGGGCGCCGAGCAGCGCGCTGAGCATGGTCTGGGCGTCCGGCTTGGCGACGACTGCGTTGCCGGCGAGCAGAGCCGGGAGGCCGTCGCAGAGCGCCATCGTGAACGGGTAGTTCCAGGGGCTGATGATCCCGACGACGCCCTTGGGCACCCGGTTGACCTCGACCCGGGTCAGGCCCGGGACCACGCCGAGCTTGCGCTTGGTGTCGAGGTGCTCGTGCGCCGTACGCGCGTAGTAGCGGGCGGTCAGCGCGATGTGCAGCGGCTCGTCGAACGCGTGCTTGCGGGCCTTGCCCGACTCCCACACGATCAGGTCGATGATCTCGTCCTGGCGGTCGAGCACGAGATCGTGCAGCCGCAGCAGGCACGCAGCGCGCTCGTCGATGCTGACCCGGCTCCAGGCCTGCTGCGCCTTGCGCGCCCGGCTGAACGCCTCGGCGATGTCGACCGGCGTCGACTGCGGGATGTGCGCCAGCGGCGCCCCGCTCAGCGGCGTCTCGACCGGCACGGTCTGGCCGCTCGACGCGACGATCCGGCGGGTGAGGTTCTCGACGTAGTCGGGTTCGAGCGCGTACGCCGCCCGCGGGTCGTGCTCGGGATCGGCGGGCCCCTCGACCAGCGGTCCGCCTGCGGGTGTCTGAGCGCTCATGGAGCGAGCGTAGGGGGACGTGACGGGCATTACTACCGTCGGGTAGCCGAGTGTGGCGGTTTACACAGACGCTCTACATGTCAAGGACGTGCTGGGACGCGCATCGCTGCCACACCCATCCAGGCTATGGCGTGGTGCCCGCCGCCGGCGGCGCGATTGCCGTCGTGGCGCTCCCTGCCTCGCCAGAGCCGACGCCGGTCGGCGGAACAGGTTCCGCGCCGGCAGGCTTGATGAGGCGCCCGGTCAACGGGTCGTAGCGCACTTCGACGGGAACCACCTGATCTGTCGGCAGGACTTCTGTCCACTGATCGAAGATCTGGAAGTTGGGGTCCGGGTTCCCCGGGTCTGGGTTGCGCGGATCGACTCGAAACCCGCCCTGAAGCGGGTAGAAGCCGTGCTCGAACACCTTCTCGACGGGCGTGGACGACACCTTCTGGTCGTCGTGAATGCTCACGTCGTTGGGGAACTTCTTGACCGCGACCGACTCCGCGTGCTTGCGGGCGACCATGAGGCTCAAGAACTTGATCGCGTCGGCCAGGGTGGGCTCGTTCTCGATCTGCAGCCCACGGCGGATCTCGTCGAGCTCGGACGCCGAGGCGAGATACGGCTTGTCGAGACCGTCGACGCCCTCGACGTCCATCTGCTGCAGCCAGTTGACGGCCGCGGCCTCCTTGCCCGGCCGGACCGGGATAACGGCCTTGACCCATGGGGCGTTGAGGAAGGCGTTGCGGTGGTTGTCACCGTCGAGCTGCAGGAGCCATCCGAGGGAGCTGCCCAGCTTGGCCGGCTGGGAGTCGTGGGTGATGTAGTAGTTGTCTTGACGCTGCTGGTGATCCGACCAGTCCACAGTCGCGTCGGCGCCGAAGGGTTGCTGCGATCCTGCGAACTGGCTGAAGTGCCGACGCGGCGTCCACCATTCTGGCGCGACGAAGTAGAGCATCTTGTCGACGTCGAAGATCGCGTTGATCAACTCTGACAGCACGTGACGCAGCTCGCTGGCGTCCGCGCTCGCGGGCATGTTGTAGAACTTGTCGGACATCAGCGTGCGGATCAGCTGGCGATAGACGATGGTGCGCTCCTCCTCGCGCAGCTCCTCGAAGGGGCGTGAGCGTACGTCGGCGGCCTGCTCGATACGCTCCTTGGCAGCCTTCTGGAAGGCTTCCTCATTGGCTCGCTGCTGAGCTCGGGACGCCGCTGCCCGGTCCGCGAGGATCTTCTCGTTGGCCGCCTCGATCTCGGCGATCTTTGCCTGGGTCGGGACGAAGACCAGCTCTCCGACCAGCACATAGTCGACACGCTCGTCCCACTCGATCCCAGAGGCGCCGGCGAGCACGCCGACCTGGATCCGGTTGCCGCCGAGCAGCTGTCCGATGAATGCGTATCGCTGGCCCTCGGAGTTGTTGCCGGACAGACTGCTGATCGACAGGTCGATCCTGGCGCCGGGGTTCTCGAGCTGGTAGCCCGACTCGGGCTGCACAGGGAGCGTGACCGTGTCGAGCGGGATGTAGCCGAGGTTGAAGTTGGCACGCTGGCGCCGGTCACCGAAGTTCCAGACCGCGTTGACCTGGAACGTCTTGACGATCCGCGGCGGCATCGGGATCTCGTTCTGGTCGGGCTGCGGCTGGAGGTCGGCGGGCTTCGCGATGTGCACGAGCTCGGCCAACCCCAGGTGCTGGCCCGGGTCGTCGACGAACGTCTCCCAGCACAGGTACGTCCCGATGTCCTGCACCTGTACACCGACCTGCCGCATCTTGCGGCGCAACTCGTAGTTGATGAGTTTGTCGGTCGAGTTCGCCAGAAGGTACCGCTTGCTCGAGACGTCCGTCGTCTCCGTCACAGTCTTGAAGGTCGACTGGAAGTTCTGCCGGATCTGGGTGGACAGCTTCTCGGTCTGCTGCCGCATCCTCTTGTGTGTGTCCTCGCGGGCCACCTGCTGGGTCCGATCGAGGTTGAGGCTCGCGGTCGCCGAGGCGTTCCCGCTACCCCAGGACTGATGCACGGTAGACGTGATGCCCAGCTTCGAGTCCTCGCGATTGTCCTGCTTGACCGCCGCGCTGATCTCGTCCTGTTCACTCGCAGTCCGCTCCACCGTCGAGGTCGTCTCGTACAGCGTCGAGCTCGTGCGCTCCGTCGTGGTCTTGCGCGTGCTCACCTCGACCAGCTCCACCGACGAACCTGGACTGAGCCAGATGTGACCAGTCGGCGTTCCGAGGAACGTGTCGAGCTCGAAGAAGTACTGCCGGAACAGGTGCACGATGCCGATCGGCGAGAGGCTGACGTCTGACAAGTCCTCCTTCGGGTTGAACAGCGCGAATGGGTCCTCGTACGCCTCACGTGCCTTTTGAAGGAAGGCCTTCACCTCGTCGGCCTCGGTCAGCGCCGGCGTCGACGAGTAGAAGAGCCGTTTGAGCGTCGCAAGATCCTTGACCGTCATCAGGTCCCTCAGCACCGCAGCCACCACCGACTCGCGTCGGAGCTCGGCGACTGCCGCACCCTGTGCGCTCTCGCGGGCCGCCTCCTGTCTGACGGCGTACTGCGCAGGCGGCTCGTTCGGCAGTCCCGGGACCGATGCCGCTGCGGCATCGATCCGCTTGGCCGCCTCGATCTTCCATTCGGGGAACACCACCTTCTCGAGCCGCAGCTCGAAGGACTCCTCGAGCTCCGGCGGCTCACCGAGGCTCGGAACGTTGGTGAAGACCCGCGTCCAGTCCCCCTCGGTCTCTGGCGGACGAGACTGTCGCTGCAGGCTCTCGGCGACGGAGGCGAAGAAGAGGCTCTCGTTCTGCGACCGCGGCTTGTTGCTGGTGTGGCGAGCCGGGCCGACCTGTCCCAGCGCAGCGTCACTGCCGTCGAAAGTCACGGTGACATCCGGGACGTAGGCGTCCATCGGGAGACTGATCGCATCCAGGTCGCGTCCGACACGGATGAGCTTGCGTCTCGATTTCCAACCGATCAGAGGCTGATAGACGCCAAAGATCTCGCTGGCGTAGGGCAGCGTCCCACGGAAGCTCGAGTCATCTTTCATGGACCTCATCGCTCCTAGTCAGGCCCTCCCTCGAAGGGCTCCGTACCGACGACGACCGCAGTGGTCAGCCGCCGGCGGAATGGTGGAATCGATCGAGCGATGTAGTGCTCGTCGTCGAGCAACGGCTCGCCGCCCCTGGCCGGGGTCGAGGCGGGGGTGGCTTCGATGGCGATGTCGAACGTGTAGGTGCCCTCAGTTCCATGCGTCTCGTCGCACAATGCGCTGTAGACACCGTCCCTGGCGACGTCATCCCCACTTGCGGCCGACTCTTCGTCGTTGAAGCGCAGCGGTGCGAGCTCGCCGTCGGGTCGGCGTACGGCACCGCTGACTCGAAGGTCGGTCACCGGACCGTCGTAGTAGGTCTGTACCCGCACCGGTATGACGTCGCCGGGCTGGTAGCTGCCGGGCGCGACCGCCGCAAAGCCGCCGATGCGGGGATGCTCGCTGAACGCCATCACGAGGGCATCGGGGTTGCCCGTGGCAGCGTCGCCCGTGATCTCCGCGACCCACACTCCCGGGACGGGTCGCTCCACCAAGACCGCCGTGTAGGGGAACTCACCGACTATCCCGGTGACGTGAGGGGACGCCGTGTCGGTTGAGATCGTTTCACCGTCCGGGGAGTGGAGGGTGAGCAGGAGCGGGGAGTCCGCGTTGTGCCAGTTGACGAGGAACGTCGCGACGTCGCTCCCCTCCTCGATCTCGATCCGCCGTTCGATTCGTTGCTCGCCCTCCACCAACGCTGCCGACTGCGCCGTCACCAGCGCGCCGTTGTTGCGCGCCAACGCCGATATCCGCGCGAGCTCGTCGCAGATGGCCTTGGCCTGCTTGCCTGGGGGTTGGCTCGAGTCGATACGGCAGAAGGTGCCGCCGGTCGCAGTGGCGATGTGCTGGAGCAGCGCGGTGCCGACCGAGATACCGACGCCCAGAGTGAAGACGCGCACGCCGGCCTTAACGATGTCGGCGAGCACGGCCTCCGGGTCTTCGCCGGTGTTGTGGATCCCGTCGGTGACGAGAACGATGACCCCCGCAGGGGCCCTGGGCCCCGGTGCGGTGACGGTCTCCAGGGACGCACGAAGCCCGTCTCCGATTGCTGTGTCGCCGCCGGCCGACAACTGCTTGACGCGGTCATGAGCGTCGGACTTCACCGATGCGTCGATCATCGCCACCATGTCGAGGTCCACGCTGGCATCGTCAGAGAACGTCACGATGCCGAGGTGATGATCGGCCTTCGCGGAGTCGATCCACCAGTGAACGCCGTTCCGTGCCTCGTCGAACTTGCCGTCCTCTCGCATGCTGCCCGACCGGTCGATCGCCACGACGAAGTGCTGCGCGGTGGTACCTGTGACCCAGTCGATACCTGTGAACGCGGATGGTGAACCCCCTAGTTCTGGGAAGCCGGCGAGCATGGTCTCCCAACAGGACTGGCCGTGGAGGCTGTGCTGAAGAGTGTTGTGGTCGGGGTCGTGGTTCTCGCTGGTACAGAACCTCCTCACCCTGCCCGTGACAAGAGGACCGCCGGTGGCTCGCTCGCCGAAGCGGTCCCCGTCCGCCCAGGTGGCCTGCATGATGCACGCGTCACTGGACTCGTCGTCGATGCACTCCGCCGGAACCGCGCCCGGGCCGATCCACTCGTCGCGAAGGTCGTATGCGTACTCCGCGAAGTGCCGCACGATGACGAACGGCTTGAAGCGCTCGTCGCCGTACAGCGTCATGTGTGCGTCGGCCTGGCCCAGTCCGAGTCTTGGCGAGGACGACTGGCCGTTCTCCTCGAGCAACCACGCGTCGGCTTCGTGGCTAGCGGCATAGTCTTCGGCCACAGTGATCCTGCCGAACTGGTGCACGCCGCCAGTGGCGTCGAACAACAGCTGCGACGCCTGCTCGAAGGACGCCCGCCACTCGTTGACGCGGTCAGTGTCGGCGCTGTGCCGAAAGGACACGAGCAGGTCGAAGCGCCCACTGTCGAGCCGCCCAGTTCCCATGTGACACCCCCACCGACCAACGTCCGTGATTCACGACATCACCGCCCTACTGGGGTGTCTATAGCCTCTTCGGGTCAGTGACACGTGGCTCGGTCCCGTAGCCAGGTCACCACAAGTGTGGAATCTCTGGCAGGCCGAACGGACTGGTCCCACCAGCCGCAGCCGCCGCCATGAGCAGCGTGCTCCCGCAGGACCCGAGGCCGGAGGGCTTCGGATACGGACCGCGAGCCTCGACCGCGGCAGGGGCGTTGACGATCGCGGTCTGCAGGGTGTCGACGAACACCGTTGCGACCTCCCGGGCAGCGCCATCCATGTGCTGGCATGTCTTCAGCGCCAAGTCTCCGGTGAGCTCCCCAGTGGGCACCCATCGCGTCGCGGCGTACCAGTAGCCGAAGTCCGACAGCTTCTTCGCCAGCGTCGACACGAGCGCCGGCTTGTTGGTGATGCCAGCCGTCCCTACTGTCGCGCCTATCGCCCCGGCAAAACTGGCGGAGCGATCGCGCCACGGCTTGGACGTTGCGGGCAGGAGGTATGCCTTGAAGGCGTCCGCCACCCCTCCGTTTCCGTACACCGGAGGTCCTCCCGGGGTAGCGCCCGCCGCCACGACGTACGCCGCGATGTCGCCCTCCAGGTTGTCACTCACCCCGTAGTCGGACGTCGCATTGTGGAAGACGTACTCGACAGAGGTCGACGGGGCCTTGGCCCGGCGCCGAGCGAGGTTCGCCGTACCACCACCCAGGTCCCCCAACCAGGTGACGACCTCCAGACCGGTGCCTCCCTCCGGAAAGACATGGGTGCGCGCGAACGTGCCCCGAGTCTCCAGTCCGATGAGGACGTGCCCGACGTCGACCGACCGCCCAGGCTCCTTGAGACTCTGTGAGTCCTTCAAGTCCTGCACCGTGTTCGTCCGGGCGAACAGGGGCCGAGGGTCGGCCGGAACGCCTCCACCGGTGTAGGTGATGAAGCCGGCGTTGCGGATCCTGGCGCCGGTGACGGAGCGCTTGCTCTCCACCTCGTAGTCCAATGACCACGTAGTCCCGTAGTAGAGGCCTCGCAGCGTCCTGGATCGCTCGAGCGGCGCTCCCTGACCGCCTGCGACGAGCTTCGCCTCGGCGCCCGCGAGCAGCGCCACGAAGGAGGTGAAGTCTGGAGTCTTCGCCACGGTCAGGCCATTCCAGGTGCGGACCCGGGAGTTCGGAGTCGGTCCTGATTCTCGCCGGTGGCGCCAGGGTGTCAACCAACCTCCCGGACGTGTCAAGGCGCCTGTCGGTCCTCCTGCGCGACCGGACGCCGGCGACCCGCGGAGTGCTGGTACTGGGGGTTCCACCGCACGTTCGCGACGTGCATCGCGATCGCACCGGCGATGGCGGCCCCGATGATGGCCGCCGAGACGACCCAGAACTCCTCGGTCCGGCTGCCGGTGAAGATCCCGGCGACCAGGACGAGGAGGACGCTGACAGCGGCGACCGACCGAAGCGCGATCTCGTTGCGCACCCTCTGGGACCCCGCCATGACGCCAGGGTAGGTGAGGTCCGCCGGCGAGCGCCGCTCACGACGTGTCGCTGCGGTGTGGAAACTGCGTGGCATTCCGTCGGTGGTCGCTGTCACCCTGGTTGCAGGATGAATGCCCCGCCCCGCACCGTCGGAGACACCAAGCAGACTCCGACGAGCGTGGCGGCACGCACCCTCGGGGTCTCCCCGGCGCGCCTTGCCGCGGTGTCCACGCGGCTCAACCGGCCGGGTGTCGCGGCCGTGGGCGCGACGCTCGCGACGGTGCTCGCCGAGGACGGCGAGCGGCTGCTGGCGAGCGGTACGGCGAAGGGCGCGCCGACGTGGGGCATCGCCGAGACGACCGTCAGTGACCGCGCCGTCCCCATTTCGGCGATGGTCGCCGTGCCGGCCGGGGTCATCTGCGACCACGCGGTCGTGGCGCGGATCCACCAGGCCGAGTGGGAGGCCGAGCTCGAGGTGTTCACGACCGTCGAGCAGCTGATCGGGCTGCGCTCGGCGTTCCGGGCGTGGGTCGTGGAGACGACGACCAGCGCGTCGCCGTTCCGGTTCGGCCAGTTCACCGTCGAGGCCGACAACAAGGGGATCAACCTGACCCGCTGGGACGCCGGCGAGGTGACCCGCGACGACCTGCTGCTGCCGGACCACGTGTGGGAGACCGTCGACCGGCACGTGCACGGCTCGCTGGCGATGAGCGAGACGCTGGCGGCGGCCGGGCTGGCGTCGTCCGCGGGTGTGCTGTGCGTCGGGCCGCCGGGCACCGGCAAGAGCCAGCTCGCCCGGATCATCGCGACCGAGGTCCAGGGGCGCGCGACCGTGCTGATGGCGACCTCGTGGGCGGTGCAGCGGTTCCTGACGCCGCTGTTCCGGCTGGCGGGTCAGCTGGCGCCGTCCGTGGTGGTCATCGACGACCTCGACCTGGTGGTCGGGTCGCGCGGCGCGGGCGCCGAGCAGCTGCACGGCTTCCTCGGCTCGATGGACGAGGTGATGGCGTCCCGCGAGGGGGTGGTCGTGCTGGCGTCGACCAACGCGCCGGGCAGCATCGACCCCGCGGCGATCCGGGCGTCGCGGTTCGACGCGGTGATCGAGATGAAGGCGCCCGGCCCGCAGGGCCGCTACCGGATCCTCGAGCGCTACCTGGCGGCGTTCCCCGACCTCGACCTGGGCCGCGTGGTCCGGGCGACCGACGGCGCGACGGGTGCCGACCTGCGCGACCTGGCCCGGCGAGCCTACCTGGCCAGCCAGGGGCAGGTGACGACCGAGGCGGTCCTGCGGGCGGTCGCCGCGGGCCGGTTCTCCGAGGAGCTGACGACCGGGGCCTACCTGTGAGTCCTCTGACCCCCGGTGCTCGGGACACCGGGGGCCAGAGGAGTTCGTGGGCGTGCCTGCCTGGCGGCTACGCGAACCGGCCCGGGTTGGTGGCGACCGGACGGGCGAGCGCGGGTCGGACCGCGCGGTACGCCTCCACCATAGGCGCGATCTCGCTGGGCTCCGCACCGTGGAGGATCACCGAGTGGCAGCCGAGCTCCAGCTCACGCACGATCGTGCGCGCCGCGTCGGCCGGCTGGCCGTGCGCGGAGGCGTCCAGCCACTCGTCCGAGACCATCTCCCCCAGGCGCAGCAGCGTCTCGGTCGACGCCGTCGCGTCGATCGCGCCGCCGGCCGAGGAGGCCTCGATGAAGAGGTCGGACGTCTTCAGCTTCTGCCACGCGCCGGGGTCCCAGCCGTTGACGGAGACCAGCGTGTCGCCGTACGCCTGGAAGTAGGTGACCAGCCGGCCGACGCCGCGGCGCACCCGGTCGTCGTCGGACAGGTCGTCGGGTACGGCGGCCAGGCACGACCAGATGCGGACGGCGTCCGGGTCGCGGCCGGCCCGCTCGGCGCCCCGGCGTACCGCCTCGATCGACGAGGTCGTGGCCTGCTCGCTGAAGAAGGTGTGCATGACCACGAAGTCGCACAGCTCACCGGCGAGCTCCATGGTGCGCGGGCCGACCGCGACCAGGCCGAGCGGCGGGCCACCGCCGTCGAGGCCGTGCAGGTTGTGCAGCACCGGGAACTTCCCGGCCGGGCCGTCGTGGTCGAGCACGAACCCGTCGGTCCACAGCTGCCGCAGCATGGTCAGGTAGTCGCGGAGGATCGCCTCGGTGACGACGGGCAGCCCGAGGGTCCTCCAGTGCTCCGACGAGCCGCGGCCGAAGGACATCGCGTACTTGTCCTCGGTGATCGCCTTGAGGGTCGAGCCCATGGCGGCCGTGATGACCGGGTGCCGGGTGTGGTGGTTGATCGCCGCGCTGGCGATGCCCAGGGACGGCGCCCGCCCGGCGACGGCGCCGGCCAGCACGCCCGCCTCCTTGACCGTGAACCGCTCGCTGATCATGCACGTGCCGAGCCCCAGCGCCTCCGCGTCGGTCGCCTCGGTGAAGACCTTGCGGGCGTCCGCCGGGTGGTGGGTGACGGCGTAGTAGGCGAGCTCGTTGAGCTGCTCGGTCACTCGGCGGCCGGCAGCGAGGTGTAGATCGACTTGAGCTCGGTGTACTGCCCGAGGCCCTCGGGACCGAACTCGCGGCCGACGCCGGAGGCCTTGAAGCCGCCGAACGGCGCCGCGAAGTCCATCGTGTAGGTGTTGACGCCGTAGGTCCCGGCGCGCACCTGGCGGGCGACGTCGAGCCCGGCCTCCGGGTCACCGGTCCACACCGTGCCGGCCAGTCCGTAGTCGGAGTCGTTGGCGATCCGGACGGCGTCGTCGACGTCGTCGTAGGGGATCACCGACAGCACCGGCCCGAAGATCTCCTCCTGGGCGATCCGCATCCGGTTGTCGACGTCGGCGAAGATCGTCGGCCGCACGTACCACCCGGACGAGAGGCCGTCGGGCATGCCGTTGCCGCCGAGCGCGACCCGGGCGCCCTCCTCCTGGCCGAGGGCGATGTACTTCTCGACCCGCTCCTGCTGGCGCTGCGCGACCATCGGCCCGATCTCGGTGGCCGGGTCCATCGGGTCGCCGACCTGCATCGCGGACACCGTCTGCACGAGGGCGTCGAGCACCTCGTCGTACTTCGCCCGCGACGCGAGGATCCGGGTCTGCGCGACGCAGGCCTGGCCGGAGTTCATCAGCGCGGTGAACTTCAGGCCCTCCATCGTCGCGGCCAGGTCGGCGTCGTCGAGGACGATCGCGGCGGACTTGCCGCCGAGCTCGAGCGAGACCCGCTTGAGCTGCTCGCCGCACACCGCGGCGATCTTGCGACCGGCCGCGGTCGAGCCGGTGAACGCGACCTTGTCGACGCCCGGGTGCGCCACCAGGTGCTCGCCGACCTCGCGGCCGCCGGCCACGAAGTTGACGACGCCGTTGGGGACGCCGGCCTCCTGGAAGAGCTCGGCCATCAGGTAGGTGTCGAGCGGCGTCTCCGGCGCGGGCTTCACGACCACCGTGCAGCCCGCGAGCAGCGCGGGGATGACCTTGGACATGATCGTGAACTGCGGGACGTTCCACGGCGGGATGGCCGCGACCACGCCGACCGGCTCCCGGCGTACGACGACGGGCGAGCCGAGCGCACCGGCCCGGGTCTCCTCCCACGGGTAGTCCCGGGCGATCGCCAGGAACGCCTCGATCTGCATCCACGGCGCGGGCGACTGGGCCAGGTTGCTGAACGAGGTGGGCGAGCCCATCTCGATGGTGATCAGCTCGGCCATCTCGCCCATCTTCCCGGCGTACAGACCGGAGAACGCCTGGACGACGTCGATCCGCTCCTGCGGCGACATCCGCGGCCAGGGGCCGGCGTCGAACGCCGCGCGGGCGGCCGCCACCGCGGCGTCGATGTCGGCCGGGCTGCCCTCGGGCACGGTCGCCACGACCTGCTCGGAGTGGGGGCTGATCACCTCCAGCGTGTCCGACGTGGCCGGGGCGGCCCAGCCGCCGTCGATGAAGAAGGCGTCGCGGTCGTGGGTCATGGGGTGCTCCTGGTGGTGGTGCGGCTGACGGGCGGGCGGCGCTCGGTCACGGGGCGTGGATGAACCAGTCGGTGAAGCCGGTGGGCTCGTGCAGGCCGAGGACGCCGTGCTCGTAGAGGCCCCAGCCCTCCTGCGGCTCCTTGCCCTCCTCGTTCCAGACCGCCCGGCCGACGTTGTCGGTGAGGCCGAAGGGAACCAGGCCGACGACGGCCGGGTCGGTCATGTCGTAGGTGCGGCGCTCGGTGAAGCCTGGGCCGTTCCAGCGGCCGTGGCCCCAGTCGGGGTCGCCGCCGTAGCCGCCTCCGATGTGGATCGGCACCGGCAACAGGCCCTCGAGGTCGATCGTGACCGGGGTGCCGTCGGGCAAGGTGCACGAGACCCGGCCGCTCTTGGGCGTCCGCGTGCCGGAGACGTACGTCGTCTCGATCCGCGGCCAGCCGAGCTGCTCGATCCGGCCGTCCTTGAAGATCCGCGTGCAGTCGTTGAGGAGCCGGTAGCCGTCGGACTCCTCTTGGATGATCAGGCAGATCCCGAAGTCGTCGAACGCGACCGGGACGTAGAGCCACCACATGCCGTTCCAGGCCGGCTCGGCCGGACGTCCGGGCGGCTCCGCCTCGCCGGAGGGGCGGATGCCCCACGAGCGGTCGCGGGACCCGATCCAGCGGTCCGGCGTGACCGCGATGTCGGTCCCGTCGATGGAGATCGTGCCCTCCCACGAGCCGCACTGGGCGAACCGCTGCGCGTCGAGCACCTTCCGCAGCGTGCCGGTGCGCATCACGTGCGGCGCCTCCTGGATGGCCGGGAAGAGGCCACGCCAGTGGATGTCCATGGCGATGCCCTCGGTCTCCTCGAGGACGACCCGGACCTCCTCGAGCGGCTTGGGCACCTCGATCCGGAAGTTCCCGATGTGCGGGTTCAGCCGGTCGTGGTCCATCGCGTCGCTGAGGTGCACCGCGGTCTGCTCGTCGCCGCGGCGGACGATCACGAACGCGTCCTTGGTGCCCAGG
The DNA here is from genome assembly GCA_016462625.1 of Solirubrobacteraceae bacterium. The sequence continues at coordinate 3,530 of JAEMSV010000074.1, read as the reverse complement.
TTGGGGTAGTAGCCGGCGCCGAAGATGGCGAAGATGTCACCGGTCCGGTCGTGGGCGTTGAAGTACCACCGGTCGTAGAAGTTGCGGTCGCTGCTGCCGACGTCGGCCATCGGCTGCGGCAGCTGGTGGATCGGGAACTCGTCCAGCCCGGTGATCATGTGGTCAGGCGCCTGCCTTCTCGAGGAGCCGCTCCATGAGCGGCTTGTGGTGGAACAGGGACTCGACGTCGTCGGGACGCTCGACCTCACCGAAGTGGATCGACCGGGCGCCGGTGCGCATGAAGACCACGCACCACTGGACGGCGTTGTAGAGGTGGTACCAGGTGAGGTCGCCGATCTCCTTGCCGGTCGCCTCGGTGTAGGTCGCCTTGACGTCCTCCTCGCGCAGGAAGTCCGGCATGCCCGGGAAGCCGAAGACCTCGGTGATCGACTCGAAGACCATGTGGGCGAAGCAGATCCACGACAGGTCCATCTCGCGCGGGCCGATCGCGGCCATCTCCCAGTCGAGCACGCCGACGGGGGCGAAGTCCTTGAACATCACGTTGCCGACCCGGGAGTCGCCCCAGCAGAGCACGGTGTCGGTCTCGGTCTCCGGCTCGTTGGCCTCGAGCCAGGCCAGCGCCCGCTCGGCGGTGGGCGACGGGCCGAGGTCGGGGATCGACCACTCGTACCACGCCCGCACCCAGGCCAGGTTGCGCCGCAGCGGGGTCTCCCCCGGGTAGGACGACCGGTCCAGGAACGCGAACCGCTCGGCCGCCTCGGGGATCGAGTGCAGCTCGGCGATCGCCCGGATGGTGTTGTCCTGGAGCCGGCGCTGGTCCTCGGGGGACGCGTCGGACAGCCAGTTGCCGTCGATGTCCGGGGCGGTCCCCCAGTTGTACGGCGGCACGTCGGGCGGCACGACGCCGTCGATCCGCTTCATCAGGAAGAACGGCGTGCCGAGGACCTCGCCGGTCGGCTCGAACAGCCCGACCTCCGGCACCGGCACGCCGGTGCGCTCGCCGACGATCCGCATGGCGTCGTACTGGTCCTGCAGCGCGTAGTCCATGAAGACCGGGTACTCGTCCGGGCTGGGCGCTACCCGGGCGACGAACTCGCGGGTGGACCGCTCGCCGTCCTCGGTCCAGGTGGCGTCGAAGACGAGCGTCTCGGAGCTCATCCCGTTGGAGTCGATGCCGCTGAGGATGGTGACCTCGGGCTCCGCCCCGGCCGGCAAGGCCCCCGTCAGCCAGTCCTCCAGCAGCGGCGGGACGGTCGCCGGGTCGCGTGCGGTGCGTTGGAGCTTGAGGTCTGACGTGGGGCCGATGGTCACCCGGGCACTCCTGTGTGACGTGGGTCTCTAGTTGACGCGCGTCAGTTTTGTAGAACGTGTTCTAGTTGTCAATCGCCAGGCTCCCGGATGTCCTTCTGCCCGGACCCCGTTCGTCTCTAGGGTGAGAGCCGGCACCGGGCCGGCCACACCCGAGGAGATCGCCATGCCGCAGTACGCCGCCATCATCTACAGCCGCGACGTCGACTGGACCCAGCCCGAGTACGCCGCCGACATGGCCGACTACAACGAGTTCGGCCAGGCCGCGGCCGCCGTCATCCGCGGAGGCGCCGCGCTCTACCCGACGTCGACGGCCACCACGGTCCGGGTCACCGAGAAGGGCGGCGACGTGACCACGACGGACGGTCCCTACGCCGAGACCAAGGAGGCCCTCACCGGCTTCTACCTGCTCGAGTGCGCCGACCTCGACGAGGCCATCGCCCGGGCGGCCACGATCCCCGGCGCCTGGGACGGTGCGGTCGAGGTCCGTCCGGTCATCGACTTCGGGATGTGACCTCGCCAGACCCGGGCGAGGCGCTCGTCGCCCTGGTCCGCACCTCCGGCCGGGACGTCCTGGCCACGCTGGCGCGCTGGACGGGCGACCTGGCCCTCGCCGAGGACGCCGTCCAGGACGCCACGCTCACCGCGCTGGAGCGCTGGCCGCGCGACGGGGTTCCCGACAACCCCGTCGCGTGGCTGCGCCTGACGGCGCGCCGCAGGGCGGTGGACCTGGTCCGGCGGGAGGCGAGCCGGCGCCCCAAGGAGGAGGCCGCGATGGACCTCACCGTCACCGACCCCGAGGAGCCCTCGGACTCCATGGTCGAGGACGACCTGCTCCGCCTGGTGTTCACCTGCTGCCACCCGAGCCTCGCGCCGGCGACCCAGGTCGCGCTCGCCCTGCGCACGCTGTGCGGGCTCACGACCGCCGAGGTCGCCCGGGCGATGCTGGTGTCCGAGGCGTCGATGGCCAAGCGCCTCACCCGGGCCAGGCAGAAGATCAAGCAGGCCCGGATCCCCTACCGGGTGCCGCCCGACCACGAGCTCCCCGACCGCTGGGCGGCGGTGCTCACGACGACGTACCTGCTCTTCAACGAGGGGTACGCCGCCTCCGGAGGACCCGACCTGGTCCGCGACGAGCTGCTCGACGAGGCGATCCGGCTGGCCCGCCTGCTGGTGCGGCTGCAGCCCGACGACGCCGGCGCGGTCGGCCTGCTGGCGCTCATGCTGCTGCAGGACTCACGCCGCGCCGCCCGCGTCGACGCCGCCGGAGCGGCGGTGCTGCTCGGCGACCAGGACCGGGACCTGTGGGACGCCGCCAAGGTCGAGGAGGGCGTCCGGCTCGTCGGCGAGGGACTGCGCCGCAGCCCGGACCGGCCGGACCGGTTCGTCGTGCAGGCGGCGATCGCCGCGTGCCACGCCCTCGCCCCGGCGTACGACGAGACCGACTGGGGAGCGGTCGTGTCGTGGTACGACGTGCTGCTGACCCTCGATGCCGGCCCGGTCGTGCGGCTCAACCGGGCCGCGGCCGTGGCCGGGCGGGACGGGCCGGCGGCCGGTCTGGCCGAGGTCGACGCGGTCCCCGGGCTCGAGGACTACCCGCTGTGGCACGCGACCCGCGGCGTGCTGCTGCGCCGGCTGGGCCGGACCGCGGAGGCCGAGGCCGCGGACCGCCGGGCGGCCGCGCTGCCCCTCAACGACGCCCAGCGGGCGCTGCTCCGGGAGGGTTGACGCCGGGAGCGCTCACGGTGACATCCAGGTCATGGTCACGTTGCTGGTCGACTGGGCGGAGTCGACCAGCAGAGCCGACGGCGCCGACTGGAAGCCCCAGATCTCGATGGCGCCCCCTTGCTGGAGGTAGGTGACCGTGCTGATCGACTGCTGGGTGTTGCCGTTGGCGGGGTTCGCCCGGCTGTCGGAGGCGAGGAACTCGCGGCCGGCCCTCTTGATCGCCAATGTCCGCCCACCCGTGTCGGCGGCGGCGGGCCACTCGATCGACGCCGTGATCAGGTAGACCCCGGCCCGCGGTGCGACCAGCCGGTCCTTCTCCTCGCACGTCGACGAGAGGATGTCGGCGCTGTCGATCGTCTTGCGGGTCCAGAAGAAGGTCACCCCCGTGCGCGTGTTGGGGATGGACTCGTCGCCCTCGCAGTCGGCGGCGATCCCCTCCGCGCGGAGCACCGGGACCCGCTCCAGCCCAGCCGGGTCACCCTTCGGTCCTGGGG
>JAEMSV010000202.1 GCA_016462625.1 Solirubrobacteraceae bacterium | reverse complement strand
ATGACGAGCAGGACGATCGCCAGGCCGACGATCGTGCGGACGAGGCTTCCGCTGCTCGTCGCGCCCTGCGTCGTCGCGGCACCGCCGTCGTCCGTCGGCAGGTTCACCGGCGTGTCCTCGCCCGTGGCGGGCGTGGTCTTCGTCTTGCTCGGATCCGCGGCCCAGGAGAGGGCGGGGAAGAGCAGGCAGGTGAGAACGGCCGCGGCGGCGACCGAGGAGCGGAGGCGAATCATCTTTGGAGGGAGTGACGCCGGGGAGGGAACCGGTGTCCTTCCAATCGTCGGCAGGTATGAGATGCGCTTGAGTCGCGCCCTGGACGTTTGGCCGATGCGCGTTTAGCGCCAGGCGGAAAGGCGCAGTGCGTGCGTCACGCGCGGCCGCCCGAGGAGCCCGCGGGCGGCGATCTCCACCAGCACGGGACGCCCGACATCGTCGACCTGGACGTCGGTTCCGGCCCAGCCCGGGGCGATCCCGGTGACGTGCAGGATCACCGCACGCGCCCAGTCCGGCCGTCCGTCGGAGAACGCGAGGACGCCTGCGCCGGAGCGACCCACGTCCCGTCCGGCCCAGTGCGGGTCGATCAACCGGCGCTCGGGCTCACCGGCGAGGATCGTCGTGATCTCGTCGCCCGCCAGCTCGATCCACAGGCGGCTGTCCGGCGCGGTGCGCTCGAGCGTGGTGGTGCCGCGACCGAAGTCTGCGGTCCCGGTGAAGGCCACGCGGCCCGCGCCGCGCCGGTGCGCGGTCAGCTCGATGGTCGCGATACCGTCCACGCGCCAGAACGTACCGATCGGTATAGACGCTACGTCGGGGTGCCGCCCGCGGGCAGCTCCACGTGGACGGCATCCCCCGCGAGCGGGTTGAGCCCCGCGGTGCGGAGCTGGTCGGCGGGGATGACGTCCTGGATCGGCCGGTCGCCGATCGTCACGTCGGCGGCGTGGCCGTCGCGGTGCAGCGACGTCCCCGGGCGGGCGACGGGGAACGGGTTGGAGGCGCGGTTGTCCCAGAGGCGCTGCTGCTCGGCGTCGCTGCGCAGGCCGCTGGTGACCTTCCACTGCTCGCCGCGCGATGCGGCGAGCTGCTCCAGGCGGCCGAGCAGCTCGGGGTGCGCATCGAGGTCGCCGGAGAGATGGGGGTACGAAGCGGGGGTGGCGGCGACGGGCACGGCGGGAGCGGGCGCGACGGGCATCGTCTGCGCGGGAAGCTGGGTGACGGCGGGAAGCGCGGGCGCAGCGGTGGCGGTCGGCGTCGACTTCCCGTCCACGGCGTCGCGGAGCACCTGCTCGAACAGCGCGCGACCGGGACTCGACGCGGCGCTGTCGCCGGCACCATCGGCGGAAGCCGGGGCAATAGCTGCGAGCGCGCTCTGCAGGTCGATGATGCGCCCCAGCGCGACGGGATCGATCGACGTCACCTACCAGACGATCGGCCGTCCCCCACGAACGTTGAGTGTCCGATCGACGTCGCTATGGCCGCGTCGATCGGACACTCAACGGGGGCGCGACGACGAGCAGGCGGTGTGGCGCGTTGAAGACGGCGTCGGTCGGGAGGCGTTTGACCGTCCAGCCCGCGCGTTCCCAGACAGCCTGCTTGATCGCGTCGTCGATCGGGTGGTGCCACTGCCCGCCGTCGAGCTCGATGATCCAGCGCGCTGCAGGCCAGACGTAGTCGGCCTCCTCGCCGTGGATCTTCACGTTCACGAGCGGGATCGGGATGCCCGCGCCGTCGAGGATCGCGAGCCCCAGCGCTTCGGCGTCGCTCTTGGTGCGGTCGATCGGCAGGTGCGCGTAGTCGCGCGCGTACTGCCGGAAGCGCACGATCCCGGGCCGGCGTGCGTGCAGCGCGATCGCGACGTGCAGGTCGCGCCCGGTGAGCGCCTTGACCCGCAGCGCGTTGCGCACCAGCCGCCGTGCGTTGCGGTCGCTGCGCGCGGGGATCAGGTCAAGGATCGTGCGCGCCGGACTCAGGCACGGAAGCCCGTCGAACTCCCGGATCACCCCCGGCGGCAGATGGCGGGAGCGGTACACCGTCAGGTCGCCCGGGAGCAGCAGTGGACCTCCGTAACCCGCGCGCGTCACCGTCTCGCCGGCGACATTCCAATCGTCGAAGCCCGCGAGCCGCGCGAGACTGGTGTGACTCAGGCGCGTCCGGGCTCGGTGAGCACAGCGGCCCAGGCGCGCTGCCAGTCGGTGAGCGGCGCGTCGCCGGTGACGTAGACGCCGTGGTGCTGCGCACGCAGCCCCTTGACGGCATGCCGGGCCTTCGCCTGGCTCCATCCCGCGCGCCGCAACTGCCACACCGAGAAGTTTCCGTGCTGCTTCTTGCGCAACGCATCGAAGTCCATGCCACGTCTAGGAGCGCGCGGCGCAAGCCTCGCCCCCCATTCGGTGTCCGATCGACGTCGCTATAGCCACGTCGATCGGACACCCAACGCGTCTTAGTACCCCTAGGGGGTATAGTCAGCGTATGGACCACGCCCAGACCAGCCTCAACCGCCTCGCCTTCGACGCCACCGTCCACTGCCTCACCGGCTGCGCCATCGGCGAGATCCTCGGGATGGTCATCGGGACCGCGCTGGGCTTCTCCGACTGGGGCACGATCGCCCTCGCGGTCGTGCTCGCATTCTTCTTCGGCTACCTGCTCACGAGCCTGCCGCTCCTGCGCGCAGGCATGGCGCTCTCGGCGGTCGTGCCGATCGCGCTCGCGTCAGACACCGTCAGCATCGCGACGATGGAGCTCGTCGACAACGCGTTCATGCTCGCCGTCCCCGGCGCCATGGAAGCGGGCTTGACCGACCCGCTCTTCTGGGCGGCGCTCGCGGTCGCGCTGCTCATCGCAGGCGCCGTCGCCGTCCCGGTCAACCGCTGGCTCATCGCACGGGGCAAGGGCCATGCCCTCGCCCACGCCCACCACTAAGCGGGGCTACGCCGCGTCGGCGTTGCCGGCGGCTTCAGCCTGCGCGGCGGCGATGGCGGCGTCGATCGCAGCCTGATCGATCCCGCCGGCTTCCGCAGCGGGCGCGGCGGCGATGGCCTCGGCCACCGGATCGATCGCAGGCGGGGCCTCGGGGGCGCCGGCCTCGAACTCCGCGCCGGGGGCCGGTGCGATACCACCGGCGTTCTCGACCGTCACGGGCTGCGGCTCGGCGCCGACGACCTCAGTGACCCGCAGGCCGTACTCGGCGTCGATCACGACGACCTCACCGCGGGCCACGAGCTTGCCGTTGACCAGGAGGTCGACGGGCTGGTCGGCCATGCGGTCCAAGGCGATGACGGAGCCGGGGCCGAGCGCGAGCGCCTCGCCCAGGGACATCCGGGTGCGGCCGATCTCGACCGACAGCTCCACGCGCACCTGCGCGAGGCGACGCAGACCGTCGCCCGAGTCGAGCGGCGGCGCGGTGACGTGAGCGGGCTCGAGGGCGGTGATCTCAGACATTGCGCAGGCTCCTACTGGACGGCGACGTCGGTGAACAGGACGTGGTGGACCTTCACATCCGTGCTCTTGTTGACCTTCTTCGCGATCGCCTTCTTGAGCTTCTCGCGGGACTCCCGGCGCTGGATCTGCTTCGCCGTCGCGTCCGTCAGTTCGTCGGTGATGATGTCCCGCAGGACGGCTTCCTGGGGAAGGATGCCGAAGCCCTCGGGCGCCTTCACGGCCCCGTGACCGCCACCACCGTGGGCCTTGGCGGCCTCCTCGACGGCAACTGCGGACGAGTAGCCGTGGTCGAGCTCCAGCGCGACGTTCAGGCGCGCGAAGCGCCCATCGGACAGATTGACGAGGAACTCCTTGGGGAGCACGTAGACCTCGCCGGCCACCTTGGGCTCGGGCACGTCCTTGGGCTTGGCCAGCACCATCTTGTAGCCCGCGAGGGCGGCCACGACGGCGACGACGACAATGATGATGAGCTTCTTCTTGTCCATGGATTAGGTGCCGGAGGTCGGAACGGCGAGCTTCTGTCGGGGGATGAGGATCTCGACCCGTCGGTTCTTTGATCGGCCGCGGTCGGAGTTGTTGGAGGCCACCGGCGCGAGATACGCCTTCCCGACCGCTTCCATCCGGGCCGGCGCGACCTTGTGGCGCGCGAGCGCTCGGACGACCGCAGAGGCGCGCGCCGTCGAGAGCTCCCAATTCGTCGGGTACTTCCCGCTGATCGGGATCGAGTCGGTGTGCCCGGAGACGCGCACCGCGTGCGTGCCGTCGAGGCGCAGGAGATCCGCGATCCGATGCATGATCCCGTCGGCCCCCGCCTTGAGATCCGCGCTGCCGGAATCGAAGAGGAAATCGTCGGTCATCAGGCGGACCACCAGACCGTCGCGTGAGACCTTCGTCTCGATCTTCTTGGAGAGCCCGTCGTGCGCCGCTGAGGAATCGATGCGCTGCTTGAGCGCCTGGAGGTCGCCCTCCTCCTTCTTGACGTCCTTGGCGGACGCGGACTGCTGCGGCTGCAGCGTGTCCTGAAGGGACGGAGCGGGCGGGGCCTGCTGCAGCTTGCTGGTGTCGACCTGACCACCGGTCTGGGCGATCGAAGAGCCGCCGGCGACGATCTTGCCGTTGAGCGCCTGCTTCATCGAGCGGGCGAGCGGCTCGGACTTGCCCGGATCGACGTCGCCCATCGCGTACAGGACGATGAACAGCGCGAAGAGCAGCGTGATCATGTCGGCGTACGTCAGGAGCCACCGCTCGTCGGGGTGCTCCTCGTGGTGCTCGTG
>JAEMSV010000073.1 GCA_016462625.1 Solirubrobacteraceae bacterium | reverse complement strand
GCGTCGGCGCGGTTCCCGACTTCGCCGGTGACCCGATCGCCGCGACCGGCACGATCACCGACGACGACAAGCCTCTGAGCCAGCCCGCCGCGACGCCCGCGCCGATGGTTTCGGCGCCGCAAGCGCCCGCGTCGATTCCCGTCGCGCCGAAGCCGGTCGCCAAGAAGCCCACGCTCACGAGCATGGCGAGCCTGCCCTCGACGAAGGAGTGCGTCAGCCGGCGGAAGTTCCGCATCCGGCTGCGCTCCCCGAAGGGCGGCAAGATCGTCCGGGCGACCGTGAAGCTCCGCGGCACGACCGTCGCGACCCGCGTCGGCAAGCGCGTCACCGCGCCGATCGACCTGCGCGGGCTGCCCAAGGGACGGTTCGCCGTCGGCATCCGGATCACCCTGGCCGACGGCCAGATCGTGACCGGCACGCGCAAATACCGCACCTGCGCCGCGAAGCGCAGCACCGGCGGAGCAAAGCCGAAGGTCTGACGCACCCGCGAGACTGTCTCGCGGTGCGCCCCATCACGTTCCTCTCCGACTACGGGACCGACGACGACTTCGTCGGGGTCTGCCACGCGGTCATCGCGCGGCACGCGCCCGGTGCGCAGGTCATCGACCTCACGCACGGGATCGCGCGGCACGACGTGCGCACCGGCGCGCTGACCCTGCGGCGCGCGCTGCCGTTCGCGCCTCCGGGCATCCATCTGGCGGTCGTCGACCCGGGCGTCGGCGGTGAGCGACGCGCCGTGGCGGTGCGCTGCGCGGACGAGAGCCGGATCCTCGTGGGGCCCGACAACGGGCTGCTCTCCCGCGCCGCCGAAGCGTTCGGCGGCGCGACCGAGGCGGTCGACATCGGCCGCTCCCGGCATCGGCTCGAACCGGTCTCCGCGACGTTCCACGGCCGCGACGTCTTCGCGCCCGTCGCCGCGGCGCTCGCCTCCGGTGAGCCGCTCGGCGACGCGGGCTCCTGGCTGGAGGTCGACACGCTGGTCGGCCTCGCGCTGCCCGAACCGCGCCGGGAGGAGGACGCCCTGGTCGCCCACGCGCTGGGCTTCGACCGCTACGGCAACGTCACACTGGAGATCGGCCACGAGTGGCTGACCCAGCACGGGCTGAAGATCGGCCGCCCCGTCACGGTCAACGGCCACCCGGCGGTCTACGCGCTGACGTTCGCCGACGTCCCGCCCGGCCATCTCCTGGTCTACGAGGACGCGTACCGGACGCTCGCGCTCGCCGTCAACCGCGACAGCGCGCGCGAGCTGCTCGACATCGAGCTCGACGACGAGATCCGGATCGCACCCGCGTGATGGCCCCTTTCGGCACCCCGCGGCTGCACCTGCGCGAGACGACCTCGACGAACGACCGCGCACGCCAGCTCGCCTCCGCCGGGACACCGACCGGCACCGTCGTCACCGCGTCGCACCAGACCGCGGGACGCGGGCGTCAGGGCCGCACGTGGAGCGCGCCGTCCGGGCACGCCCTGCTGATGACGGTCGTCGTCCGCGACCCGCCGCGGCTGCTGCCGCTCGTGGGCGCCGTCGCCATCGCGGAGGCCATCGGGCCCGAGATCAAGATCAAGTGGCCGAATGACCTGCACCTCGACGGGCGCAAGGTCTGCGGGATCCTCGCGGAGGGCCGCCCGGCCGAGGGCTGGGCGGTGCTCGGCGCGGGCGTCAACGTCGCCGTGCGGGTCGAGGACCTCCCGCCCGAGCTGCACGCGACCGCGACGACGCTCGGCCGGACGCCTGCGGACGTCGAGCCGCTGCTGCAGCAGATCCTGTCCGCGATGCAGCGCTGGCTCACCGCGCCTGTGCCCGACCTGCTCGACGCCTGGCGTGCGCGGGATGCGTTGCTCGGCCGCGAGATCACCTGGTCCGACGGAACGGGGGTCGCCGAGGGCATCGACGATGCCGGCGAGCTGCTCGTGCGCACCGGCGACGGGAGCGTCGTGACGCTCCATGCCGGCGAGGTGCACCTCGGGGCTAGGGCGACCAGCTGAGCCCGCCGCCGTGCAGGCCGGCGAGCAGCGTCGCCACCTGCGCATCACCCTCGACGGCGATGCGGCCCTCCGCGAGCGCTGTGATCGGGTCGATCCGGTTCGCGCCCATCGCGATGAACGTCTCGAGGTCGCACGTGATGGTCACGTCGGGATCGTCGATCGCCCCGTCGCCCACCTTGATGTCCCCGTCGGCGAGCAGGATGTGAATCGGGCGCCCGTCGACGAGGAACAGCAGCCGGCCGCTCGCGCCCGCGTCCGACGCCGGCCGGAACGACGCGCGGACCGCGCCGAACAGGCCGCCGCCCGACTCGTCCGTCTCCCCGATCGGGACCCCGAAGATCGCGACGGATCGCTGCCCGGCCTCGAGGTCACCCGAAAGGGTCATCCGTCCCTGCTCGACCGCCTGCTCGGGCGTGAGCTGCTGGGAGGCAACGGCGAGGAACGTCTCGACGTCGCTGACCACGACGAAGGTCGGATCCGCCGACTCGCCCTCGCGCGCGGCGATCGCGCCGTCGTCGACGTCGACGTGGAAGACCTCGCCGTCGATGCGGTACTCGTAGCTCTCGTGCAGGCCCCGCGCCAGCTCGGGCCGGAAGCTCGCCTCGAGCGCGACGACGAGCCAGCTGAGCTGCATCTCCTCGCCTGGCGGCGGGTCGCCGAGGAGGTTGCGCCCCCACCGGACCAACTCGCGGACCACCGGGCGCAGCTCCTCACCGAGCTCCGTCAGCTCGTAGACGGTCGTCGATCCCGGCGGCGGCAGGGTGCGCCGCGTGACGACCCCCGCGTCCTGGAGCCCGCGTAGGCGGGAGCTCAGGACATTCGGCCCGATTCCGCTCAGCCCGGCCTGGAGGTCCGTATACCGCTTGGGGCCGAGCATCAGGTCGCGGACGACGAGGAGCGCCCACCGCTCGCCGACGACATCCAGCGCGCGTGCGGCGCCGCAGTACTGGTCATACGAACGCGATCTCACGGCCGCGAGAGCTTAGACGTGCGGCACTGACCATGCGCGCCGAACTATGCGGCACGCATCTTGTGCTATCAATTCCGTAGTCCGCAAATTCGGGCGGGCGGGGAAGGGGAGAGATGGAACGGGTTGGCTCGATGGCGCGGAGCGCCGTCACGATGGTCTGCGCCCTGGCGTTGACGGCAGGGGTCTCGGCGACCTCGGCACAGGCGAAGGTCGACGTCACGGGGTTCGTGGCGAAACCGATCGCCGCGAACGCGTCGTGCTCGACCACGACCTCGGCCGCGACGGAGTCGCAGGCGGGCGCGAACAAGGACTTCTGCGTCGCCATGGCGTTCAACGGCGGCGGCGACGGCTTCGGCGGAGGCGACGACGTGCGCGACCTGCGCATGTCCCTGCCGCCAGGCCAGATCGGCGGCGCGACCGCGACCCCGACCTGCAGCGCCCAGCGGTTCCAGTCGACGAGCGGGTGCCCAGCGAGCTCGCAGGTCGGCGAGGCGAGCGGCCGGATCGAGGCCGTCCTCACCCTCCCTGAGAACATCATCACCGGGAAGATCTTCAATCTCACGCCGCGCACGACGGAGGCCGCGCGGCTCGGCGTCCAGCTCGAGCTCGCCGGCCTCGCGGCCGTGCAGAAGGTCGAGGCCGTCGTGCTCCTGCGCGGCGACGGCGGCCTGGACGCGGTGAGCGTCGGCCTGCCCCGGACGTTCATCGGGCTGCCGATCGAGATCCGCCGCTTCAACCTCAAGCTCTGGGGCTCGAACACGGATCACCCGTCGATGGCCAAGCCGTTCGTCGTCAACCCGACCGACTGCTCGAAGCCCGCGACGTCGCGCGTGATCGTCGACAGCGCCCAGGGCGTCCGAGCCAGCGCGAGCTCGACCTACCAGCCGACCGGCTGCGACAAGCTCCAGTTCACGCCGCAGTTCGTGATGGAGGGTGAGCGCAAGGCCGACTCGCCCGGCGAGCTGACGATGGGGATGACGTTCCCCGCGTCGACTTCGAACGGACTCGCGCCAGCCCGCGTGAAGACGGCCGACCTCCTGCTCCCGCAGGGCTACGAGCTCTCGGCGAGCTCGGGCTCTGAGCCGGACTTCGTCGCGTGCACCGACGAGCAATTCGCCGTCAGCGAGGCGACCCGGCCCTCGTGCCCGAAGGGCTCGCAGGTCGGCACGGTGCGCTTCCGCTCACCCCTGCTGGCCGAGCAGCTGACCGGCATCGTGTACGTCGCAGCACAGCGCCCGGGCGTGGAGCCGATCCGGATCTTCATCTTCGCCGAGACCGGCCAGGACCCGGACTCGTCCCGCGTGAAGCTGACCGCCGACATCGTCCCCGACCCCCAGACGGGTCAGCTCACCGGCAAGCTGCGGAACCTGCCGCCGGTGCCGTTCACGGAGTTCTACCTGACGTTCCGCGGCGGCGACACCGCGCTGGCGGCGACCCCGAGGAGCTGCGGGACCCGCACGGGCTCGGCGACGGTCGTGCCCGACAGCGGTGGGCCGGCCAAGACCCCGACCGCCGAGATTACGGTCGACCAGGCCTGTGGCGATCCGTCCCGGTTCGAACCGCAGCTGACGACATCGCTGCTGAACACGCAGGCGGGCGCCGCGACCGTCATCACCGCGAACATCATCCGCCCGGACGCCAACGCGCGCCTCGCGTCGGCGAAGCTCTCGCTCCCGGCCGGGTTCGCCGGCCGGCTCACGGCCGCGGACCAGTGCCCGGTGGACGTCGCGCAGGCGGGAGGGTGCGGTGAGGGAAGCCGCGTCGGCATCGTCGGCACCCGGGTCGGCCCCGGCCCGCGGCCCGCGCCGGTCAACGGCAAGGTGTTCCTGACGGCGCCCCAGGCGCCGGGCGACCTCGCGGGGCTGGGGCTCGTCGTGCCCGCGCAGTTCGGGCCGCTGAACTTCGGCAACCTCGTCGCGCTCGCGCGGATCGTCGTCCGGCCCGACATCGGGCTCGACATCCTCGTCGGCGACATCCCGCGGCGGGTCTACGGCGTCGACGTGAACCTGCGCCAGATGACGCTCACCCTCGACCGGGAGGGCTTCGGTCTGAACGCGACGAGCTGCGCGCCGATGCAGGCGACCGGGACGCTGACCTCCGACATGGGCACGACCGCCGAGGTGAGCGCGCCCTACCAGGCCACGGGCTGCGAGAACGTGCCATACGCGCCGACGCTCGCGGCGTCCCTCGTCGGCGGCCGCGCTGCGATCAGCAAGGACGGCCACCCGGAGCTCCGGGCGTCCGTCGGCTCGGGCGTGGGCAACGGCGGCACGAAGTCGCTCGATCTCGTGCTTCCCGAGGGCATCTCGATCGACGTGACCCGGATCAAGCGGTCGTGCCCGCTGGCGGACTACAAGGCCGGGACGTGCAGGCCCGAGTCAGTCGTCGGCTCCGCGATCGCCGTATCACCACTGGTGAACGAGCCCGCCGTCGGCAACGTCACGTTCGTGATGGTGCCCGGCGCGCCGCTGCCCGAGCTCCGCGTCGACCTCCACGGGCCGCTGTCCATCAGCCTCGCGGGCCAGGTGAGTCAGCAGGGCAAGCACCTCGTGACCACGGTCAGCGGGCTCCCGGACACGCCGCTGACGAAGTTCGACATGACGCTCGCGGGCGGCGATCGCGGGCTGCTGCAGACCTCGCGTGACCTGTGCGCGACGCCGACGCTGCCGTTCGACGCGAAGTTCAGCTCCTTCACCGGAGCGACGTCCACGCGCAGCATCTCGGCGGACCTCCCGGACTGCACCCCGGGCGGGACCGTGAAACTCGGCGCGCTGCGCTCGGGCAAGCCGGCGCTCGACGTCCGGGTCGTCGGCGGCCGCACGGCCGTGACCACCGCGTCGCTGACGCTCCCGAAGGGCCTGACGTTCGGTCGCTCGGCCTCCGTGAAGAAGCTCGCGCGCATCAGCGCCTCCGGGCTGAAGAAGGGTGCCAAGGCGACGATCACCGTCTCCGGCAGCACCCTGCGCGTGACCGCCCCGAAGGGTCAGTCCGCGACCGTCCTGCGGGTCCGCCTGCGCGCTGGGGGCGTGCGGGTCAGCCAGCGCCTGCGGCGCGCGGGGCGGCCCAAGCTGAACTTCAGGCTGAGCACCAGCCTGACCGATGGCCGCCGGCCATCCTTGCGTCTGTCGGCTCGGCCGGCTGCCTCCCCTCAGAGCTAGGCGCAGGGAACGCAGGAACGACTCCTGGGGCGCCGCCGTCACCTGGACAGGGCGGCGGCGCTTCAGGTCAACCGGCGCCTACGCGGCGCCGGCGTCCTTGGCGGGCGCGTCGGTGAGATCGACGGCGCCGTTGCCGCCGCCATCGTCCGGCCCGTCCGGGCGGGGCTTGGCCCCGTGCAGGAGCCCGGCGGCAGCCGCGACCGCGGCGACCGCGGCCTCGTCGTCCACCGGCTTCTTCCGCGCCCGTGAGCGTGGAGCGGGTTTCCTGGCCGGCGCCTTCTTCTCGGCGGCCGGCGTCTCCGTCGTCTTGGCCGCGGGCTTGCGACGAGGCGCGCGCTTCTTGGGCGCGGGCGTCTCCACGGCGGCCTCAGGCTGCTCGTCGGCCTTCGCCGGCTCCTTCACCACGGGCGCCTCGGGCTCCGGCCCGGCCACCATGGCCGCCCGCAGCTTCGGATTGCGGGGGCGCCGTGAGCGCGTCAGCGACGACGCGATCTCAGCCTCGCGGGCGGCCTCGGCCCGGCGGGCGCGGGAGCGGCGGTTGCGAGAGCGGCTGCGCTTGCTGCGCCCCTGGCCCGGCCCCGGCTGCTGCGGCCCGTCCTCGGTCTCGTCGAAGACCGCCGCCTCGAGCGCCTCGGCGTTGGTCGCAGCGACCTGCGACTCGCCGCCCTTCTTGCCGCGCTTGCGCTTGCCGCGACGGCCGCGCTTGGGGAAGTTCCGCAGCAGTTCACGGGAGAGCGCTCCCGGCTTGCGCGCCAGGCGGGTGCGCGCGCCACGCAGCACCTCTTCGGCCTCAGGGGTGTGCGCCCGCGCCGCGGCGAGGATCGCGGCGGAGAGCCGCCGGTCCTGGTCGCGCGCCGCGTGGACGAGCCGGCGCGCGTTGCGCGCGTGCGCCTGACCGCTGGAGTTCACCAGCAGGCCGAGCAGCCGCTTGGTCTCGGGCCAGCGCTGGACCGCGTACTCCTCGTGCAGCTCGCTCGTGTAGGACGCGAGCTGCCAGATCCACTGGTTGGCCTGGTCACGGCGGCCGATGCGCTTCTCCGCGAGCGCCTGGAGCAGCACCTTCGTGCCCTCACGGCGCTCCTCACGCGTCCACGTGCCGACGACGTCGATCGCCAGCGAGAACGCCTCGGCGTCGCGCGACGCGGCGATCTCCTGCAGCGCGCGGATGCGCAGCTGCGGGTTCTTGTTGCGGCGCACCGCGGTGAGCAGGAACGCGCGCTTGAGGTCGCCCTGCCGGTCGAAGTGCAGCATCGCCCGCGCACGGCGCCAGCCGGACGGCGCGACGCGCGCGCCGGCCAGTGCGGCCCACTGCACCTGCTCCTCGTAGCTGAGGTGCTCGACCGCGATCCGCCAGAGCTCGCGCTCGAAGACCTCGATCCGCCGATCCTCGTCGGCGGTGACGGGAATGACCCGGCGCTCGACCCGCACGCGGCGACCGCGGCCGCGGCGCACGGGACCGACGACGATCGCGCCGCCGCGGTAGACGTCGCGGTCGAGCAGCGAGTGCAGCGTGACGATCGGATCGTCGTTCTTCGTCGCCTGGTGGACGAAGTCGACGACGAGGCCCGCCTCCTTGCCCGGCTGGCGGCGGGTCACGCGGCCGACGCGCTGCTGGTAGATGCGCTTCGACGCCGTCGGGGCGAGATGCAGGCAGACGGTGGCGCGCGGCGAGTTCCAGCCCTCGGCCAGCAGCTGGGCGTTGACCAGGACGTCGATCTTGCCCTTCTCGTAGTCGGCGAGGATCTTCGCCAGCTCGCGCTTGGGCGTCTCGCCGGACACGGCCATCGCCTTCAGGCCCTCGTCGCGGAACGCCTCGGCGACGTTGTACGCGTGGCGCACGCCGGCGGCGTAGACCACGCCGGGGACGCCGTTGAAGCGGGTGCGGTAGACCTCGGCGATCGCCCGGTTGAACGGGTCGATGTCGAGGACCTCGGCCAGCATCTCCTGGTCGAACTCGACGTCGACCTCGCCGCGGCGCAGCGGGACCTTCGCGATCGTGCGGACGTTCGCCCCCGGCGGGATGCGGACGCAGCGCAGGGGTGAGATGACACCGCGGCGCGCGGCCTGCGCGAGATCGAAGCGCGAGGTCTGCGTCGGGAAGAGGTCGGTGACGTGGCGGGCGATGAGCGCGCCCGTCGCGGTCATGCCGATGAAGACCGGGCCCGTCCACTCGCGGATCGCGCCGGCGGTCTTCTCGCCCAGCGCGGTGTGGGCCTCGTCGCAGATGACGACCGTGTACGCCGAGCTGATCTTGCCCGCGTTGCGCACGAACCACTGGTAGGTCTCGACCGTGACCGGGCCGTTCGCGTTGTCCTTGTCGCCCTCGAGCAGCGGCCGCGAGATGCGCTTGGAGTAGCCGCGTGTCTTCAGCTCGTCGTTGAACTGGTCCACCAGGTTGCGGCGGTGGGTGAGGATCAGGATGCCGCCGGTGCGGCACGCGTCGACGAAGCCCATCGCGGCGACGGTCTTGCCGGCGCCCGTCGCGTGCTCGAACCAGAAGCGCTTGTGCGCGTTCGGATCCTCGGCCTGCTCCTCGAGCTGCTCCTCGTCGGTGAGGTCGGGCTCGTCCTCGTCGGAGGGCTCGGGCTCCTCCTCGTCCTCGTCGAGCTCCTCGAGGTCCTCGATGTCGGCGAGCTCGGGGTCGTCGTCGAGGACGAGCTCCTCCTCGACGGCGAGGACCGGCGCGGCGGCCTCGGACTCGCGGTGGTCGTCGTCCTCGGCGTCGCCGCCCTTCTGCGCCTCGGTGAGCAGCGCGGCGAGCGTGCCAGAGAGCGCGTCGACCTGGTGCGGGTTCAGCGTGGTGCCGTCGGCGAGCTTGGGCTCATCCTCGGAGAGCACGCGTTCGAGGCCGAGCAGCAGCGACCACTTGCGGCGCCACTTCTCGGACGGCACGGTGCGGCCCTGCTCGAGCTCGTAGAGCGCCCAGTCGAGGGCGCGGCGGCGCGCGCCGCCAGGGGCCAGCGCCTCGGCGACATCCTCGCCGGAGTGAACGAACGTCTCGTGCGCGAACTTCTCCGCCCGCGCGATCTCCCCATCGCTGGGAACGGTCGTGACCGGATCGGCCACTGGAGTGGACTCAGCCACCGTTGGCTTCCTTGTGCGTTAGACGGCGCGCCGCGTTTGTCGGCGCTCGACCCCTGTGATTTCCGACCGGAGCCGAAACGTGTGCGGGAGGTAGCGAGACAGCAGACCCCCCTGCGGGTACCCGCGCAGCATATCGCACCCGACTGGACAGAGCGGGTTCGCAGTTTGCGATGCTCAGGTGGTGCGTCGCGCCCTTCTGATCGGCATCCCCACGCTCCTGCTCGTCGTGATCCTCGTGGTCGGACTGCGCCAGGCCGGCGACGAGAAGGGCGACGCGAAGACCGCGCCGACCATGACCAAGGAGGAGGTCCTCGCACCGCTCGAAGGGAGTCCGCCCCGCCTGGCCGCGCTGCACGCGCAGGGCAGCCAGATCAAGCCCGGCGCAGAGCCCGCGTTCGAGCAGCATCTCAAGGCCCTGAAGGGGTTCCCCGTCGTCGTGAACCTCTGGGCGTCATGGTGCGGGCCCTGTCGGTTCGAGCTGCCGTTCATCCAGCAGGTCTCGAGCCAGAACGGCAAGTCCGTGGCGTATCTGGGCGTCAACGTCGGTGACGACGCGGACTCCGCCGAGCGGACCGCGAAGGAGTTCTTCATGCCGTACCCGTCGATCGAGGACCCGCAGCAGCAGATCCGCTCGGAGTTCGGCGTCCAGGGTTTGCCCGCCACGGCGTTCTATGACCGGACCGGCAAGCAGACCTACCTGCACCAGGGCGCCTACACGAGCGCCGAGAAGCTCCAGGCCGACATCGCGAAATACACCTCATGAGCATCGAGATCCGCGAGGTCGCCGACGACGCCGAGCTGCGCCTCGCGTTCGCGCTGCGCAAGGAGGTCTTCACCGACGAGCAGGGCGTCCCCGAGGATCTCGACATCGACGAGCACGACGCGACTGCGACGCAGCTCGTCGCCCTCGACGAGGACGGCGCGATCGTCGCGACCTGCCGCCTGGTCCGCGACGCCGACGCGGTCAAGTTCGGCCGCCTCGTGGTGAAGGCCACCGCGCGCCGGCGGGGTATCGCCGGCGACATGCTCGAGGAGGCCGAGCGCCGGGCGCGCGCCGAGGGCGCCGGGCGGCTGGTGCTCAGCGCGCAGACCTACGCGATGCCGCTGTACGAGGCGGCGGGCTACGTCGCGCACGGCGACGTCTACGACGACGCGGGCATCGAGCACATCTGGATGGAGCGACCGCTTGCCTGAGGTCCGCGTCGACCCGCTCTCGGGGCTGCGCACCATCATCGCCGGCGACCGCGCGACGCGACCCGGCGGGGGGCTGTCGGTGGTGCCCGCCGAGCCGATCGACCCGGCGCACGACCCGTTCGCCGTCGGCCGCGAGGGCGAGACGCCGCTGGAGGTCGCCGCGGTGCGTCCGGAAGGCGGCGAGGCGAACACCCCCGGCTGGTCGGTGCGGGTCGTCCCGAACAAGTACCCGGCCCTGGATGCGGATGCTCCGGAGCCCGAGCGCCACGCCGAGCCCGACCTGTTCACCGCGTTCCCCGCGCGCGGCGAGCACGAGGTCATCGTCAACGCGCCCGATCCCGTCCAGAGCCTCGCCGACCTCACCGCCACGCAGGTCGCGCGCGCGATGGAGGTCTGGCGCGAGCGGATGCGCGTGCACCCCGACGCGGCGTGCCGCCACCTGATCGTCAACGAGCGGCGCGAGGCCGGCGCGTCGATGCTGCACACCCACGCGCAGCTGTACGCGCTGGACTTCGTCCCGGCGGCGATCGCCCGCGAGCGCGAGCGCTTCGGCGCGTACGCGACGCGAACGACGGGCGGCAACCTGCTCGCCGACCTGCTCCAGCACGAGGTCCGCCAGCGCGTGCGCCTCGTCGCCTACGACGACGACGCCGTGGTGCTCTCGCCGTACGCGGCCCGGGTGCCTTTCCAGCTCATGCTCGTCCCGCGCGCACCGCGCGCGAAGTTCGAGGACGACGGCCCGCTCGGCGCCGCGCTGCTCCACGACGTGCTGAACCGCCTGCGCCGCCGCTTCGGCGAGAACCCGCCGCTGAACCTGTGGGTCCGCACCGCGCCGTCGGGCGCCGAGCACTTCTGCTGGCGGATCGACATCGCCCCGCGGCTGACCCACATGGCCGGGCTCGAGCTCGGCACCGGCGTGCACCTCAACATCGTGTCGCCCGAACAGGCCGCCGCCGAGCTCCGCGACGCATGATCGTCGCGGTCCTCGCCGCGATCTTCGCGTCGGTCGCCGCGGGCGTCTGGGCCGAGCACAGGTACGGCGAGCGGGCCCAGCACGGCGTCCAGCAGGCCGTCAAGGGGATGCTCTGGTTCGTCCTCCCGCCGGTCGTCGTCGTGATCATGGCCCGCTTCGAGCTCAGCGCGGGCACGGGCGCCGGCCTGCTCCTGGGCTACCTCGTCCTCGCCATCGTCGGCATCAGCGCATGGCTGATCGGCTCGCGGCTCCTGCACCTCGACCGCGCATCGACCGGCGCGCTCATCGTCGGTTCGATCCTCGCGAACACCGGCTACCTCGGGCTGCCGCTGATCCTCGTCGTGCTCGGCGGTGATCAGCTGGCCTACGGCGTCATCTGGGACACGCTCATCAGCTTCCCGATGGCGTTCATCGTGGCCTTCGCGATCGGCGCGGCGTTCGGCGATCACGGGGCGGCGAACTTCCGCGAACGGGCGAAGAGCTTCTTCACGCAGAACCCGGTGCTGTGGGCGGTGCCGGTCGGCCTGGCCCTCCCCGACTCCGCCGTCCCGGATTGGCTCTACGACGACATCAAGCTGCTCGCCACGTCGCTGCTCCCCCTCGGCTTCTTCATGGTCGGCGTGCAGCTGTCGGCCGAGGGCGAGCAGGGCGCATTCCGGTTCCCGCCTCCGCTCACCGCGCCGTCGGCCGTGATCGTGGGCCTGCGGATCGTCGCCGCCCCGCTCCTGCTCCTCGGGTTCGCCGCGGTGCTGATCGACCTCCCGGATGCGTACTACCTCCAGGCCGCCATGCCGTGCGGGATCAACGCGCTCATCGTCGGCCACGTCTACAAGCTGAACCTCCCGATCCTCACCTCGGCGATCGCGTGGAGCACGGCGATCTTCGCGGTGGAGGTGGCGGTGATCGCGCCGTTCCTGTGAGATCTCCCGCATGAAGCTCTACACATGCGGACAGGGCCGCAGCGGCTCCGGGCTGCATCCCTGCAAGAAGGCCGTCAACGCGCTCGACGGCGCGGGCTACGAATACGAGCAGGTCAAGGTCGCGGGATACCGGGCGCTGCCCTGGACGCGCGGCGGCGGAGCCCGCGACGAGGTGCGTGAGCTCTCGGGCCAGCCCAACGTGCCGATCCTCGTCCTCGACGACGGCAGCGTCATCTCCGGCTCGGGGACGATCGCGAAGTGGGCGAAGGAGCACCCCGCCGCGTGAGAGCGCTGGTCCAGCGCGTGTCCCGCGCGGCCGTGCGCGTGGAGGGCCAGACGGTCGGGGAGATCGGCGCAGGCCTGCTCGTGCTGCTCGGCGTGACCCACACCGACACGCCCGCCGACGCCGACCGGATCGCCGAGAAGGTCCGCGCGCTGCGCGTGTTCCCCGACGCCGACGGGCGGATGAACGAGCCGCTCGGCGAGCGCGGCGTGCTGTGCGTGAGCCAGTTCACCCTCTACGGCGACACGCGCAAGGGCACGCGCCCGTCGTACGTCGCGGCCGCGCCGCCGGAGATCGCCGAGCCGCTGTACGAGCGCGTCTGCGATGCGCTGGATGCGCAGCGCGGCGTGTTCGGGGCGATGATGGACGTGGAGCTGGTGAACGACGGGCCGGTGACCGTGCTGCTGGAGATTCCGGCCGCGTAGGATCGATCTTCATGCCGCCGACAGACCGCCTCGTCCCGCGCTTCCCCGCCGAGCCCCCGCAGGAAGGATTCCCCTACGGCCGCTGGGCCGAGACGCTGCGCGCCGAGTTCCTCGAAGCGTGCCTGCGCGCCGCCGCCGAGGAGGAGCTCGACGTCGGCGAGCCGACCGACATCGTCTGGTTCCCCGACCGCACCTGGGAGGCGCGCACCTGGATCCCCGCGACCGCGCGCACGACGACCGGCGTCGAGCTGTTCGGCCACGTCTCGTTCCGCCCGGCGACCGAGGACGAGGAGGCCGACGAGTTCGAGGCCCACGCCGAGGCGACGGACATCCTCGCCGAGGATCACCCCGACTGGCGGATCGACGTCTCCGACCACGTCATCGGCGACTGGCGCGGCGAGCACGGCAACGTCGCGGACATGACCGTCGCGTGGGGCGTCCCGCTCGTCCAGGGCGGTGCGATCGTCTGCGCCGAGCTGGGCGGCGTCACCGTCGACCAGTGCGTCCTGCTCGAGGACCGCTTCACCCTCATCGCGCCCGACGCCTACCGCCAGGACACGCTCGAGGTCGCCCTCTACGACGCCCGCGGCCGCGAGCTGGCCCGCGAGTCGCTGTACGCGGAGGACGACGAGGACGAAGAGACGGCCGACCTCGGCGACGCGAGCAGCAACGGCGCCGGCTCCGAGGCCTGACCGCCCTACTTCTTGCGCGCGCGGGCCCTCGCGTCGAGCGAGGTGAACGCGAGGTCCCACGCGCCGGCGCGGTCGTCGACCGCGCCGATCACGTCGCGCGAGACCAGCAGCGCCCGCTCGTCCCACCGCCACGGCGCGCCGACCGCGAGCCGCACCGCCTCGCGGTTGACCTGCGCCCATGCCTGGGCGCGTCGCTCGCCCGCGGGGAGCTCGGCGCCGGCGATGATCGTGTCGTGCAGCGTCCGGCTCGCGTGGCTGCCGAACACCGGCGAGACGAGGGCCGCCGGGTCGCCCTGGCTGCTGCCGAGCGCGGCGCTCAGGCAGACCGCGACCGCGCCGGACCGCTCGCCACATGACGACCGCGCCTCGGCCTGGGACACGACCTTCACCCGCAGACGCACCCCGAGATGCCGCCACGACGCGCGGACGGCGTTCGCGACCTCCGCGTCGGCGCCTGAGTCCCCGCGGACCGCGTGCAGCACCGTCCCGTCGAGACGCCCGTCGCGGGATCCGGCGAGGCGCAGCTCGGTCCCGGCCAGCTGGGGGTCGCCGCTGGGCTCACGCAGCTCCGGGGCGCCCGTGCCGTCCGCGCCGCCCGACTCGTCATGGCCGGGGACGCCCGGGGGGATGTAGTGCGACGCGATGGTCCCGCCGCCGCCCGCGGCCTTCAGCACGGCCTCGCGATCCAGCCCGGCGACGAGCGCCTGCCGAACGCGGACGTCGCGCAGGGCCGCAGCGCGCGGGTTCAGCCCGACGTACCGGGTGACCGGAAGCGGCGTGACGGAGACCTGACCGGTGTGGCGCTTGGCCGCGATGCGCGCGACCTCGGGCGGGGCCGACGGGGCGAGCACAAGGCCGGTCCCGGCGAGGACGCCCCAGGCGGCCGGCCCGCGCGGGGCGCGCTCGAAGACGATCTGGTCGGCGTACGCCGGGCGCGGATCGCTCTCGCGGCGCCACTCGGGGTTGCGCTGGAGGATCAGGGTCCCAGGAGCGGCCGAGGCCTCCGTGTCGGCGGGCGGGGCCGGGGCGTACGGGCCGCTGAAGATCGGAACGTCGTCCGGAATCGGGCCGGCGACCTCCGTCAGCTCCGCCGGGATCGGCGTGCTGGCCGGCGTCGCGAGTCCCTCGGCGACCTCTTCCGGGGCCGGACGCGAGAGGCGCAGCACGAGGCGGTCCTCCCGGACCGGGTCGATCTCGTCGATCGCGCCCAGCATGCGCCGCGCCCGCGGGCCGGCGACCGGGTCGGCGAGCGCGCGCTCCATCCCGCGCGCGATGTCCGCGGCGACGATCGGGCGACCGTCGCGCGGGCCGAACCGCGCAGTCCGCTTCAGGGGGATCGTCATGGTCAGCCGGTCGTCGGAGAGCTCGGGCGGCCCGGCGGCCAGGTCGGGCACTGCGACGGCCTGTTCTGGCACGTGGACGTAGAGCTGGCGGAAGAGCACGCCGTGCGCCATGGCCGTCGCGACGTCCGGAACGCGGTGCGGATCGAGCCCGGGCGGAGACGCCGGCGCAACCACCGTGAGCGTCCCGCCGCGGCCGGGGCGCTCGTTCTTCGTGGGCTTCGGCCCGCCCGACGCCGACCCGCACCCGATGGCCGTCAGGCACAGCACGACGACGGCAGCCCGTGACCCATGGCGCTTCGACCGCACTCCGAGAGGGTACGACCCGTCGACTTGGACACCTGTCCTGGGCGGGACGTTGCGGCGCTCAGAACCGGGGTCTTCAGGCCGATGGCGGGGGTAGCCTTAGCCCTCTCCGCGGGCATTTCCACAAGGAGGCAACACCTCGATGCGACGGATTTCCCCCCGGCTTGCTGCCATTTTGGCAGCGAGCGCACTGCTCGGCTTCGCCGGCTGCGGCGGTGACGACGACTCATCCGACAGCGGGGGTGAGACCACCGCCGCCAAGTCGGGAGGGAACGCGACGGCGTACTACACGTCCTTCCCCGACTACCTCGACCCGGCGCTCTCCTACACCGTCGAGGGCTGGCAGGCGCTCTGGGTGTCCTACACGCCGCTGCTCACGTACCCCCACAAGGAGGGCGTCGACGGCGCCAAGCTCATCCCGGGCCTCGCCGAGGACATGCCGGAGATCAGCGCGGACGGCAAGACCTTCACGCTCACCCTCCGCAAGGGCCTGAAGTACAGCGACGGCTCGGCGGTCAAGGCGAGCGACTTCGAGCACGCGATCCAGCGCGTGCTGAACCTGGAGTCCGGCGGCAGCGCGTTCTACCAGGAGATCGTCGGCGCCGAGGACTACCTGAAGGCCAACAAGGCCAGCGCCGACATCTCGGGCATCGAGACCGACGACGCCACCGGCGAGATCAGCATCGAGCTCACCAAGCCCGACGGCCAGTTCCCGTTCGCGCTGGCGATGCCGTTCGCCTCACTGGTGCCGGGCGACACCCCGTTCAGCAACCAGACGAAGACCCCGCCCCCGGGCGTCGGCGCCTTCGAGATCTCCGAGGTCGACGGCACGAAGAGCTTCACGCTCACGAAGAACCCCAACAAGCCCGACATCGAGGGCGTGCCGGGCGGGCAGCTCGACTCGCTGAAGATCACGGTCGTGAAGTCCGCGGCCCGCCAGGGCCAGGACGTGCTCGACAACAAGGTCGACTACATCCTCGACCCGCCGGTCGCCGAGCAGCTCCGGGAGGCGAAGTCCACCGCGGCGGATCGCTTCAAGGAGATCACGACCAACTCGACGTACTACATGTTCCTGAACACCCAGGAGGCCCCCTTCGACAAGAAGGAGGTCCGCCAGGCGGTCAACTTCGGCCTGAACAAGCCCGCGATCGCGCGCCTGTTCAGCGGCCTGATGTCGCCGACCTGCAACTTCCTGCCGCCGAACATGCAGGGCTTCGAGAAGCTCGATCCGTGCCCGTACGGCGACCCCAACGGTGAGCCGGACATCGCCAAGGCCAAGCAGCTCGTCGAGCAGGCGGGCGCCACCGGGGCGAAGGTCACGGTCTGGGGCAACGACGAGGACGAGACCCGTCAGGTGACGGTCGCCCTCGCCGACCAGCTCAAGGCGATCGGCCTGGACGCGCGCCCCCGCATCGTCGAGGGCTCCGTGTACTTCCAGACGATCGGCAACCAGAAGACCAAGGCCCAGGGCGGGTTCGCCAACTGGTTCCAGGACTTCCCGCACCCGGGCAACTTCATGTTCCTGGTGGACGGGGCCTCGATCCAGGAGACGAACAACCAGAACTTCGGCAACGTCAACGATCCCGTGATCAACGACACGCTGGCGAAGATCAACCAGAACCCGGACCTCGCGGCCGTCGCGCCGGAGTACGCCAAGCTCGACAAGCGCCTGGTCGACGAAGCGCTCGTCGCGCCGTACGGCAACCGCAAGCTGACGCTGCTGACGTCTGATCGGATGGCCTTCGATCAGATCCTGTGGCACCCGCTCTACAACGCGGACTACACGACATTCGCGCTGAAGTAGCAGACAGCCTGGAGCGCCTCCCGGAGCCGGAACAGCCGGCTCCGGGTGACGGCGTGTCGGGCCAGTCGCCGTGGCGGCTGGCCTGGCGCAGGCTGCGGCGCAACAAGCTCGCGATCTTCTTCACCATCGTGTTCCTCGCGCTGGTGGCCCTCGCGCTGTGCGCGCCGCTGTACGCCGAGCACGTGGCCCACACCACGCCGGATCGCAACAACATCACCGGCAAGGTCACCGTTGACGGCGAGCAGCGCGACGTCGTCAGCGTCGACGGCATCCCGATCAAGCCGACGTGGCAGGGCGAGTACGCGCTGGGCGCGGACACCAACGGCCGCGACGTCGCGGTGCGCCTCTTCTACGCCGCGCGCAACTCGATGTTCATCGCGCTCACCGCGACGGTGATCACGACCTTCATCGGCATCTTCCTCGGCCTCGTCGCCGGCTTCTACCGCGGCTCGACGGACTGGATCATCAGCCGCGCGATGGACGTGATGTGGGCGATCCCCGTCCTCCTGCTGGGCGTCGCGCTCGGCGTGTCGCTCGCGCTGGGCGGCGTGTCGATCGGCCCGGTGACCGTCAGCGGCGACTCGTTGTGGATACCGACGCTCATCATCGGCGTTGTGAGCGTCGTCTACCTCGCGCGCCCGTTGCGCGGCGAGGTCCTGCGCCTGCGCGAGCAGGAGTTCGTCGAGGCCGCACGCGCACAGGGCGCCTCGGGCCCGCGGATCATGTTCGGCGAGATCCTCCCGAACATCATCACGACGGTGCTCGTGTTCTTCCCGCTGCTCGTCGCCAACGCGGTGCTGCTCGAGGCGGCGCTGTCATTCCTCGGCGCCGGCGTCCGCGACCCGGATCCGTCGTGGGGCACGATGATCGGCGAGGGCCAGAACGTGCTCATCACGCAGCCCGCGCTGACGATTGCGCCGGGCCTGATGCTCGTGCTCACCGTCCTGGCGCTGAACGTCGTCGGCGAGGCCGTCCGCGAAGCAATCGACCCGCGCGCCCGCGTGGTGCTGGAGCAGTAGATGGCGCGCTTCATCATCCGCCGCCTGATCGGCATGGTGATCGTGCTGTTCCTGGTCAGCGTGATCGTCTTCACGATCTTCAACGTCATCCCGAACGGCGAGCCGGAGAGCCGGATGGCGGGCAAGCA
>JAEMSV010000009.1 GCA_016462625.1 Solirubrobacteraceae bacterium | reverse complement strand
CGCCGTTCCCGATCGACGAGGACGTCGAGGTCGACGAGGTCCTGCGCCTGCGCCATCGCGCGCTCGATCTGCGCCGCGACGTCATGCAGCGCACGATGCAGCTGCGCCACGACGTCGTTCGCACGATCCGCGAGCACCTCTCCGCCGAGGGCTTCATGGAGATCGAGACGCCCGTGCTCACGCGCTCCACGCCCGAGGGCGCCCGCGACTTCCTCGTCCCGTCGCGCAACTCGCCGGGGAGCTTCTACGCCCTGCCGCAGAGCCCGCAGCTGTTCAAGCAGCTGCTGATGTTCGCCGGGTTCGAGCGCTACTTCCAGATCGCGCGGTGCTTCCGCGACGAGGATCTCCGTGCGGACCGCCAGCCGGAGTTCACGCAGCTCGACGTCGAGATGGCCTTCGTCACCGAGGACGACGTCATCGACGCGATGGAGCGCACGATGGCCAAGGTCTTCACGATCGCCGGGCCGGATGTTCCACCGCCGCCGTACCGGCGCATGCCGTACGCCGAGTCGATGGCCCGCTACGGCTCCGACCGCCCGGACACGCGCTTCGGGCTGGAGATCGTCGACGTCGGCGACGAGCTGCGCGGCTCGGACTTCAAGGTCTTCGAGGGCGTGATCACGGGCGGCGGTGTCGTTCGCGCGCTGAACATCGGCAACGCGGGCATGTCGCGCTCGGAGCTGGACGGCCTCAACGACATCGTCCAGCGCCACGGCGGCAAGGCCGTCGCCTGGGCCGTCGTCGAGGACGACGGCGGTTGGCGCTCGCCGATCGCGAAGTTCCTCGGCGAGGAGCGGATCGCGGCGGCGACGGCCAAGCTCGAGGCTGGCCCGGGGGACATCCTGCTGTTCGTCGCCGACAAGGAACGCATCGCGGCGCCGGCGATCGGCGGCCTGCGGCTCGAGCTCGGCAAGCGCCTCGGCCTCATCACGCAGGGCGAGCACGACCTGCTGTGGATCGTCGATTTCCCGATGTTCGAGTTCGACGAGGGGGAGGAGCGCTGGACCGCGCTGCACCACCCGTTCACCGCGCCGCTCGGCGACCTGAGCGACCCGGCGTCGCTGATGTCCCGCGGCTACGACCTCGTGCTCGACGGCACCGAGATCGGCGGCGGATCGATCCGTATCAACGACCCGGCCGTGCAGGAGCGGGTGCTCGAGATCCTCGGGATGGACGCCGAGGAGGCCAATGCGCGCTTCGGGTTCCTCATCGACGCGCTCAAGCACGGCGCGCCGCCTCACGGCGGCATGGCGTTCGGCATCGACCGCGTCGTGGCGATCTGTGCAGGCCGCGAGTCGATCCGGGACGTCATCGCGTTCCCGAAGACCGCGACGGGTGCCGATCCGCTCACCGGCGCGCCCGCCGAGGTCGACGACCGCCAGTTGCGCGAGCTCGGTCTGCGGCGCCGGTAACGGCGCTTCGCGTACCGGAATCCGGTCGGTCAACTGGACCGATGGACGAATAGCCCACCCGATTTCCTCACGCGCGGGGGGGTGTTGGCCGAAGAAAGGGTCTGATGACCCAGGTTTCTCGCCCCATGCTCATCGCCCTCGTGGGCGTGGTCGCGTTCGCGGCCGTGTGGTTCATGGTGCTGCGGCCCAAGCCCGCAGAGGTGTCGACCGCCGACGCCCCGGCCGGTGCGATCGAGACCCCGGTCACGGACCGCCCGCAGCAGGCGCAGGAGGCGATCGACGCCGCGAACGCGACGATCACCGGGAAGAAGCAGACCGCCGACGCCGCCGCGGAGGGCACGTCGACGCCGTCGACGTCGTCGCCGGCCACCGCGTCCTCGGGCTCTGAGGCCGCCACCTCGGGCAGCACCGGCTCCTCAAGCAGCGCCGCCACGACCGGCTCGGCCGCGAAGCCCACCACCACCTCTTCCACGAAGGTGACCAAGACGGAGCCGGGCACCCCGGCGGGCGAGGCGGCGATCCTGCGCGCGCTCGATTCCGGCAAGGTCGCCGTCGTGCTCTTCTGGACGCCGAGCGGCTCCGACGACCGTGCGGCCTACCGCGCGGTCCGCGAGGCGACGCACGGCACGAAGAACGTCAAGGTCCAGGTCGTGCGAGCCAGCGAGGTCGGGACCTTCGAGTCGATCACCGGTGACGTGACGGTCACCCAGTCGCCGACGACCATGGTGATCAGCCCGGACCACAAGGCCGTGACGCTCACCGGCCTGATCGACCCGCTCGAGATCGAGCAGGCGGTCGTCCGGATGCGCCCCAAGCAGGGCTGACCCGCCGCGCCTAGACTCGGCCGGGATGGCCGACGAGCGCTTCGAGGAGCATCTGCGCCACCCGCGCGGCCACCGCGCGATCCCGGAAGGGGCGTTCGACGGCAGCGCCGGCGGCGCCGCCTGCGGTGATCTGGTGCGTATCGGCCTGACGATCGACGGCGAGCGGATCACCGCTGCGGGCTTCGAGGCGAGCGGCTGCGGTGCGGTGACGGCGGCCGCCAGCGCTGCGATCGAACTCATCGAAGGGGAGACCATCCTGGTCGCGGCGCGGATCGGCGCGTCCGACATCGCGGCCGAGCTCGGCGGCCTGAGCGCCGGCAAGCTGCATGCCGCAGATCTCGTCAGCGACGCGATGCACTGGGCGCTCGGAGCGGCGGCGAAGTCGGCCGGAGCCATGCCCGCCACGCCGAACCGCACGCTGGTGGCGATGAGCGGCGGTGTCGACAGCGCCGTCGCTGCGCTCCTGTGCACGCGTGCCGAGGACGCCGACGTCTGCGCGGTCACGCTCGAGCTGTGGCGCGACCCCGAGAACGACGCCGAGAGCTCGTGCTGCAGCGCGGCGGCCGTCCGGGTCGCGCGTGGGCTCGCGCACCGCATGGGGCTGCCGCACCTCACGATCGACCTGCGCGACGACTTCCGCGCGGGCGTCGTCGATCCATTCCTGGCCGACTACGCCGCGGGGCTCACGCCGAATCCGTGCGTGCGCTGCAACGGACACGTCCGCCTCGACGCAATGGTTGAGCTCGCCGACCGCCTCGGAGCCGCGGCGCTGGCCACCGGCCACTACGCACGCATCCGCGACGGTCTGCTGGCGCTCGCCGCCGATCCGGCGAAGGACCAGACCTACATGCTGTCCGCGCTGGCCCCGGAGACGATCGCCCGCCTGCGCTTTCCGCTCGGCGAGCTGACCAAGCCCGAGGTCCGGGCGCTGGCCGAGGAGGCGGAGCTTCCGGTGGCCCGCGCGCCCGAGTCGCAGGACCTCTGCTTCCTGGCGGGCACCGGCAAGGCGCGGTTCCTCGAGCGCCACGGCCGGCTGCGCGATCGCGACGGCGCGATCGTCGACGGGGACGGGCGCGAGCTGGGCCGCCACCGGGGCGCGCACCACTACACCGTGGGGCAGCGCAAGGGGCTCGGCGTCTCGATGCCGGGCAGTGGCGGTGCACCCGAGCCGCTCTACGTGCTTTCCACCGACACGTCGGCCAACACCGTCACCGTGGGCCCCCGCGCCGAGCTGGCGACCACGCGCGTCGGACTGCGCGAGGTGACGCTCCACGTCGCGCCCGAGGCTGTGGATGCCGTGAAGCTCCGCTACCGCCAGCGCCCGCTCGTCGGCCGTCTTGAAGGGGAGACGATCGTGCTCGCCGACCCCGTCGACGGCGCGGCCCCCGGCCAGGCCGCGATGCTCCTCAGCGGCGACCGGATCGTCGGCTCGGCCTGGATCGTCGCGTGAAGGTCATCGGGCTGATCGGCGGGCTCTCGTGGGTCTCGACCGAGCACTACTACCGGCTGATCAACGAGGACGTCGCCGCGCGCCTGGGTGGGCAGCACTGCGCCCGGCTCGTGCTGTGGCAGGCCGACTTCGCGGACGTCGTCGTACTGCAGGTGGAGGGCCGCTGGGACGAGGCAGGCGAGCTGCTCGCCGAGGGGACGAAGGCGCTCCGGGCCGCGGGTGCGGAGGTCATCGGGATCGGCGCCAACACCATGCACCTGGTCGCGGACCAGGTGCGCGAGGCGGCCGCGCCCGCGCGGCTCGTCCACATCGCAGAGGCCGTGCGGGACGCATGCACGGCCGCGTCGATCACGCGGATCGGCCTGTTCGGCACCGCGTACACGATGGCTTCGCCCGATCTGTACCCGCCGATCCTGCGCACGGCCGGCATCGAGACCCTCGTGCCCGACGCGGCTGCGCAGGCGGAGATCCAGCGCATCACGTACGACGAGCTGACCCGCGATGTCGTCACCGACGCGTCGCGGGCGTTCTTCCGCGAGACCGCCCGCGCGCTCATCGCGCAGGGCGCCGACGCGATCGTCCTGGCGTGCACGGAGCACGGCATGGTCCTCGGGCCGGACGACCTCGCGCCCGTGCCGGTCCTCGACACGGCCGTGCTGCACGCACGGGCGCTGGTCGACGCCGCCCTCGCTACGGAGTGAGGGCCACGAACGGCTGGTGGACGTCCTCGCCGGGGCCGATCGTCACAGACGAGCGGTCGGGGATCTCCGCCCACACGCCCTTGAGGTGGCCGAGCGGCTCGGAGACGACGATGCGGTCGTCCGCGCTGAGCCGCTGGAAGCGCTCGAGGTTGGGGTAGAGCGACCGCAGCGTGTCCGGGTCGCGGCTCTCGTACAGCGTCCGGGAGCGGGCTCCGCTGCCGTACCTGATCGCCCACAGCTCCTCGCCGTTGCTCATGCCGACCGTCATCTCGACGGGGTGCTCGATGCCCGCGGCCCGGCCGGTCTTCTCGATGAACCCGACCGCCCGGGCGAGTCCGCCGAGCGGGTCGTCCTCCATGCCGAACGTCAGGGCCAGGAAGAACATGAGCTCCGAGTCGGTGGTGCCCTGGAGCTCACCGAAGATGGAGTCGTCGACCGCGTGCAAGAGGGTCCGGCGGATCTTCTCGTAGCCAATGATCTCGCCGTTCTGCACGAACAGCCAGTTGCCGTGGCGGAAGGGATGACAGTTCGTCTGCTGGACGGGCGTGCCCGTCGTCATCCTCACGTGAGCGAGGAAGAGCGGCGTGCGGACGTGGCCCGCCAGCTCGCGGAGGTTCACGTCGTTCCAGGCCGGGGCGGTGTTGCGGTATCGCGCCGGGGGATGGGGCTCACGGGCAACGAACTCGTCGTACCAGCCGATCCCGAACCCGTCGCCGTTGAGGAGCTCTATGCCCTCGTTGGCCTGCCGGCTCTGGGCGATCAGCCCGTGCTCGGTGCGGTACAGCAGCTCCTCGACCAGGATCGACTGGCCGTAGTACGCGTTCCAGCGGCACATGGGGCGTCTACGACTCCGTGACCTTGATGCTCTCGATGACGACCGGGTTGACGGGCTGCTCGGTCGACGGGTCGGTCTCGACGGCTTCGATCGCATCCGCGATCTCTTGTCCCTTCGTGACCTTGCCGAGCAGCGCGTACTCGGGCGGCAGGCCGGCGTCGTCACCGGTCACGACGTAGAACTGGCTGCCCGAGGTCCCCGGCGCCTCGGCGCCCGTCTTCGCCATCGCGACGACGCCCTTCGTGTACTGCAGGTCGCTCGGCGGAGCCTCCTCAACGGAGTAGTCCGGGCCGCCCGTGCCGTCACCGGACGGGTCGCCGCCCTGGATGACGAACCCGGGGACGATGCGGTGGAAGGAGAGGCCGTCGTAGAAGCCCTCGTCGGCGAGGTGCTTGAAGGAGTTCGACGTCTTCGGCGCGCGCTTGACGTCGAGGGTGATCTCGAACGTCCCGCAGTTCGTCACGACGGTCGCGACGTAGGTCTTGGCGGGGTCGAGCTTGCCCGTGGGCTTGCCGACCTTGCCGTCGTGGGTCTTGGGCTCGGCCGGGGTGCACTCCCCGGGCGCTGCGGCCTGTTCGGTCGTCGCCGCGGGTGTCGTGGCGGCGGCCGATCCGGTGTCGGTCTTCGTGTCCTCGTCGTCACCGCAGGCGGCGGCGAAGAGGGCGAGCAGGAGGCAGGCGAGCAGCAGCAGGGGGCGCATGGGCGCGAGCATATGCACTCGAACCCGAGAGGGACTGCGCGTATGCGCTTGAATCAACGGTCGTGATGACGACCGACGAGATCCGCGAGACGTACCTGGAGTTCTACGCCTCCCGCGATCACAAGCGCCTGCCCTCCGCGTCGCTGGTTCCCGCGACGTTCGACCCGTCGGTGCTGCTCACCACGGCAGGTATGCATCCGCTGAAGCCGTACTTCCTCGGCCAGGAGACGCCGCCGCACCACCGGCTGACGTCCTGCCAGAAGTGCTTCCGCACCACCGACATCGAGAACGTCGGCAACACCGCCCGGCACCTCACGTTCTTCGAGATGCTCGGCAACTTCTCGATGGGCGACTACTTCAAGCAGGGCGCCGCCGAGTTCGCCTGGGAGCTCTCGCTGCAGGGCTTCGGCTTCAAGCCCGAGCAGATCTGGGTGACGGTCTTCGAGGGCGACGAGGAGCTCGGCCTCGGCCCCGATCAGGAGGCCATCGACGCTTGGCTCGAGATCGGCGTCCCGCGCGAGCGCATCGTCGCCTGCAATCGCGAGGAGAACTTCTGGCAGGCCGGCCCAACGGGTCCGTGCGGCCCGTGCTCGGAGCTGTACCTCGACCGCGGCGTCGAGTTCGGCAAGGAGGACGACCTCCCCGGTGAGGAGAACGAGCGCTTCCTGGAGTACTGGAACCTCGTCTTCATGCAGTTCAACCAGGATCCGGTCAATACGCTGAAGCCGCTGCCGGCGCAGAACATCGACACGGGCCTGGGCCTCAACCGCATGGCGCTGATCCAGCAGAACGCACCGACGATCTTCGAGACCGACCACTTCATCCCGCTCATCGACTTGGGCCGCGAGCTCGCGCAGAAAGAGGTCGACGAGCGCGCGCTACGCATCCTCGCCGACCACTCGCGCGCCGCCACGTTCCTCATCGCCGACGGCGTCGTGCCGTCCAACGAGGACCGCGGCTACATCCTGCGCCGCATCATGCGCCGCGCGATCCAGCAGGGCCACCGCATCGGCATCGAGGGCGACGAGGGCCTGTTCCTGCCGCTGTTCGTTGACCGCGTCATCGAGGTCATGGGGAAGGGCTACCCCGAGATCGTCAAGGAGCGCGAGAACATCCAGCGCTGGGTCAAGGCCGAGGAGGAGGGCTTCGGCCGGACCCTCGAGCAGGGCACCAAGCTGCTGGAGGAGGTCATCGAGCGCTCCCGCGAGACCGGCGCCATCCCGGCGGCCGACGCCTTCAAGCTCCACGACACGTTCGGCTTCCCGTTCGAGGTCACGCGCGAGCTCGCCCTGGAGGAGGGGCTCGAGGTCGACACGCTGGGTTTCGACGAGCTGATGGAGCAGCAGCGCGCCCTCTCGCGCGGAGGCCGCGCGCAGGCCGTCGACGGCGAGGGGCTGCGCGAGAAGGCGCAGGCGATCATCCGCGGGAGCGACTTCGAGACGCAGTTCGTCGGGTACGAGACGACCGAGCAGCACACGGCGGTCGGCGCGATCGAGGAGGTCGGCGGGCAGCTGCTCGTGCGGCTCGTCGAGTCGCCGTTCTACGCCACGGGCGGTGGCCAGGTCGCCGACGCCGGCGAGCTCGCCTGTGACGGGGGTGACTGCCGCGCGACGGTCACGGACGTGCTGCGGATCGGCAACGACCAGGCGCTGGTCGTCGAGGTCGTCGAGGGCGAGCTGAAAGATGGCGAGCGCGTGACCGCGCGGGTCGACCGTGCCGCGCGCCACGCCACGCAGGCCAACCACACCGCGACGCATCTGTTGCACGCCGCGCTGCGCGACACGCTGGGTCCGCACGTGCGCCAGGCCGGCTCGTACGTCGGCCCGGACAAGCTGCGCTTCGACTTCACGCACGGCGACAAGCTCTCCGAGGACGAGTTCCGGGCCGTCGAGGACCAGATCAACGCGTGGATCCTGCGCAACGACCCGGTCCGCCCGCAGACGACGACGCTCGCCGCCGCGCAGGAGCTGGGGGCGATGGCCCTGTTCGGCGAGAAGTACGGCGAGGTCGTGCGGATGGTCGAGATCGGCGACGGCGAGTACTCCCGCGAGCTGTGCGGCGGCACGCATGTGCGGTCGACCGCCGAGATCGGCGTCTTCAAGATCACCAGCGAGGGCTCGAGCGCCGCCAACGTGCGGCGTATCGAGGCGATCACCGGCCCCGAGGCCGTCAAGCTCCTGCGCGAGGAGGACCGTCTCCTGCGCGAGAGCGCGAGCGCGCTGAAGACCCAGACCGAGCGCGTGCCCGAGGCGATCGTCGCCCTGCAGCAGAAGGCCAAGGAGGCCGCGAAGGCCAAGGCGGCCGGAGGCGGGGCCGACGAGGCCGCGCTCGCCGGGAAGGCCGCCGACGTCGCGGGTGCCTCCGTGGTCGCGGAGACGGTCGAGGGCATCGAGCCCAAGCAGCTCATGGACGTCGCCGACCGGGTGAAGGGCAAGCTCGGCGACAACGGCGCCGTGGTGCTCGGGGCGGTCAACGACGGCAAGGTCAGCCTGGTCGTCGCCGTCTCGCCGGCGCTCGTCGAGCGCGGTGTCAAGGCCGGCGCGATCGTCAAGGAGGCCGCGCAGGTCGTCGGCGGCGGCGGAGGTGGGCGCGACACCATCGCCCAGGCCGGCGGCAAGGACCCCGAGAAGCTCCCTGACGCGCTCACGGCTGCCAAGGCCGCGATCGAGCGGGCGCTGTCGTAGGACTCGGGGTGTGAGCATTCTCCTTCGCCTGCCGAACCGCAATGCGCACACCCCCGCCTGATCGCCATGGGCCGGGTGCTCGCGCTCGACTACGGCAGCGCTCGGTGCGGGGTGGCGATCAGCGATCCGACCGGGACGCTCGCCACGCCGCTCGAGGTCATCGAGCGACCCGGCACCAAGAAGGGGATGACCCGCGTCGTCGAGCTCGTCATCGAGCGTGAGGCCTCGCGCGTGGTCGTCGGGCTGCCGATCGGGCTCTCCGGCCACGACACCGACCAGACTCGGGAATGCCGCGAGTTCGCCGCGAACCTCCAGCGCCGCCTGGGGAAGAAGATCCCCGTCGAGCTCGAGGACGAGCGGTTCACGACCGCGCTCGCGCAGCGCGACATCGACCCGGTCGCCGCGGAGGACTCCCGCGCCGCCGCCCATCTTCTGGAGGGTTGGCTGAGTAGGGTGCAGCGCTCGTGAGCAGGTTCGGACGACAGCAGGGCGGGGGAGAGCGCAGCGCCGCGGACCGCGAGCGTGCGCGCCTGGAGCGCGAGGCGCGTCGCGCCGAGCGTGAGGGCCGTCCCGTTCCGGAGCTTTCGGGCGACCCTGCGCCGGCCGAGGAGCCCCTGCCGCCCGAGGCCGAGCACCCGGTCCCGGCACCCGTCGATCCCGGCCCGCCCCAGGGAGATCCGTTTACGCCCGATCCGGTCCCGGTCGAGCCGGCGCACGAGCCGCTGCCCGTGCCGGAGGACCCGGCGCCACCGCAGGGCGATCCCTTCGTCCCCGAGCCGGAAGCGCCGCCTGTGCCTGAGCCCGAGGACTGGCTCGACGCCGACGAGCCCGAGGTCCGCCGCATCCAGCCCAACCCGCCCGCGCCGCCGCCGGCGCCCGCGGGCACGCTGCCCGCCGAGCCCGAGGCGGCGATCGGCGCGACCAAGGCCCCGCGCGGGCCGCGGGGTCCCCGAGGCCGCGGCAAGCGCCCCATCGCGTCACCGCCCGGCGATGCCCCTCGCGGCGTCCGTCGCGCGCGCCGCTGGCGCCGCCCGGTCGCGATCGGTGCGCTGCTGCTCGTGCTGTTCGGGATGCTGTGGGTCGTCAACGCCCTCGTCCAGCCGTTTGGCGGCGAGGGGGAGGGGCGCGTCGTCGTCCGCATCCCCGAAGGCGCGAGCGCCCGGGACGTGGGCGACCTGCTCGACGAGAAGGGTGTCGTCGATTCGGGCGCGATCTTCAGCCTCCGCACCCTGATCTCCGGCAAGCGCGACGATCTGCGCTCGGGCCGACACGTCCTCGCGCGCAACATGTCCTACGGGGCGGCGATCGAAGCGCTCACGACGGTGCCGAAGGCCGCGCCCGCGCCGACGGTCGTCAAGTTCCCGATCCCCGAGGGGCTCTCGCGTTCGGAGATCGCCGCCCGCACGCGCAAAGCCGGGATCGAGGGGAGCTATCTCGAGGCCACCAAGAAAGCGCCCGCGGGCTTCAGCCCACGGAAGTACGGGGCCCCGAAGAACCCGCGGTCGCTCGAGGGCTTCCTGTTCCCGGCGACGTACGACCTGCGCCCGAGCCAGACGGTGCGCGGCCTCGTGCGAAAGCAGCTCGACACGTTCGAGACGAACATCCGCACGGTGAACATGAAGCGCGCCCGCGCGCGCAACCTCACGCGCTACGACGTCCTGATCATCGCGTCGATGATCGACCGCGAGGCCCAGCTCGCGAAGGAGCGCCGCCAGATCTCGGCCGTCATCCACAACCGCCTGCGCGAGGGCATGCCGCTCGGGATCGACGCCACGACGCGCTACGCGACCAACAACTGGACCCGTCCGCTGCGCCAGAGCGAGCTGACCGCGAACTCGGCGTACAACACGCGCACGAACACGGGCCTGCCGCCGACGCCGATCGGCAATCCCGGGCTGGCCTCGATCAAGGCCGCGGCCAACCCGGCGGCTTCGAAGGTCCTCTACTACGTCGTCAAGCCGGGCACGTGCGGAGAGCACGCGTTCAGCTCGACCGAGGCGCAGTTCCAGCGCGACGTCCAGCGCTACAACGACGCCCGCACGAAGGCGGGCGGCAAGTCGCCGACGACCTGCTGAGCATGAGCGGCGCGGGGGTGAGCGGGACGAGCTCTCGGTACGGCGTCCTCGGTTGGCCGGTCGCCCACAGCCGGTCCCCGGCGATGATGCTCGCGGCGGGGCTGGACCGCTACCAGCTGCTGCCGGTGCCGCCCGAGCGCTTCGACGAGACCGTCCGCGCGCTGGCCGGCGCGGGGTTCCGCGGGGCGAACGTCACGATCCCGCACAAGGAGGCGGCGCTTGCGCTCGCCGACGAGGCGACGCCTGCTGCGCGGGCGATCGGGGCGGCGAACACGCTCGAGCTGCGGGCCGACGGCACGATCCGCGCGTCGAACACGGACGCCCCCGGCCTCCTCGCGACCATCGCGGGCCGGCCGCAGGCCACCGCGGTCGTCCTCGGGGCGGGCGGGAGCGCCCGTGCGGTGGTCTGGGCGCTGCGCTCGGTGGGGGCGGAGGTCGCGGTGTGGAACCGAACGGCGGCCCGTAGTCGGCAGCTGGCACTGGAGCTTGAGGCGAGTTCCGTGGACGACTTGCCCGAATATGCCGATCTACTAATTAATTGTACGGCTGTTGGGCTCCACGATCCGTCCAGCACATTTTCAAACCTGCCTCTCACCTCCCATGATCTTGCTGCATACGCGACCGTGGTGGACCTCGTCTACCGGCCGGGCGGCACCGCGCTCATCGACGCTGCAAGACAGCAGGGGAGCGCAACCGTGGACGGGCTGGAGATCTTGGTCTCTCAGGGCGCACTGAGCTTCACGACCTGGACCGGGCGTGAAGCGCCCGTCGCGGAGATGCGCCGGGCAGTGAGGGATACCGCCAATGGAACCAGTCACAGCCCAGATCGAAGACCTTGAGTCGCACGACGTCGTCGACGATGTCCGCGAGGCCGACCTCAAGCCGGTGCTCGCAGTCGCGACGCCGGCCCCACCGCCGGTCCCGCGGGAGGACGAGAACTGGGACGGCGTCACACCGCCCCGACCGCGCTCCGGATCCAGCCCGCGCTTCCTGACCGACGTCCTCATCGAGCTCGGGCTCGCGGACGAGGGCAAGGTCAACGAGGCGATCGAGAAGGCCCGCGCGTCGGGGACCACGCCCGAGAAGCTCCTGCTCGACGCCGGGACCCTCACCGCCGACGGTCTCGCGCGGGCGGTGGCCGAGCGCAACGGGCTCGACCATCTCGATCTGAGTGTGTTCCACGTCGACATGGCCGCGGCCCACGTGATCAACGCGGCTGCGGCCAAGCGCTACCAGGCCGTGCCGGTCGCGTTCATCGACGACCGCACGCTGCTCGTCGCGATGGCGGACCCGGCGAACGTGCTCGCCGCGGACGACATCTCGATGATGACGGGCTACGAGATCCGCCCGGCGGTCGCCAGCGCTGAGGATCTCGCCGGGCTCATCACGCGGCTGACGCGGCTCGACAAGGTCGTCGCGGACACGACCGTCGTCGACGAGCACGCCGCTCCGGACACGTCCGCCGAGGTGGTCGACCTGCGCGACCAGGCCGACGACCAGCCGGTCATCAAGCTCGTCAACCAGATCGTCGCCCAGGCGGTCGAGCAGGGCGCGTCCGACGTGCACTTCGAGCCCGACGCCGACGCGATGCGCGTCCGGTTCCGCATCGACGGCGTGCTGTCCGAGGCGACCGAGGTCCCGCGCGGCATGGTCGCCGGCGTGGTGTCCCGGCTGAAGATCATCAGCGAGCTCGACATCGCCGAGAAGCGCGTGCCCCAGGACGGGCGCATCGGCCTGACGATCGACGGCAAGCACGTCGACCTGCGCGTCGTCACGCTGCCGTGCGCGCACGGCGAGAACGTCGTCCTGCGGATCCTGGACACGTCGAACGTGGTGCTCGACCTCGACACGCTCGGCATGCTCGACACCGAGCGGGAGCGGTTCACCGACGCGTTCAGTCAGGCGTTCGGGGCCGTGCTCGTGACGGGCCCGACCGGTTCGGGCAAGTCGACGACGCTCTACGCCGCGCTGGGCCAGCTCAACACGCCCGAGAAGAACATCATCACGATCGAGGACCCGGTCGAGTACCAGGTCGACGGGATCACCCAGGTCCAGGTCAATCCGCGCGCGGGCCTCACGTTCGCCAGCGGGCTGCGGGCCATGATGCGCGCCGATCCCGACGTGATCATGGTCGGCGAGATCCGCGACCGTGAGACCGCCCAGATCGCGATCGAGGCCGCACTCACGGGCCACCTCGTCCTCTCGACGCTGCACACCAACGACGCGCCGACGGCGATCACCCGCCTGACGGAGATGGGCATCGAGCCCTTCCTGGTGGCGTCGGCGATCGACGCGGTCGTCGCCCAGCGCCTCGCGCGGCAGCTGTGCAAGCACTGCAAGCAGCGCACGATCCTCACGGCGGAGGTCCTGCGCCGCAACGGGTTCCACGCGTCGTTCGACATCGAGGCGTACGACCCGCAGGGCTGCCAGCGGTGCAACGGCACCGGCTACAAGGGCCGGATCGGCCTCTATGAGGTGATGCGGATGAGCGAGGAGCTCCGCTCACTCGCCGTCGAGCGGGCGTCGGCCGACCGCATCGGAGAGGTCGCAACACGGGACGGAATGCACCGTCTGCGCGAGGATGGACTGCACAAGGTCACGAGGGGGCTAACCTCAATCGCCGAGGTCGTGCGTGTCTGTGGCACGCACTAATTCCGACCCGCCGGGTCTGTGTTAGGGTGACCTTACTTTCACATGCGGGCTAACGAGGGCGAGACACGTGGGGCGTTACACCGGACCTGTTGAGAAGCTGTCGCGACGCGAAGGCGTCGAGCTGTTCCTGAAGGGCGAACGACTCCTCAACGGCAAGTCCGGGCTGGAACGTCGTCCGACGCCCCCCGGGCAGCACGGCGCGGCCCGTCGCCGCCAGCCGTCGACGTACGGCGTCCAGCTGCGCGAGAAGCAGCGCGCCAAGCGCTACTACGGCGTGCGCGAGCGCCAGTTCCGCCGCTACGTCAAGGAAGCCTCGCGTCAGCGCGAGGGCCTGATGGGCGATCACATCCTCACGCTGCTCGAGCGCCGTCTCGACAACGTCGTCTACCGCCTTGGCCTCGCGACCACCCGCGCCCAGGCCCGTCAGTACGTCAACCACGGCCACGTCATCGTCGACGGCCGCAAGGTCGACATCCCGTCCTTCCAGGTCAAGCCGGGACAGACCGTCGCGCTGAAGAGCGCGAGCCCCGTCGAGTCCGCGGCACGCGAGGCCGTCGAGCTCGTCTCGAGCGTCCCGGGCTGGCTGCAGTCCGACGTCGACGCCCTCAAGGGCCAGGTGCTGCGCCTGCCGATGCGCAACGAGATCACCACGCCGGTGAACGAGCAGCTGATCGTCGAGTTCTACTCACGGGTATGAGCGACCTCGTCGGCCTTTGCGGGCAGTCCTGTCCTTCGCACGAGGACGTCCTGCTCGCATTGGACGAGGCGCTTGGAACCGACGCGGTGGACCAAGCGCCAGCGCGCATCGCTGCGCTGGCAGCCGGGCTGCCCGAGCATGACGCGATCGGTCACGACCCCGTGCACGAGCTCGCGGTCGTCGCCGGGCTGCTGCGGGACGAGTTCGTGGTCGACGGCGACGGCTCGCTGGCGATGAGCGAAGTGCTGGCCGACGGCGGCGGGCATCCCCTCGCGATCGCCGCGGCGGTCGTCTGCGCCGCGCAGCGCCGCGGGCTGCCGATCGACCTCGTCGGCAACGGCGAGCGGGTCTGGCTGGCGCACACCGGCGGCGAGACGCCGTACGTCGTCGATCCCGCCGGCGCGCAGTCGGCGTTCGACGCGCGGTCGCTCGGGGTGGACCTCCACTGGCGCTGCGCCCACGAGGTCGCGGGTCTGGTGCTCGACCGCGTCATCGACCGGGCCGAGCGCTGCGGCGATCTCGGGACGGCCGTCCGTGGCGCCGAGCTGCGTGGCGCGCTGCGGATGGACGACGAGGCCGCGCGCAGCCACGGCACCGAAGTGCAGCGCCTGCGCGCGCGCCTGAACTGAGCTACTCGCCGCCGGTGTCGTCGGTGACGCACACGTTCGACGTGGAGCCGTCGCACAGCGCATAGGCCTTGCCGGGCTCGAACGCCGTACGGTGCGAGATCACGTACGGCACCTGGGGGGTGTCGCTCTCGCTGACGCGGACGATGTATGGGGCGCCCGTGTCCCAAGTGCTGAAGCCGAGCGCCTCGGTCGCGCCCGCCTCGC
Organism: Solirubrobacteraceae bacterium; assembly: GCA_016462625.1. The sequence goes on along the minus strand of JAEMSV010000009.1, from coordinate 50,526 downwards.
GGCCCTGGGCCTGGCCGGCGGCGAGCCCGGCGGCCTTCCCGCGGGCCTCACCGCGCTCGAAGCCGGCCTTCTCGCCCTGCGCGACCCCGGACTTCTCGCCGGCCGCCTCGCCCGCGGTCTCCCCGGCGGTTTGGCCGGTCGCGGCGCCTCGGTTGTAGATCGCGATGTACTTCGGCTGGCCCTCGGCGTACTCGTCCTTCACGGAGCTCTCGCCCGCGGACTTGCCGATGGCGTATCCGCCGACGGCGAGGACGAGTGCCACGACGACTGCGCCGATCCACCACACGGGTGTCGGCTTCGCTGACGGCGACGGCGCGGGGTTGGACGGGGGCGGCGTGGACATGGCAGGTCTCCTGAGATCGGGACAGCGGGGCAGCCCGGAATTCAACGGACGCGGCGCGTCCCCTCGTATGTGTGTCCAGTCCGCGCGTCACCGGGTCCGTCCCGGGCGACGGCGGCCGATCAACCGAGGCGATGAGCATCGACTTCGCCGACCTCGTCCTCGAGGTTCTCCAGCGCCGTGCCTCGGACCTCCACCTGACCGCCGGTGCGCGTCCGACCGTCCGTACCCGCGGCCGGCTCGTGCCGCTCGAGGGCTTCCCGATCCTGACCCCCACGGATACCCGTGAGATGGTCTACGGGATCCTCAACAACGACCAGCGGCAGCGCCTGGAGACCGACTGGCAGATCGACTTCGCCTACGCCGTCCCCGGCCAGGCGCGCTTCCGCGTCAACGCGTACTTCCAGCGCGGCGCGCTCGGTGCCGCATTCCGTCTCATCCCGGCCAAGATCGAGTCGCTCGAGGATCTCGGTCTCCCGGCCCAGCTCGGGGAGTTCTCGAAGAAGCCGCGCGGCATCGTCCTCGTCACGGGCCCGACGGGCTCGGGCAAGTCGACGACGCTCGCCGCGATCCTGGACAAGATCAACCAGGAGCGCGAAGAGCACATCATGACCGTGGAGGACCCGATCGAGTTCCTCCACAGCCACAAGCGCTGCATCGTCAACCAGCGTGAGCTGGGGGCGGACGCGCAGAGCTTCGGCCTCGCCCTGAAGGCCGCGCTGCGTCAGGACCCGGACGTGATCCTCGTCGGCGAGATGCGCGACCTCGAAACCATCTCGACCGCGCTGACCGCGGCGGAGACCGGCCACCTCGTCTTCGCGACCCTGCACACGCAGGACGCCGCGCAGACGGTCGACCGCGTCATCGACGTCTTCCCGCCCGAGCAGCAGCACCAGGTCCGCGTGATGCTCTCCGTGTCGCTGCAGGGCATCGTCACGCAGCAGCTGATGCCGACCGCCGACGGCTCGGGGCGCGTCGCCGCCTGCGAGATCCTCGTGCCGACCCCCGCCATCCGGAACCTCATCCGCGAGGGCAAGACGCACCAGATCTACAGCGCCATCCAGACCGGCTCGCAGTACGGGATGCAGACGATGGACGCGGCCCTCGCGGGCTTCGTCAAGCGCGGCCTGCTCACCCAGGCGTATGCCGAAGAGCGCTCCTCGCAGCCCGAGGAGCTCCGTCGGCTCATCACCGGCGCGACCGGGATCACGTCCAACCAGTTCCGGGCGGCGTGAGCACCTTCGCCTACACGGTCGTCGACTCGACCGGCCATCAGAGCCAGGGCGAGCTCGACGCGGAGACCTCGCAGTCGGTCTCCGATCAGCTGCGCAGCCGCGGGCTGATCGTCCTGAAGGTCGCCGAGAAGAAGCAGTCGCAGGAGATCGAGCTTCCGTTCTTCAACGCGATCAAGCCGGCGGATCTGACGATCATGACGCGCCAGTTCTCGACCATGGTGTCGAGCGGCATGAGCATCCTGCGCGCGCTGAACGTCCTGGAGCGCCAGACCGAGAACGACAAGCTGAGGAAGGTCCTGGCGCTCGTCCGCAAGGACGTCGAGTCCGGCGTCCCGCTGTCCGACGCGATGGAGCGGCACTCCGACGTGTTCAACCAGCTCTTCGTCGCGATGGTCCGCGCGGGCGAGACCGGCGGTGTCCTCGAGGAGTCGCTGCACCGCGTCGCCGATCAGCTCGAGAAGGACGAGTCGCTCCGGCGCCAGATCAAGTCGGCGATGGTCTACCCGACGGTCATCGTGACGTTCGCGATCATCGTGCTGCTGGGCCTCATCACCTTCCTGGTGCCGGTCTTCGAGAAGATCTTCAAGCAGTTCGACGGCGAGCTGCCGATGATCACGCGCTTCACCGTCGGCCTGTCCGACGCGGTCACCGGCCGCTGGTACCTCTTCCTCGTCGGCATCGGCGGAACGGTGTGGGCCTTCAAGCGCTGGCGGCGCAGCGAGAAGGGCGCGCGGCAGTGGCAGCGCTTCTGCCTGAGGATTCCGATGAAGATCGGGGACATCGTGCAGAAGGTCGCGCTCGCGCGCTGGTCGCGCACGCTGTCGGCGCTGCTGAGCGCCGGCGTCCCGCTGCTGCAGGCGCTGGAGATCACCGGCAAGACGGCGGGCAACATCGTCGTCGAGGACGCCATGGACGACATCCGGGCGAGCGTCCGGTCCGGCGGATCGATCTCGTCGCCGATGCGCTCGGCGACGATCTTCCCGCCGATGGTCACGCACATGGTCGGCGTAGGCGAGGAGACCGGCGCGCTCGACACGATGCTGTCGAAGATCGCCGACTTCTACGAGGACCAGGTCGAGTCCGCGGTCAAGTCGCTGACGTCGATCCTCGAGCCGGTCATGCTCGTCGTGGTCGGTGGCATCGTCGGGTTCGTGGTGGTCGCCATGTACCTGCCGATGTTCAAGCTGTACGACTCGATCAAGTAGCCGGCACGCGTGTCTGGACCGCGAAGGCGTGGTCCCCGAGCACGGGGCCCGCGCTGAAGCTGCCGCCGAGCGCCGCAGCGCCGGACTCCAGCTCGCGGAGTCCGCGTCCGCTCCCGCGGCCCGTGCTCACGCTCTCGCCCTGACGCGTCACCACCGACACGGTCAGGTCGCCGTCATCGAGGTCGATGCCGACGTCCGACGCCCCGCCGCCTGCATGGCGCCGCGCGTTCGTCAGCGCCTCCTGCACCGTCCGCTGGGCGTGGGCGACCGCATCGGGTGAGACCCTCGCCGCGAGCACCTCGTCCGCCATCACGCAGCGCACGTCCTGACCGGCCGAGCGGGCCTGCTCGACGATGTGCAGGAGGCCGTCGAAGGTCGCGCCGTCCGGCTGGGCCGTCTCGCCGCGTCGCAGCGCCCGGAGCAGCCGCTCGAGCTCGCGCCCGGTCTGGTCGACGGCCCCGCGCAGCGTGTGCGTCGCGGCGCGGGCGTCCGTCCACGCGCCACCGCGGACGTGCACCGAGGCCGCGCCGACGGTGACCCGTGCGAGCGTGACGCCGTGCCCGACGAGGTCGTGGAGGTCGCGGGCGATCTGGTCGCGCTCGCCGGACAGCGCAGCGTTGAGCGCCTGGGGGTGCGTCCGGCGCAGCTCGTCGATGCCGACAGCGCTCGCCAGGGCACGGCCCTGGTGGTGGCGGGTGAACCAGGCCAGCGCACCGGCGGTGGCGCCGAGCGCCGCGATCAGCGCCAGCTCCGGCGGATCGGCGCCCTGCATCGTCTCGGCGACCAGACCGCAGCCGGTGAGCAGGGCGACGCCGGCGACCGAGCGGCGAACGGTCACGGCGTACGAGGACGCGACGAAGGGGACGATCGCGATCTCGAACGTCGTGGCGATCCGGCGCGGGACGAGGTCGAAGGCCGTGCCGACGACGAGACCGCTCCCTGCAATTGCGCAGACCGCGAACGGATAGCGCCGACGCCAGGCCAGTGGGAGGGCAGCCGTCAGGAGCCCCGCGACCATCGAGGCCCGGCGGTGGGGGAGGTCGGCGACCGCGCAGTCGAGGATCACCAGGCCGGCGGTGAAGACGCCGAACGCGGCGTCGGAGCGGCGCGGATCCCAGCTCGGGCCGGGCAGCGCGTCCGCCGACCCCGACGGGAGCTCGGCGCGGACGCGCCAGCGCCAGGGCGCATCGTCGACCGAGAGCGTGCCGTCGTGGGCGCCGACCCGCTCGCGCAGCCCTGCGAGCCGCACCGGATCGCGCAGGGCCGGCGGCCCCGCGCCGCGGCCGGACGCGGTCACGCGCAGGCCGGCGGGAAGGTGGTCGACGCGCAGCATCGCGCGGTGGTCATCTCCGGCGAGCAGCTCCTCGAGGACGCGGGCGCCGGCGAGCAGCTGGCCGGGCGGGGTGAGCTCGGCGTCGCCGCGGACCCGGCTGGACCGGCCGAGCGAGAGCGCCGTGGCGAGCGCGGCGTCCGGGGGCGGCGCGTCCGGGAGGTCGTCTTCGCCGGGGAGGGAGAGCAGGAACCGGCGGAGCGCGCCGAGGGCCTCGTCGCACGCGTCACCGGCGGCGTCGAGCGCGACGGTCGCCGACGCGGCGTCGCGCCGGGCGATCGCCTGCTCGGCCGCGAGCCGCAGGCCCGTCAGGCGGGCCACCCGCTCCCGGACCTCGTCCTCCATCCCGCGGGCGAGCTCGACGCGCGTACGGGTCACGTGGTCGGCCACGGCTGCCACGGCCCGGCGCTCGGCCTGCGCGAGGACCGCATCCATCTCCCGCGCTGCGCGCTGCTTGCGGCGGGCGAGCGATCCGACCCCGACGAGCATCGCCGGGAGCAGCCCGGCGATCAGGAGGTCGACCGGGTCCGTCGGCCGGCGGAGGCGTGGCGCATCCATGCCGATCCAACGTAGCCGAGGGACCTACACGCCGGCCGGCACCTTCGGCACGAACGAGACGATCTGGTCGGGTCCGTCCTGGACGATGATCGCCGTGCCCGGGTCCATCTCCTGCCAGGCGCCCTCGAGGTCGATGATCGGCTCGGAGACGACCACCCGCGCCTCGTCGCTGAGCAGGTGCAGCCGGGGGTTGTCCGGATACATCTCCTTCAGCGTGTGCGTGTCGGTCGAGACGAACAGCGAATTGACCTCCGGGCCACTCGCGTAGCGCGCGGCGTACAGCCGCTCGCCGTCGCTGATCCCCGCGCTCATCTGGAAGGGGATGTCGATGCCGTGGTCCTCGCACAGGTGCTCGACGAAGCCGGCGACCTGCTCGAGCGCGCCGAGCGGGTCGTCCTGGAGCCCGAACGTCAGCGCGAGGTGGAAGATGAGCTCCGAGTCGGTCGTGCCCTCGATGTTGTCGAAGTACCGCGGGTCGACGGCCAGGAGCAGCTCCCGGCGGACGCGGTGGTACTCGTTGATGAAGCCGTTGTGCACGAACAGCCACTTGCCGTAGCGGAACGGGTGGCAATTGGTCTGCTGCGCCGGCGTGCCCGTGGAAGCCCGGACGTGCGCGAGGAACAGCGGGGACTCGACGTGGCTGGCGATCTCGCGCAGGTTCCGGTCGTTCCACGCGGGCATCTCGTTGCGGTACACCCCGGGCTCTGGGTGGTGGTCGCCGTACCAGCCGAGTCCGAACCCGTCGCCGTTGAGCGGGTGGCTCATCATCGTCGAGTTCGTGGACTGCACGATGAGCGAGTGCTCGGTGTCGTACAGCAGCTCTTCGGGCCGGACCGGCCCCCCGGAATACCCCATCCAACGGCACATGGGCCGCAGTCTCTCAGCCCGTGACGGCGGCCGCGCCGGAACTCGCGCGCAGCTCGCGCGCGAGGGACTCGGCGTCGTACGGGCCGACGTGGCGGCGCGTTCCGACGAAGAACGTCGGCGTGCCGCGCGCGCCGCTCGCTTCCGCGCCGGCGACGTCGTCGCGGACGTGGTCGGCGAACGTCGTGTTCTCGAGGTCGTCGAGGAACCGCTCGACGTCGAGGCCGAGCTCGCCCGCGTACCCGGCGAGGTCCTCGACGGTCAGCTCGTCCTGGTGGGCGAAGAGCAGATCGTGCATCTCCCAGAACGCGCCCTGCGCGGATGCCGCCTCGGCGCCGTGGGCCGCGAGCTCGGCGTGTGGGTGCACGTCGGTCAGCGGAAGATGGCGGAAGACGTAGCGCAGCTCGTCGCCGAAGCGCGCGCGCAGCTCCGCCACCACCCCGGTCGCGCGACCGCAGAACGGGCATTCGAAGTCGCCGTACTCGATGAGGGTGAGCGGGGCGTCCGGGCGGCCACGGACGTGGTCGCGCGCGGGGTCGACCGGGCTCGAGAGGACCATGGGTAGGCTCGCGGTCCGCTCGCCGCGCAGCACCGCCGCCAGCTTGAACACGATCCACCCGAGGCCCGCGGCGAGCACCGCGGCGATCAGGACCCCGACCGTCGCCTGATCGGCGAGCTCGTCGGAGTCGAACGCGAGGTCGGCGATGAGCAGCGAGACGGTGAAGCCGATGCCGGACAGTGCAGCGCCGCCGATCGCCTGGCCGGTGCCGACGCCCTGCGGGAGCTCACCGAGACGGAGGCGCAGCGCGCCGAGGATGCCCGCGCCGACGCCGAAGAGCTTGCCCGCGACGAGGCCGACCACGACGCCCCACGTGATCGGGGAGGAGAGCGCATCGGCGAGCACGCCGTCGCGCAGGTCCACGCCCGCGTTGGCGAGCGCGAAGATCGGCACGATCACGTAGCCGGTCCACGGGTGCAGCACCGTCTGCAGCCGCTCGTTGACCGAGACCGCGCGCTGCAGGCCGCGCGCGGCGGTGTAGCCGACGTCCGGCAGCGGCGACTGCCGGAACGCGCGGAACGCCGACGCCGCCTGCTCGACCTCCTCGCGGCGCGGCGCCCGCGCGGCGATGAGCAGACCGGCTGCCATGCCGGCGATCGACGGGTGCAGCCCGGACTCGAGCGTGGCGAGCCAGAGCACCGCGCCGACCACGAGGTAGAGGCTCGTCCGCCACACGGCCATGCGGCTCAGGACGGCGAGCGCGACGAGGCAGGCGGCGGCGATTGCGAGCATCACCGGATCGAGCGTGTCGGAGTACACCGCGCCGATGACCGAGACCGCGACGAGGTCGTCGGCGATCGAGAGGGTCAGCAGGAAGACGCGCAGCTGGGTCGGGCACGCGGGGCCGATCAGCGCGAGCGCCCCGAGCAGGAAGGCGGTGTCGGTGCCGATGACGACGCCCCAGCCGCTCGCGGCCTCGCCCGACGGGTTGAGCGCGAGGTACAGCGCCGTCGGCACCAGGACGCCGCCGAGCGCGGCGATCGACGGGACGACCAGCCGGCTGCGGTCGCGCAGCTCCCCGACCGACAGCTCGCGCCGGACCTCGAGGCCGACGACGAAGAAGAACAGCACCATGAGGCCGTCGTCGACCCAGTGCTTGAGGTCCATCTCGACGGCGTGCGAGCCGAGCCGGACCACGAACTCGGTGTGCCAGAGGTCCTCGTAGACGTCCGAGAGCGGAGAGTTGGCCCACAGCACGGCGACCAGCGTCGCGACGAGGAGGATCCCGGCGCTGCCGGCCTCGGTGGCGACGAAGTTCCGCAGCGGACCGGTCAGCTGCGCGAGCAGGATCCGGCGGCGCGGAACGGTCTGGTCGGGCTTCCCTGCCGCTGTCGCCACGGTCAGCCGGTCGGCTCGAGGGTCTGGGCGAGCGCGCGCTCGAAGAGCTCCTGCGGCTGTGCGCCGCTCACCCCGACGCGGCCGTCGAGGACGAAGAACGGGACCCCGCCGACTTGGTAGGCGCGGGCCTGCTGCTCGTCAGCGACGACATCGTCGAGATGCCGTTCGCTCGCGAGCACCTCGGCGGTCAGCGCGGCGTCGAGGCCGGTGTCCGCCGCGACGCGGGCGAGCACCCCGTGGTCGCCGACGTCGAGGCCGTCGGTGAAGTAGGCGGCGTGCAGCGCGAGCATGAGCGGCAGGTCAAGCCCGGCGGGCTGGGCGGCGGCGATCAGGCGGTGCGCGTCGGTGGTCGGCGACGTGATCGCGCGTTCGGGATGCATGTCGAGGCCGATCTCGGCTCCGAGCTCGGTGATCTGTCCCATCCGCGCGAGCGTGTCGGCCTCCGACCACCCGTACTTGGCCTGGAGCCGCGCGACGGAAGGAATGCGCGGCGGATCGGGATCGGGATCGAGCCGGAAGGCGCGCATGCGGATCTCGAGGTCGTCGTGGACCCCGAGGGCCTCGGCGGCACGCAGGAAGCGCGTCTCGCCGATCCAGCACCAGGGGCAGACGACGTCCGACCAGATCTCGACGGTCAGCGCAGCAGCCATGCGATCACCGTAGCCGCCACGCGGCGAGTCCCTCGTGCTCGACACCGGAGAAGACCGTCTCGCCGAGCAGGAGGTCGGGCGGCCCGCCCTGGGCGGCGAGCGTGCACGGGATGCGCAGCTCCGGCTGAGGGTTCGCCCAGGCGGGCAGTCCGCCGAGGAGGACCTTCTCGTATCGGGCGCCGAACAGCGCGAGTGTCGTGCCACCGACGAGCGCGGCGCTGGGGGAGAGCACGCCGCGATAGCCGGCGTCGCGCAGCTCGTCGGCCAGCGCCCGGCACGCCTCGTGGTCGCCGACCGCCACCGACGGATCCAGGCCGCAGGCATCCCACCGGTCGAAGGTCGAGAGGTCGGCGATCGCCTCCTCGCGCACGTAGGCGAGCCACAGCCGGCGCAGGTATTGCGCCGCGCGATCGGCGGTGCGGATGCCCTCGTAGCGGACCAGCTCGGCCCACGCCCCGAGCGGCTCGAGCGCGAGGTACTGCACGTAGCCCTGGCCCTGGCGGTGCCAGCGCCCGGAGCGCTGACTCGGCAGCGGCTCGCCTGCGGCGTGGTAGAGCGCGGGCCAGTCAGGCGCGACCTGCCGGAACGCCCACCAGGCGCCGGCCACGCGCTCGGGCTCAGTCCGCCAGCTGGCCACGGGCTCCGCGCGCCAGGGAGATGAGCGCCTCGCGGGCGGGGGCGAGCGGACCGTCGAGGAGCTCCAGCGGCGTGCGCCCGGCGAGCTGCTCGCGCGGCGCGGCGAACCACTGGATCAGGCCGCTCGGGGTGAGCGACGCGCGCAGGTACGTGATGACGTGCGCGACGAGCACGATCCGCTCGGCGTTCCGGGTCACCGGCTTGCCGGCCCGCCAGGCGCCGATGGTCTTCGTCGACACGCCGAGCAGGCGCGCGACGTCGGTCGCGGGCGTCGCCGCGAGCGTGCGCAGCACGTCGTCCGCCGCGGCCCGCGGATCGTCGAGCTCGTCGTGCAGCAGGCGACGACCCAGGCGCCGGGTCACGTCGCCGAGCATCATCGCGGCGAGCTCGACGCGGTCGGTGTCGGCGTGCGCGGTTCTCCGCAGGGCGTGGAGGAGCTCCCACAGACGCCGCGCGTCGTAGTCCTCGGTGCCCTCCGGTAGCCCGGAGGAGAGGGCGAACACCCGGTCCTCGAGCTCGGACAGCCACGCGTCTCGGGCGGCGCCGCCGGCCGGGACCGCGGCAGGCTCGAGCAGGACGCCGAGCTCCCGCGCCATCTCACGCAGGTCCTCCAGCTGGGCGGGGGCGCCGACGGCGACGCTCATGCGGGCTCCGTTCTGGTCCGTTGAACTTCTTTCCGGAAAGGAAGTCTACCGGACCTCGGGACGGAATCGCCGCAGCCGCAGGGCATTCGCGACGACCGACACGCTCGACAGCCCCATCGCGGCGCCCGCGACCAGCGGATTCAGCAGCCCGGCCGCGGCCAGGGGCAGAGCCGCGAGGTTGTAGCCGAAGGCCCACACGAGGTTCTGCTGGATGGTCCGCAGCGTCGCCCGGGACAGCCGGATGGCGTCGCCCGCCGCGTGCAGGTCGCCCGACACCAGCGTGAGATCCGACGCCTCGATCGCCACGTCCGTGCCGGTCCCGATCGCCAGGCCGAGGTCCGCCTGGGCGAGGGCGGGCGCGTCGTTGACCCCGTCGCCGACCATCGCCACGACGGCGCCTTCGGCCTGCAGCCGGGAGATGACCGCGGCCTTCTCGCCGGGCAGGACCTCGGCGATGACCTCGTCGATCCCGACCTCCGCGGCCACGGCCCGGGCCGTCTCCTCGGTGTCTCCGGTCAGGAGGATCGGGCGGAGGCCCAGCGCGCGGAGCCGGCCGATCGCCGCCGCGGAGGTCGGCTTGACCGCGTCGGCGACCGACAGCACGCCGCGCGCCTCGCCGTCGATCGTCACCGAGAGGGGGGTGTGCGCATTCTCCGTCGGCTCCCGAACCACAATGCTCACACCCCGGCCGACGGCGACGTGGTGGCCGTCGACCACGCCCGTCACGCCGACCCCTGGCTCGCTCGCGAAGTCGGTCACCGGTGGCAGAGCGCCCACGCGCTCCCGGGCGCCGCGAGCGACCGCCTGGGCGATGGGATGCTCGGAGGCGTCCTCGACCGCGCCCGCCAGCCGCAGGACGTCATCGGGGACGTCGGTGTCGACCAGCGTCATCCGCCCGGTGGTGACGGTCCCCGTCTTGTCGAGGACGATCGTGTCGACCCGCCGGGTGGACTCGAGGACCTCCGGGCCCTTGATGAGCAGCCCGAGCTGCGCGCCCCGCCCCGTCCCCACCAACAGCGCGGTCGGCGTGGCGAGCCCGAGTGCGCAGGGGCAGGCGATGATCAGGACCGACACGGCGGCGCTGAGCGCGAACGTCGCGCTCTCGCCGGCGCCGAGCCAGAACCCGAGCGTTGCGACGGCGAGCACGATCACGACGGGGACGAAGACGCCCGAGACCCGGTCGGCGAGCCGCTGGACCGGCGCCTTGCCCGATTGGGCGTCGGTGACGAGCCGCGCGATCTGCGCGAGCGCCGTGTCGGCACCGACCCGCGTCGCCCGCACGACGAGGCGGCCACCCGCGTTCACGGTCGCGCCGGCGACCTCGTCGCCCGGGGCCTTCTCGACCGGCACGGACTCACCGGTCAACAGCGACTGGTCGACGGCCGAGCGGCCCTCGACGACCACCCCGTCCGTCGCGATCTTCTCACCGGGCCGCACCGCGAACCGGTCGCCGACGCGCAGCTCCTCGATCGGCACGCGCGTCTCCGTCCCGTCGTCCGCAAGCCGTGCGACATCCTTCGCGCCGAGCGCCAGCAGCGACCGGAGCGCTGCGCCCGCGCGGTGCTTGGCGCGCTGCTCGAAGTACCGCCCGGCGAGGATGAAGACCGTCACGGCCGACGCGACCTCGAGGTAGATCTCGTCGGTCGACCCCGCCTCGTCGGGCAGCCACGTGAACGACATCGTCATGCCCGTCATCCCCGCGTCGCCGAGGAACAGCGCGTACAGCGACCACAGCCAGGCCGTGAGCACCCCGACCGAGACGAGGGTGTCCATCGTCGCCGTCGCGTGCCGCAGGTTCAGCCATGCGGCACGGTGGAACGGCCAGGCTCCCCACACGACCACCGGCGAGGCGAGCGTCAGCACGAGCCACTGCCAGTTGTCGAACTGCAGCGGCGGGATCATCGACAACAGCAGCACGGGCAGCGTGAGCGCCGCCGAGATCACGAGCCGGCGGCGCAGCGGCTCCGACGGGTCGGGCTCGTCCTCGGCTGCTCGGTCCTCGGCGGGCAGCGCGGCGTCGTAGCCGGCGGCCTGCACGGCGGCAACGAGCTCGTCGGCGCCCACCGCGTCGGCATCGAAGTCCACGGTCGCCCGCTCGGTGGCGTAGTTCACACTGGCCTGGACGCCGTCGAGCTTGTTCAGCTTGCGCTCGATGCGGTTCGCGCACGAGGCGCAGGTCATACCGGTGATCGGGAGTTCCAGGTGCTGGCTGCTCATCGCGGCACCTCCACGGTGAACGGCGCGGTCCGGACGGCGCCGTCGACGCGGACCTGGAGGAACAGGCGGTAGCGCCCCGGCGTCGGGAGCGTCGCCTCGAAGTCCGCGGCGTCGTCGGAGACGGGGTGGACGTGGAGGAAGGCGAGGTCGCCCTCGCGCAGGGCGACGAGGTGCCCGCGCGCGCCGAGGTACGGCTGCGGCGCGACCGGCCTGCCGCCGCGGTCAAGCGTGAAGCGCAGCGTCGTCTCGCGCCCGGCGCGCAGCGGGGCCGCCGCCAGCTGCGCGCGCAGCCCGCCACCGGCTGAAGCGGAGCGGGTGGGGGCGGGAAGGTCTGCGAGGCGTGCGCTGCCGGGCACGCGCAGATCGGCGGCGAGCGTCCGTGCGGTGCCGGTGTGCGAGAAGTCCGCGAAGACCCGGTAGCTCCCCGGCTCGGCGATGGTCAGCGGTGCGCGCCAGGTGCCGTCGGCGGCGAGGCGGGGGTGGATGTGCTGGAACCCGCGCAGATCGCGCCGGACGACGATCACGTGCATGCGCCGCTCGTGCTCGAGGTCGTACGCGCGGACCGGGGTCCCGCGGGCGTCGAGGACGCGGAAGCGCAGTTCGGGCTTCGAGCCCGGCGTGATCGCGGGGGTCCGCAGGTCGAGCCGCAACCCATCGTCGGCGACGGCGAGGCCGCGGACGGCAGCAGGCGCGGCCTCGTCGTGCTTCACGTCCGCGCCGTGGCTCTCGGCCTCGGCATGCGCTGCGGGCGCGTCCGACGTCCGGCGGGCAGGATCGATGACGCCGCCGGCGAGCGCCCCGAGGCCGAAGGCCACCAGCAGGACCAGGGCGAACCCCGCCAGGCGCGCGGCGACGCTCATGGGGCGAGCTCGTATCCGGCGTCGTGGACGGCGGCGCGGACGGCGTCGTCGGTGAACGTCTCGCCGCTGACCTCGGTGCGCCCGCTCTCGAGGTCGACATCGACCGCCGTGACCCCGGGGATCTCCTCCAGCTCTTCGCGCACGGAGAGGACGCAGTGCGCGCAGGTCATTCCGGTGACGGTGTAGGTGCGGGTCAGGGCGGCCATGGACCCACCGTAGCAGATACCCCCTGGGGGTACGCCGATAGCCCCGGACCGTCTCATTTCACCGGTTCCGGGCTCAACCTGGCTCGTCTATCTGCCGATTCACCTGGGTGATGGAGGCCGCACACATTCCGCCTCCTGCCTCACCGAACCCAGACGGCGGGCAGGAACAGGTTTCCGGGGAGGCATATCGCCTGCGCCCGGGCAAGCTCCTCGGCGACGTGATCGTCGAGCTGGGCTTCGCGCGCCGTGTGGACGTCGAGGGCGCGGTCGTCGCCGCCCGCGGCTCCGGCAAGCGCATGGGCGACGTGCTCATCGAGCGCGGCATCCTGACCTCCGACGACCTCGCCAACGCCGTGGCTGCCCGATTCGGTCTTCCCCGGCTCAATCTGGACGGTCAGCGCGTCGACGTCGCCGCGGCCAACCTGCTGGACATCGACGTCGCGCGCCGCCTCCAGTCGCTGCCGGTCGGCTTCGGTGCCGGCGACACCCTCATCGTCGCGATGGTCGAGCCCTCCAACGTCCTCGCGGTCGACGACATCTCGATGATCACGGGCCGCGCGGTGCGCCCGGCGATCGTCTCGTCGGACGAGTTCAACGTCCTGATCAGCCAGGTCTCCCAGCTCGAGACGGCCGTCTCCGAGGTCACCGAGCAGGCCGAGGACGTGCTCGGCACCCAGCCGCCCGACGAGGACGGCTCGGAGTCCGCAGCTGCGACCGAGGGCGACGCACCCGCCGTCCGCCTGGTCCGCTCGATCATCGCCGAGGCCATCCAGCGCCGCGCCTCGGACATCCACCTGGAGCCGATCGACGGCGCGATCCGCGTCCGCTTCCGCATCGACGGCGTCGTGCACGTCGCCTCGACGATCCCTTCGAACATGGCGCCTGCCGTGATCTCCCGGATCAAGGTCATCTCGGACCTCGACATCGCCGAGCGGCGCATCCCGCAGGATGGCCGCGTCGGGCTCAGCGTCGAGGGTCGCAAGGTCGATCTCCGCGTCGTCACCGTCCCGCTCGTCAACGGCGAGTCCGTCGTCCTGCGAATCCTGGACTCCGGCGGCGAGCTGCTGCGCCTCGACGAGGTCGGGATGGAGGAGGACGACCGCGCGAAGCTCATCAAGGCGATCACGAGCGCCAACGGCGGCATCCTGACGACCGGGCCGACCGGCTCGGGCAAGACCACGACGCTCTACGGCTGCCTGGCGGAGATCCTCTCCGACGACCTGACGATCATGACCATCGAGGACCCGGTCGAGTACCGCCTGGCTGGCGTCAAGCAGATGCAGATCAACGCCAAGACCGGACTCACGTTCGGCACCGGCCTGAAGGCCGCCATGCGCGCCGACCCGGACGTGATCATGGTCGGCGAGATCCGCGACCCGGAGAGCGCGAACATCGCGGTCCAGGCCGCGATCACGGGCCACCTCGTCCTCTCCACGCTGCACACCAACAACGCGGCAACCACGGTCACGCGTCTGTCGGAGATGGGCGTTCCGCCGTACCTGGTCGCTTCGGCGATCACGTGCGTTGTCGGCCAGCGCCTGACCCGGCGGCTGTGCCCCGAGTGCCGCCGCCCGGCGACCGTCCCCGCCTCATCGGTGGGGATGCCCGGGGACCAGCCCGTCACGATCTACGAGCCCGGCGGCTGCAACGCCTGCGGCAACGCCGGCTACCGCGGCCGCGTGGGCCTCTACGAGGTCCTCGAGATGACGGAGAGGCTTCGCCGCCTCACCGTCGAGAACGCCGACGCGGACACCATCGCGCGCGCCGCCGTCGAAGAGGGCATGCGCACGATGCGCGAGGACGGTCTGTCGAAGGTCCGTGCGGGCCTGACCTCGATCTCCGAGGTCCAGCGCGTCACGTCCGGCCACTAGGCCGGTTCGGCGTCGACCGTCCGGACCTCGACGTCCAGCTTCGGCCCGACGGACAGCTCACGCCGGCCCGTGAGGAGCTCGAGCAGCTCCTCGCCGACGACCTCCCGGCGCCAGCCCTGGAGCGTCCGCACGTCGCCGCATTCCTCGGGGCTCGTATCGGCGCCGGTCCGCACCGCCGTCACGATCCGCTGGAGGTCCGCCCGCGCGGCGATGAGCTCGTAGGCCAGCTCGGCGTCCATCGCGCGCGTCCGGATGAGCGCCTCGGCCAGCGCGATCAGCGGCGCGTCTCGCGCGTCGGGCTGGATGTGCCGGGACGGCGTGTTGGGGATCGGATCCCGCTCGAGGCCGCGGGCGACCGCTTCGATGATCGCCTTCCCGCGACGGCGCAGGGCGCCTTCGTTGACCCCGCGGATCTGCTCGAGGTCGCGCTGGCCGGCCGGCCGGCGTTTGGCGATCTCGACGAGCGCCGCGTCGTTCAGCACGCTCGTTGCGGGGCGGTCGCCCTCGCGGGCGGTGTCCTCGCGCCACGCCGCCAGCTCGAACGCGACCGCGCGGATCTTCGGGTCCAGCCCGTTGATCTTGGGGAGCTTCGCGAAGACGGTCTCGGTATCGCGGATGTCGGAGATCTGCTCGAGCGGCCGGCACTCCTCGCGCGCCCACTCGAGTCGGCCGCGCTCCGCCAGCCGCTCCTGCAGCGCCGTGGCGACCTGCAGCAGGTGCAGCACGTCCTCACGGGCGTAGCTGGCCTGCTCCTCGGTCAGCGGGCGCCGGTCCCACTTGGTGAAGCTCGCGCTCTTGCGCAGGCGCACGCCCAGCATCTCCTGGAGCAGCGGGTCGTAGCCGAGCTGAGCCCGCAGGCCGGCGAAGCCCGCGGCGACCTGGGTGTCGAAGAGGTTCGTGACGGGGATGTCCCAGCTGCGCTTCAGGAGCGGGATGTCCTGCCGCGCGGCGTGCATGACGACCTCGATCGCGGGGTCGGCGAGGATCTCGGCGAGTGGCGTGACGTCGACGTCCTGGTCGAGTCCGTCGATGACGATGACCCGCACCTCGTCGCCGATCTCGACGGCGACCTGGACGACGCACAGCAGCGAGCGGTACCGGCCTTCGCCCATGAACTCGGTGTCGATGCCGAAGCGCCCGCTCAGCTTCGCGGCGGCGGCGACTTCAGCGATGTCGCTGCTGGTGGCGAGGGCGTCCATGCCGGGAACCTACCGGCGCGGCCGCTCGTCGGGCCAGTGGCCGTGTTGGTCGAAGTACTCCCGGGCCCGCTGCTCGTCGTCGCGTTCGCGATCTCCCTGGACGCCGACGCGGAACAGCAGGTTCAGCAACCAGATGGACAGGCCGGCGCTGACGATCAGCAGCCCACCCTCGATCCCGTCCTCGTGGCGCGTCAGCGCGACCGCGGCGATCCCGGCGAGACAGACGATCACCGGCAGCCAGAAACGGACGAGGCGCATCAGGCGAAGACCGTCGGCTCACGCGGCAGCGCGGCAGGGTCGAACCGCGCGAGCAGCTCGTCCATGCTCACGCGTTCACCCGGCGCGGCGAGACCGAGGCCCTCCGCGAGGCGCCCTCGGACCTGGGCGGGCGTCTCGCCGAGCTCCGCCCGGTCGGCGAGCGTCACGGCCCCGTGGCGCTTGGCCAGGCGCACGCCGTCGGGACCGAGCATGAGCGGCACGTGGGCGTAGCGCGGTGGGGCAAGGTCGAGCAGGCGACCGAGCAGGAGCTGCCGCGGCGTCGAGTCGGCCAGATCCGCCCCGCGGACGACCTCGCCGATGGACTGGAACGCATCGTCGACCACCACGGCGAGGTTATAGGCGGGGGCCCCGTCGTTGCGACGCACGACGAGGTCGTCGACGACGCCCTCGACCGGCCCGAGCAGGCGGTCGTCGAAGGTGATCTTCACGTCGCCTGCCCGTAGGCGCAGTGCCGGCGGACGCCCGCGTGACTCCCGCTCGGCGCGCTGGGCGGCGGTGAGGTCGCGGCAGGTGCCCGGGTACGCGCCATCCGCCACGGCTCCGTGGGGTGCCGAGGCCGCCTCCCGGATCTCCCTGCGCGTGCAGTAGCAGGGGTACAGCAACCCATCCCCCTCGAGCTGCTCGATCACCGCGGCGTACACGTCGAGCCGCTCGGATTGGCGCACCACGTCACCGTCCCAGTCCAGTCCGATCGCCGCGAGATCGGCGAGCTGGCCGTCCTCGAGCCCGGGGCGGACCCGGCCGGCGTCGAGATCCTCGACCCGCATCAGGAACCGCGCCCCCTGGCTGCGGGCGAACAGCCATGCCAGCAGGGCGGTGCGCAGATTGCCCAGATGCAGCACGCCGGTGGGGGATGGGGCGAAGCGGCCGTGGGGCGTGAGCACGGGATGGGAGCCTAGGCGCTAGCCTGCCCGCCGCTGTGGCAACCGAAGACGACCAGACCTCCGAGGAGACCGCCGAGATCCCGTGCCCGCCCTGTCGCGGGACGGGCAAGGTGACGTCGAACCTCGGCGGCTCACCGAGCACGGTGACGTGCCCCTGGTGCGAGGGCGGCGGGATCCTGCTGCCCGACCACGACGCTCAGGCGGCGAAGCGCGCTGACGCGCCCGCCGACCAGGGCGAGTAGCGCCTACTCGCGCACGACCACCGCGCCGAGGTCCTTCTCCGCCTCGGCGTCGATCACCGCGTAGCGCCCGGGCGCGTCGAAGACGACGAGGAACCGGGCGGGGTCGGACGGGGATGACGGCTGGACGTCCGCCAGCGCCGGGATCTCGACGGTCGTCGCCGCCTCGGTCCGGACCGTGAGGTCGACGGTCTGGCCGGGCTGGGCCGCGACCGTGCGGTCCCGCGGCAGCGTCCCCTTGACCGTGTCGAGCCGCGCCGACGCCGATGCGCCACCTTCGGGTGCCTTTGCCGCAGGGGTCGTGGAGGTCGCCGCGGTGGTCGTCGGGGTCGTCTTCGTCTGGTCGTCCCCGTCTTCCGGGGGAGGGGATAGGGCGCTGGCGATCACGAGACCGACCAGCAGCAGCACCATCACGGTGAGCAAGCGGCGGGGAATCATCCGTCCAGAGCCCTCATCTCTTCTCAATCTAGGGGTACGCCGGGTCGATTCAGAGGACGGCTTCTGCACCAACAAACGGCTCCACCATGGGAGGAACCACCAACATGTTCAACCGGCTCAAGGACGAGCAGGGCTTCACGCTCATCGAACTGCTCGTCGTCATTCTGATCATCGGCATTCTTGCCGCGATCGCCCTTCCGACGTTCCTGAACCAGCAGCGCAAGGGTCAGGACGCCAGCGCGAAGAGCAACGCGCGCAACATGACCACGCAGCTCGAGACGTGCTACGCCGACGCGCAGACGTACGTTGGCTGCGACACGTCGACGTCGACCACGGGTCTCCCGGTCGGCACGACCGGCGGCAACGTCGAAGTCGGCTCGCTGACCGCGAGCGGCTTCGTGGTCACCGGCCACTCGGCCGGCGGCTGCAACTTCATCGTCACGAAGTCGGCCAGCGGCACCGCGCGCTCGACGGGCGGCACGAACTGCCCGTCCAGCGGCTGGTAGTCACTAGCCGAGACGCACTGAATTGACAAGGGCGGGCCTTCGGGTCCGCCCTTCGTCGTTCTATCGATCATTCGGCCGTTCCTCGGCTTTTCACGCTCAAGGCTGGCTGATCACCGGCCGATTCTGGGCTCGAACCACGGAGAAGAGGGGACCTTCCCATGTACAACCGGCTCAAGGACGAGCAGGGCTTCACGCTCATCGAACTGCTCGTCGTCATTCTGATCATCGGCATTCTTGCCGCGATCGCCCTTCCGACGTTCCTGAACCAGCAGCGCAAGGGTCAGGACGCCAGCGCGAAGAGCAACGCGCGCAACATGACCACGCAGCTCGAGACGTGCTTCGCCGACGCGCAGACGTACGTCGGCTGCGACACGTCGGCGTCGACGACTGGCCTGCCGTACGGCACCGCGGGCGGCGAGGTCGAGGTCGCGTCGCTGACCGCGACCGGCTTCGTGGTCACCGGCCACTCGGCCGGAGGCTGCAACTTCATCGTCACGAAGACGGCCAGCGGCACCGCGCGCTCGACGGGCGGATCGAACTGCCCGTCCAGCGGCTGGTAGTCACGAGCCGAGACGCACGGAATTGAAGGGCGGGCCCTCGGGTCCGCCCTTCGTCGTTGCATCGATCATTCGGCCGTCATACCGCCCACATGCTCAACCGCCTCCCTCAGACGCCGATTCCCGCATTGATGGATTGCCAGAACAGGCACCGGGGGGACGGAACCATGACGCGGCGATTTGCCAGTGAGGCAGGAACGATGCTCGTCGAGGTCGTGCTGAGCGCACTCGTCGTGGGCATCCTCGCCGTCGGGGTCATGACGGGATTCGACGTCTCCGCCAAGGCGAGCGGTGACGCCAAGCAGAAGGCCGCGGCAGCGAACATCGCCGAGCAGCAGCTCGAGGATCTGCGCAGCCAGCGGACGAGCGTGCTGACCGCCCTGACGGGCGCGGCCGAGACGGTGAGCAAGAACGGCGTGAGCTACACGATGCGGCGCACGGCGGCGTGGGTCTCACAGCCTGCGACGGGGTCGGTCTGCTCCAGCGCGGTCGGCCCGCCGACGTACTTGCGCATCTCCGTGTCGGTGAGCTGGCCGGGGAAGTCGTCGAAGCCGGTCACGGTCACGAGCCTGCTGGCGCCGGGTGCGCGCGGCGCACTGACCACCCAGGGCGCGCTGGTGATCCGGATCAAGGACATCAGCGACAACGGCGTCGCCGGCGTTCCCGTGAACATCGGGGGCGGCTACCCGCAGGGGGTGACGGACAGCCAGGGCTGCGTGTCCTGGAGTCCGGTCACCGCGGCGACGTACAGCATGAGCTTCACAAAGGCCGGCTATGTGACTCAGACCGGGGCGACGAACGTCACCGACTCGATCAGCGTGGCCGGTCAGCAGCTGGCCGAGCGCACCTACACGTACAGCCAGGCCTCCACGGTGTCCGGCACCTTCATCACGAAGCGCAACGGCACCGACATGACGTCGAACCTGCGGACCGGCTGGTCCGGATCGGGCACGGCGCCGAAGGTCAGCCTCGCGAACCCCGACGGGGTGCTCGTGACCGCGAACGTCGCGGCTGACGGCAGCTGGAGCGCGACGGTACCGCCGAGCACCAGCACGTACACCATCTACGGAGGCGGCTGCACCGCCGCCCGGCCGCCCGCTGCGAACGAGACGACCCGCATGGTCGGCCCGGGCGCCAACGTCACGGGCGTCCAGGTCCGGCTCCCGGCGCTCGACCCGATCACGAAGGTGCAGGGGAGCGTCGTCAACGGCGTGGCGCAGGTCACCGACGTCTGCGGTGTCGAGTACACCCGCGCCACGACGGCGGCCTCCGGCGGGAAGCTCGCCGACCCGGGCTTCCCGTACAGCTTGTCGGACATCAACATCTGCGGGCAGGTCAGCTACGGCGGCGAGAACTTCCTCAACTGGGCCGTCGTCCCGGGCAACGGGACGTACCGCAAGAACGACCCGGGGCCGAACACGAACTTCACCGGGGCCACGGCCACGACGTTCGACTTCGGTTGGACCTGGTTCATCTTCACGGTCATCCTCGACTCCGGCTGGTCGAAGACGAGCTGCTGATGCTGCGCGAGCGCCTGACAGACGAGCGTGGCTTCACCCTCCCGGAGGTCCTCATCGCGGCCTCCGTGGGGAGCGTGATCATCGGCGCGGTCCTCATCCTCGTCCAGTACGCGGTGAAGACGCAGGTCGACACCACCTCCCGCATGGACGCGACCCAGAAGGGTCGCGCCGCGATCAACGAGCTGTCGAGGTCGATGCGGTCGCAGACCTGCGCGGGGGCGACCGTGTTCCTGTCTGCGAGCGCGACGAGCGTGCAGTTCATCTCGAGCGTCGGAGCCGCGAACACGACCGATCAGGCGCTCCAGCGCAAGACCATCACGTGGGTCCCCGACGCCTCTGGCGGCACCGGCAAGATCACCGAGACCACCGACCCGATGTCCTCGTGGACCACCAACCCGGCGGGCAATCCGACCTTCGTCGGCACGTACGGCACCGGCAGCACGCGGACCGTCGCCCAAGACGTGAAGCTCGTCGACAACACGTCGTTCCTGCGGTACTTCACGTTCCAGGGCAGCCCCGCGACGCCGACGCGTGAGCTGACGCCGGCGACCGCCGGCGCGAACCTCGCCGACGCCGACCTCGCGCGCATCGTCCGCATCGACTTCGCGTTCAAGTCCACCAACGCCATGTCGCGGTCGAACCCCGACCTCATCTTCACGAACAGCGCGGTCAACCGGACCGCCGATCCCGACTCGACGCAGGGGACACTGCCATGCAACTTCCGCTGATCGACGCGCTGCGCGCCCGGGCCAAGTCCGAGGGCGGCTTCACGATGGTCCTCGTCATGCTGTCGCTGGTCGTCATCTTGTCGGCGTCCGCGGCGGCCGTCTCGGCGACCAGTGGCGACGTGAAGTCCGGCGGTGACGACGTGCAGCGCAAGCAGGCGTTCGCGGCCGCCGAGGCCGGTGTCCAGGCGTACGCGTACTACCTCACGCTGAACCCGGAGTACTGGCAGGGCTGCACCAACTCCACCACGCAGCAGCTCAACCAGGCGGTCGCGCAGGGGGCCACGCGGACCTGGACGACCCTGCCCGACTCCCCGGCGCAGTACGCGATCGAGCTGCTGCCCGCCAACGGCGCGACGTCGTGCAACTCGAGCAGCCCCGACGCGACGTTCATCAACCAGACCACGGGCAGCTTCCGCATTCGCGTGACCGGCCGCGCGTCGTCCAGCTCGACCGTGAAGCGCTCGCTCGTCGCGACCTTCCGCGTCCCGGGCTTCACGAACTTCGTGTACTTCACCGACAGCGAGGACAACGGCAACATCCAGTTCGCGTCGACGGACCAGATCAACGGGCCGCTGCACAGCAACGACACGCTGCTGATCTGCCCGCCCGCGAAGTTCGGGCGGGGTCCGAGCGACACCATCGAGACGGCGAAGCCCGGCGTGGGCAACTCCGGGACGGGCTGGACGACGGCGTCGGGCTGCAGCGGCACGCCGAAGTGGAACGAGCCCGGCACGTCGACGTTCAGTGACGCCGGGACGTTCCTGAAGAACGCCGACGACATGCAGATGCCGTCGACGAACTCGGATCTCTATAGCCAGACGCTGACCAACTACCGGTTCAAGCGCAAGACGCAGATCACGCTGACCGGGAGCACGATGACGGTCACGGGGATGCGTCAGGACGGCACGTCGCTGAACAACGTGTCGATGGCGCTGCCGAGCAACGGCCTGGTCTACGTCTCGAACGACACGAGCGGTTGCAGCGCGCACTCGCTCAGCGGCGGCTATCCGTCGAACCCGTACTCGAGCGCCCGCAACGGGTGCGGTGAGGCCTGGGTCAGCGGGACGTACAGCTCCAATCTGACGATCGGCGCGCAGGGCGACGTCGTCGTCAAGGAGGACATCACGAGGACGGGCGACGGGATGCTCGGCCTGATCGCCAACGACTGGGTCCGGATCTACCACCCGTGCGGCTCGGGCCCGAGCCCGGCGCCGTCCCCGACGAGCGGGGACCTCGGCGACGTGACGGTGGACGCGGCGATCCTCGCGATCAACCAGCGCTTCACCGTCGACAAGTACGCGTGCGGCGCCAAGCAGGGCAATCTGAACATCAACGGCGCGATCGCCCAGCAGGTCCGCGGCGCCGTCGGGACCGGCGGCGGCAGCGGCACCGGCTACATCAAGAACTACGTGTACGACGACCGCATGCGCTTCCGCTCGCCGCCGAAGTTCCTGTCGCCGGCGAACAGCAGCTGGCGGATCGTCGCGCAGCAGGAGCAGGTCCCCGCCCAGTAGGGCGGCGTCCGCCGCCCCGGCTAGGTTCGCGGTCATGGCCCTTGCCATCGTCGCGGCGCTCGTCGGCGGCCTGATCGTCGGTTCGTTCCTGAACGTCGTCATCTACCGCCTTCCCAAGGGCGAGTCGATCGCCCGTGGGCGATCGAAATGCCCGTCGTGCGGGGAGGGCGTCAAGGCCTACGACAACGTCCCGGTCGTGTCGTGGCTGCTCCTGCGCGGCAAGTGCCGGTCGTGTGGCGCGCCGATCTCGGTGCGCTATCCGGCGGTCGAGGCGCTCACGGCGCTGCTCTACGCCCTGACGGTCGCCGTCAACTACGACGACACCACGAAGCTCGTGCTCGGGCTCGTCATGGTCACGTTCCTCATCCCGATTGCGGCGATCGACCTCGAGCTCAAGCTCATCCCGAACAAGCTGACGCTGCCCGCGGCCGTCGTGGCGGTCGTGCTCGGTGTGATCCTCGACCTCGACGGCGAGGTAGAACGCCTCATCGCGGGTGCCGCGGCGGCGGCGTTCCTCGGGATCCCGTCGCTCATCAACCCGAAGGGCATGGGGATGGGCGACGCGAAGCTCACCGGCGTCATGGGGCTCTACCTGGGCGCTCTGGTGGCGCCCGCGATCCTCATCGGTCTGCTGGCGGGGGTGCTCGTCGGGATCGGCGTGATCGCGCACTTCGGGATGGACGAGGGGCGCAAGCGGCAGATTCCGTTCGGCCCGTTCCTCGCGTTCGGCGCGGTCTCCGCGATGCTCGCGGGCCAGCCGATCATCGACTGGTACCTCGACACCTTCTAGGTCTCAGCGGCCGTTCTGCCGGTTCGGTAACGCACTGGATTCCGGCTGTCGACCTGGACGGACGGATGGCCGAGGTGGGTTTCGTTGAAGAAACGACCGGGTGCGGACGATCAAAGGGCCTGGCGGCAACCCCTTGCCGCCCCCTCCGATGCATATGAGATCTCGCGGCTCCAATCGTTCCATCGTCGGCCTTGACGTCGACCCCGGCTCCATTTCGGCAGCCGAGGTGCACGTCAACGGCGGGCTGACCGTCAGCCGCGCGGCCGTCGCCGCGCTCCAGCCCGGGATCGTCCGGGACGGGGAGGTCGCCGACCCGGCGTCGCTCACCGCCGTCCTGCGCGACCTGTGGCGGGAGAACAAGGGCCTGGGCAAGCGCGTCCGCGTGGGCGTCGCCAACCAGCGCATCGTCATGCGCTGGGCCGAGCTTCCGCCGATCGAGGACCGCAAGCAGCTCGACGCCGCCGTGCGGTTCGCCGCGCAGGACACGGTGCCGATGCCGCTCGAAACCGCGGTCCTGGATTGGCACAGCGCGGGCATGGTCGAGACGCCCGCCGGTCCGCGCCAGCGCGTCATGATCGTGGCCGCGCGCCGCGACATGGTCGAGCGCATGCTCTCCGCCGTCACCGACGCCGGCCTGCGCGTCGAGGGCATCGACCTCTCGGCGTTCGGCATGATGCGCGCGATCGCCGCCGGCGACACCGCGCCCACGCTCTACCTGAGCATCGGCGGGATCACCAACCTTGCCGTCGCCGAGAACGGCACCTGCCTGTTCACGCGTGTCTCGGGAAGCGGGCTGGAGGGCATCGCCGTGGAGCTCGCCGAGCGTCGCGGCCTGACCCTCGACCACAGCCGCGCATGGCTGACGCACGTCGGCCTGGGCCGGCCGCTCGACCAGATCGAGGGCGACCCGGAGATCCTCGCCGACGCCCGCGCGGCGCTCGAGGCCGGCGTCCAGCGCATCAGCGGCGAGGTCCGGACCTCACTCGACTTCCATCAGGCCCAGAGCGAGAGCTCGGCTATCGCTGCCGTCGAGCAGGTGGTCCTCACAGGCCCCGCGACGACGGTCGACGGTTTCGCCGACGCGCTCGCCGCACAGCTCGCGCTCCCCGTCGAGGAGCGCGTGGTCGCGGCCGGGAACGAGGGCGTCGTGCTCCCGGGCGGCTCGTTCACCGTTGCCGCCGGGCTCGCCATCGAGGAGCCGCTGTCGTGAAGGCCGTCAATCTCATTCCGCTCGACGCCCGCCGCGGCGCCGACGCCCCGAGCCGCTCCGGTGGTGCCGTGTACGGCCTCATCGCCGCTTTGGGCGTCCTCGCGGTGATGGCTGTGCTCTACGGCCTGAGCGCGCGCAGCCTGAACACGCAGCAGGACACGCTCGCGCAGCTCGACCGAGATGCGGCGGCTGCGAACGCCGACGCCGCGCTCCTCGAGCCGTACCAGAAGTTCGCGAAGGTCGCCGCCGAGCGGCAGGCGACGGTGAACCAGATCTCCGGCCAGCGCTTCGACTGGGGCCTCGCGATGCGCGAGCTCGCCCGGGTCGTCCCGGCCTCGGTGGACCTCGTCTCGATCGACGGCACCCGTTCGGGCTCGACGGCCCAGACGGGGACGAGCACCGCCGGCGCGTCGACCGGTGCACCGCAGCTCGCGGTGGTGGGCTGCGCGCCCTCGCAGTCGGCCGTCGCGCTGCTCCTGGCGCGCCTGCGGGCGATCAAGGGTGTCGAGCGCGTCCGGCTCGAGACGTCTTCGAAGGCCGCCGACGCCTCCGCGGCGGGTGGCGACTGCCGTGGGGCGAAGGGCGAGAAGCCCCAGTTCACGATGACCGTGATCTTCCGTCTGCCCGAAGGGGCGGCGACCGCCGCCGCGCCGGCCGCGAGTGCCGCACCGGCCGCATCCGCGGGCACCACGACGGCTCCGACCCAGGCTGGTACGTCATGACCCGTCAGGACCGCACGATGATCATGGTCGCCATCTGCGTGGCCATCGCCGCCGCGTCATGGTTCCTCGTCGTCAACCCCAAGCGAGGGGCGGTCAACGAGGCCAAGGCGAAGGTGACCACGGCGCAGCAGGCTGCGGACGAGGCCACCGCCAAGGCGACTGCCGCGCTGGGCGCGCGCGCCGGGTACGAGAAGGACTACGCCGCCGTCACGCGTCTCGGCAAGGCCATCCCGGTCAACGACGATGTCGCGTCGCTGGTCTACCAGCTCGAGAGCACGGCGAAGCAGACGGACATCGACTTCCGCGCGGTCAACGTGACGGAAGGGGCCGCCGCCACGGGGGCCGCCGCTACCGGAACGGCTGCCACGGGCTCCGCCGCGACGGCGACCGGTTCGGCGGATGCCGCCACGCTGGCGGGCCAGGTCACGCCGGTGCCCCTGACCCTCACGTTCGACGGCGGCTACTTCGCGATGACGCGGTTCCTCCGCAAGATCGAGCGGTACACGGTGATTCGCAACGAGGACGCGATCGACGTCCGGGGCCGCCTGGTCTCCGTCGAGTCCGTGAAGCTCACGCCCGGCCTGGGCGGATTCCCGAACGTCTCGGCCGAGGTCTCGGCGACGGCGTACACCGCGCCGATCGAGAGCGCTGAGGCTCAGGCGGCCGCCGACGCCGCGGCCGCCCCGGCTGCCGCATCCGCGACCGGTGCCTCTGCGACCGCGTCCGCGCCCGCTGCGGCGACCGCTGCGGCCAACACCGCCGGAGGTGCTGCGAAGTGACTTGGCTGCGAGGACTGTTCCAGGACCTGGTCGACAAGCGGCTGTGGCCGTTCGCGCTCGCGTTCCTCGTGGCGATCGTCGCCGCGCCGATCGTGCTCGCGCGGGGCGGCGGCGCCGACCCGGCGACCGATTCGCCGGTCGCGTCCGCCGCGGCGGCCAAGGGCTTGCGCGAGGCCGTCGTCGTGACGGCCGATCCGGGTGACGGCCCGCGCCGCGGCTCGCTGCGCAACCCGTTCTTCAACCCGCCTGAGGAGAAGGTCGCCGGGCAGCCCGGCACCACCCCCGACACCTCCGCTGCGGCCAGCAAGAGCCCGGCGACCGACTCGGGGACCAGCACGGGCACGGGCACGGGCACCGGCACCGGCAGCGACACCGGGAAGGACTCCGGGAGCTCCGGCAGCACCGACTCCGACTCGAAGACCAGCGACAAGCCTGCGAAGAAGGGCAGTGGCGAGAACGGATACGACGTGACGCTGCGGTTCGGTCCCAGCGACGCCGATCCCACGGCGATCAAGGACATCCCGCGGCTCACCCCGCTGCCGTCCGTCAGCGATCCGCTGTTCGTGTACCTCGGCGTGCTCTCGAACGGTCGCACCGCGGTGTTCATGGTCGGAACGGAGATCGGCGCCGCGGTCGGCGACGGCACCTGCCGTCCGACGCCGGCGAACTGCGAGACGCTCGAGCTCGAAGAGGGGGAGACGGAGTTCCTCGACGTGACGAACGCCGAGGGCGCGGTCGTGCAGTACCAGCTGGACATCGTCGCGGTCGAGAAGCGCGGCAAGGGTGGCGCGACGGTGAGCGCGAGCGACGCGAAGGCGTCGGCGTCCGCCGCCAAGGCGGGCCGCAAGGCCGTTCGCACGGCCCGCAAGGACGGCGCCGCCGACACGCTCGACGGGTACCGCTTCGACGACAGCAAGGGCGTGATCCGCCGCCTGACCACCAAGCAGCGCAAGCGGCTGCGCGCCCGGGCGAGCGCCGCTTCCGTGCTGCGGGTCCATCGCACGGGTCGTGTGGTGGCCGGCGGCCTGAACGCTGGCTGAGCCGGCGGGGTCCTAGACTGGCGCGGGCAATGAGCCTGCGCATGACCACTGCCGGCGAGTCCCACGGGCCCGGCCTCACCTGCATCCTCGAAGGCCTGCCCGCGGGCCTGCAGCTCGACCGTGAGGCGCTCGACCGCGATCTCGCGCGCCGCCAGCTCGGCCACGGCCGCGGCGGCCGCATGAAGATCGAGACGGACCGCGCGGACGTCACCGCGGGGGTCCGCCACGGGCGCACGCTCGGCGGCCCGATCGCGCTCCAGGTCCCCAATCGCGACTACGCGAACTGGGAGGAGCGAATGAACCCGTGGCCGGTGGAGACCGACGTGCCGGAGGTCCACCTCCCGCGCCCCGGCCACGCCGACCTCGTCGGAACGCAGAAGTTCAACACCACCGACGTCCGCGACATCCTGGAGCGCGCGAGCGCCCGGGAGACCGCGGCGCGCGTGGCGGGCGGCGGCGTCGCGCGGCAGTTCCTGCGTGAGCTCGGCGTCGAGATCCGCTCGCACGTCGTGTCGATCGGCGAGGTCTTCGTGCCGGCGCGCACCGAGCCGGTGGTCCTCGACGACTTCGAGGGCGTCGACGACGACCCCGTGCGCTGCCTGGATCCCGAAGCCAGCCGCGCGATGGTGAAGTTCATCAATCAGCAGCGCAAGGCGAACGAGTCGATCGGTGGCACGTTCGAGGTGCTCGCGTTCGGTCTCGTGCCGGGCATCGGCTCGCACGTGTCGTGGACGGAGCGGCTCGACGGTCAGCTCGCCGGGGCGCTCATGTCGATCCACGCGATCAAGGGCGTCGAGTTCGGCGACGGCTTCGCGCTCGGCGCCACGCCTGGCTCGGCCGCGCACGACGAGATCTTCTGGAACGGCTCGTTCACCCGCGAGACGAACCACGCGGGCGGGATCGAGGGCGGCATGAGCAACGGCGACCCGCTCGTCGCGCGCGCCGCGATGAAGCCGCTGCCGACGCTGACCAAGCCGCTGCGCTCGGTCGACATCGACACGCACGAGCCGGCCGAGGCGCTGCGCGAGCGCACCGACTCGTGCACGGTCCCCGCCGCGGGGGTCGTCGGCGAGGCGATGGTGGCGCTGGTGCTCGCCAGCGCGTACCGCGACAAGTTCGGCGGGGACCACATCGACGACGTGCGAGACGCGGTCGATCGGTACCGCGAGCGCATCGGGTGGCACGCGCACTCGTCTTCGTAGGCTTCATGGGCGCGGGCAAGTCGTCCGCCGCCCGAGATGCCGCCACGCGCCTCGGGGTCGAGGCGCTCGACGCCGACATCGCCATCGAGCGCGACGCCGGCGCGTCGATCGCCGCCCTGTTCGAGCGCGACGGCGAGACGGGCTTCCGCGAGCGCGAGGAGCGCGTCGTCCTGGAGCTGCTCGACGCCGCGACCGACGGACAGCCGGTCGCGCTGGGCGGTGGCGCGCTCGGGTCTGCGCGCGTGCGTGACGCGCTGCGCTCACACACGGTCGCGCTGCTCGAGGTCTCCGAGGAGACGGCCTGGCGCCGGGCGCAGGGCGGCAACCGCCCGCTCGCCCGCGACCGCGATCGCTTCTCCGCGCTCTACGCCGAGCGCCAATCCGCCTACGAGTCGGTCGCGGATGCGTTCATCGCCGAGGGCGGCCGAGAGGCCGTCGTGCAGGCGCTCCCCGCGCTCCAGGAGCTCGGCCGCGCCGAGGACGGCGTGCAGCTGGCCTGGGCGACGGCCGCGTCGGGGAGCTACCCGGTGTGGTTCGGGGCGTGGCCCGAGACCCAGCCCGACGACGTCCTGATCACCGACGATCACGTCGTCGGCGCGGTGCTGGGCGAGCGGCTCGCGGAGGTCCCGCGGCTGACCTTCCCCGCCGGCGAGGAGCAGAAGACGCTGGCGACGGCCGAGGCGCTGTGGCGGGCACTGGCCTCGCGCGGCGCCACGCGCCGGACCCGGGTCGTCGCGGTGGGCGGCGGCGTGGTCGGTGATCTCGCCGGCTTCGTGGCCGCGTCCTACCAGCGCGGCATCGACGTCGTGCACGTCCCGACGACGATCGTCTCGCAGGTCGATTCGGCCTACGGCGGGAAGACGGGGGTGGACATCCCCGGAGGCAAGAACTACGTCGGCGCCTACCACCAGCCGCGTGCCGTCCACGTGCTCCACGACGTCCTGGCGACCCTGCCGGCGGAGGAACGCGCCGCCGGGTACGCCGAGGTCGTGAAGACCGCGCTGATCGCGGGAGGGTCGCTGTGGGAGCGCGTGCGCTCGGGTGGCGGTGAAGTCGACGAGGCGATCGTCCTGGCCTGCGCCCGGACGAAGCTGCGCGTGGTCGCCGCCGACGAACGCGACGGGGGCCTGCGCCAGATCCTGAACCTCGGGCACACCGTGGGGCACGCGATCGAGACCGTCACCGCGTACGCGCGCTACCGCCACGGCGAGGCGGTTGCCCTCGGCCTGCTCGCCGCGCTGCGGCTGTCGGGCCAGGACGCGCTGCGCGAGGAGGTCGGGGGCCTGCTCGCGGCCGCCGGTCTCCCGACCGAGATGGACGCCGCGATCGACCCGGCGGCCGTCGCGGCCGCCACGCGCGCGGACAAGAAGCGAATGGGGGAGGACACGCCGTTCGTCCTGGTGCGGGCACCGGGCGAGGTCGTGTTCGGCCAGCACGTGGCAGCCGCCGATCTGCTGGCGGCCGTGCAAGAGTTGGCGGCGTGACCGGCCACAACCGGATCGCCGTCATCCACGGCGTGAACCTGGACCAGCTGGGCCGTCGTCCCGCGGCGATCTACGGCGACATCACGTTCACCCAGCTCGAACAGGGCATCTCGCGCTCCGCGTCAGAGCTGGGGCTGAAGGTGTCGTTCTTCCAGAGCAACGACGAGTCCGAGCTCATCGAGCACCTGCACGGGCTGGAGGGGATCGCCGACGGCATCCTCATCAACCCGGGCGCGTGGACGCACTACGCGTGGTCGATTCGTGACGCGCTGGAGATCGCTGCGCTCCCGACCGTGGAGATCCACCTCTCCGACCCCGAGACGCGCGAGGAATGGCGCCACGTCTCGGTCGTGCGCGAGCTCTGCTTCGCGACGGTGAAGGGCAAGGGCCCCGACGGGTATCACGAGGCGCTCACCCTGCTGCGCGACCACTTGGAGAAGACGACGTGACCGCAACCCGCGCCGACCGGCTCGAGGCGACGCTCGAGGACGCGGGCGTCGATGTCCTCTTCGTCTCGAACCTCGTGAACGTCCGGTGGCTCTGCGGCTTCACCGGCAGCAACGCCGCGGCGCTCGTCGGAGCGGGGCGCCGCGTGTTCATCACGGACTTCCGCTACCTCACCCAGGCGGCCGATCAGGTCGGCGGCGGGTGGGAACACCGCATCGCGCCCGAGCTGCTCGTCCGCGCGGCCGAGGAGCTGGCGGGTGCGGGCCCGCTTCGGCTCGGGTTCGACGACGCCCACCTGACCGTCAAGCAGCACGCGCGCCTGGCGGAGAAGCTGCCCGCCGACGTCGAGCTCGTGGCGGCCGGCGGGTTGGTCGAGGAGCTCCGCGCCACCAAGGATCCCGACGAGATCGCGCGGATCCGCGCGGCCGCCGAGGTCGCCGACGCGGCGTTCACCGAGGTCATCCTCGAGGGCGGCATCGTGGGCAAGACCGAGCGCGCCATCGCCCTGGACCTGGAGATCGCGATGCGCCGGCGTGGCGCGGAGGGCGTCTCGTTCGCGCCGATCATCGCGGCCGGCCCGCACGGCGCGCTGCCGCACGCCGAGCCGCGCGACGTCGCGATCCCGCCGAACACCCTGGTCGTCGTCGACTGGGGGGCGCAGATGGACGGCTATGCGTCGGACTGCACGCGCACCGTCGCGACGGGCGAGCTGGACGGTCGCGACCGCGAGGTCTACGAGCTGGTGCTGCGCGCGCAGGAGGCGGCGCTCGCCGCCGTGCGGCCCGGCCCGACCGGCCGCGAGGTCGATGCCGTCGCACGCACGATCATCGACGACGCCGGCCACTCCGAGCACTTCGGTCACGGTCTCGGGCACGGGGTCGGGATGGAGGTCCACGAGGGCCCGCGGCTCTCGAAGCTCGGGGAGACCCCGCTGGAGCCCGGGCACGTCGTCACCGTCGAGCCCGGCGTCTACCTGCCGGGCGCGGTCGGGGTGCGGATCGAGGACCTGGTCGTCGTCACCGCGGACGGCGCCGACGTGCTCAGCGGCCTGTCGAAGGCGCTGACCGTCGTAGCGTGAGCTTCGTGTCGCCGTCGGGCAGCCGCTCGCGCAGCCGGGCGAACAGCGCGCGCGTGCGGTCGGGTGCGTAGACGAGCGCGCCGATGGTGAGCAGGGTCGGCAGCGACCATGCCAGGAACAGCGCGCAGTAGACGTCGGGAAGGACGTACTTGGGCGCGGTGACGAACGTCAGCCACGCCAGGAGCGTCAGCGTCACCGTCGCGAACGGGAAGCGTGCCCCGCGCGCACACTCCCAGGCCAGCAGGGCGAGCAGGAACGGCAGCTCGTAGTACGGGTTGTTCCAGGGGTCCAGGACGCAGCGCATCAGCAGGAGGAAGGCCAGGAGCCCGACGGCATCGGTGCGATCGCGCCCGCGCCGGGCCCACACCGCGGAGAGGGCGAACCCGAGGAGCACGATGAGCGGGTGGGTGAGGCTCACGATCCACGCCGGCGCGTCGCGGTAGCCCTCGATGCCGTTGGCCGGGCTGCCGCCGTCGCCGAAGAACCACCACAGCTGCCAGGGATGGAAGACCGTGCCGGTGTGCGGCGCGATCCGCGTGGCGGTGCCGCCGAAGAGCAGGACCGGCAGGGTGAAGACGACGCCGATCGCGCCGGTGGCGAGCAGTGCGCGGACCTGCCCGCGCGGGAGCGCGAGGAGCACCGGGCCGACGGCCAGCAGCGCCCAGGGTTTGGCGACGATGGCGAGCCCGAGCATGACGCCCGCGAGGACGGGCCGCTCCCGCTGGGCGACCAGGACCGCCGCGACGCTCAGCACACCGACGAGGATCTCCTCCGGGTGGCCGTAGTCGAGCGCCTGATAGGCGATGGGGTTCAGCGTCGCGACGCCGAGTACGACCCAGCCGCCACGGCCGGGGACGGTGGTGGCGAGCCAGACGGAGAGGGCGAGCAGTCCGATCAGGGCCGGCACCGCGACCGCGGTGAACACGACCTGCGCGCTACCGCCGAGCGACCCCGCGAGCAGCGCCACCGGGGCGTGCAGGAGCAGGGTGCCCGCATACGCCGGAAGGTGGGCGAAGAAGCCCGAGACATCCCCGGCGATCAGGGCATCGTACGCAGGCCGGGCCTCATGCTGGTAGTCGGTCACGCGGACCTCGTCGAGGCCGACGGCGGCCAGCAGCGTCGTCGTGACCATGCCGACGGCGAGCAGGGCGAGGGTGCGGCGGTTGCCCATCACCTCGGAGATCGGTCGTGGGCCCCCGCGCTTGAGCGCCGGGGCGGAGCGACGCCCGATGCAAGTAGCCTCCGTCCCGGCATGATCAGCACGAACCAGCTCAAGAACGGCAATCACATCGAAGTCGACGGGACCATCTACAAGGTGGTCGAGTTTCAGCACGTCAAGCCGGGCAAGGGCCCCGCCTTCGTGCGCACGAAGCTTCGTCGCTCGACCGATGGGAACGTCATCGACAAGACGTTCAGGGCCGGGGAGAAGTTCCGCTCGGTCCGCACGGAGGCGCGCAAGATGCAGTTCCTCTACGCCGACGGCGAGGACGCGCACTTCATGGACACGGACACGTTCGAGCAGATGGCGATCCCCGAGACCGTGCTGAAGGACGCGCTGCGGTGGACGAAGGCCAGCGACGAGGTGGACGTCCTGTTCATCGACGGTCAGCCCTCCGACCTGCAGCTGGCTTCGTCGGTCGAGCTCGAGGTCACGCAGACCGAGCCCGGGCTGCGCGGGGACACGGCGTCGGGGGGCGGCAACAAGCCGGCGACGCTCGAGACCGGGGCCACCATCCAGGTTCCGCTCTTCGTGAACATCGGCGACCGCGTCAAGGTCCAGACGGCGTCGGGCGAATACATGTCGCGCGCGTAGTGAGCCGCCGGACCGATCAGCGCCGCGCCGCCGTCTTCGCCCTGTACCAGGCCCAGCTCACGAACCGTGAGCTCGACGATGTCTTCGAGCGCGACGCCTCGCTGTTCACGCGGGCGCTCGCGCATGCGACGCAGGACTACGCCGACGATCTCGACGGCGTCATCTCCCGCCACTCCCAGGGCTGGACCATCGACCGCATCGCGCCGCTCGAGCGCGCGATCATGCGCGTCGCCCTCCTCGAGATCGTGCACCCCGACGCCGCGCCCGGTGACGTACCGATCCCGCCGGAAGGGGCGATCGACGAGGCCGTCGAGATCGCGAAGACCTTCTCCGGTACGGATGCGCCAAAGTTCGTCAACGGTGTCCTTGCGGCGGCGCTGCGCGAGATCCGAGAGACTTCCGCACAAGATGTCTGACCTCACCGACGATCCCAGCGCCGCCCTCGACCCGCTCGTCGAGCGCCTGGAGCGCGCCGCCGAGCAGCTGCGCTCGGGCGACCTGAGCTCCGATGCCGCCGCAACGGTCGTGGAGGACTGCGCCGCCGTCGCCTCGCAGGCAGCGGCCGAGCTCGAGCGCCGTGCCCGGGCTGCGGCCAGCGAGCCGCTGCCGGGCCAGGACTCGCTGCTCTAGGCCCGCAGCTCGGCGAGGTAGGCCGCGACCGCCTCGGTGCGCGTCGCCACCTCGAGCTTGCGGAACACCCGGCGCAGGTGGGACTTCACGGTGTCCTGAGAGACCCACAGGCGCTCGGCGATCTGGCGGTTCGTCAGGCCCCGCGCGAGCTCGCTGAGGACCTCCTGCTCGCGCGGTGTCAGCGTCCCGCGGCCCCCGGAGACCACGTGCTCAAGCGTGACCTCCGAGCCACTGGACAGGAGCCCGCCGATCGCGCGGCGGATCGACGGCCCGTCCGCGTTCAGCGGCAGGCAGGCGAAGTCGTGGCGGCGGCGCAGCGATGACGCGTGGATGCGGAAGCCCGCAGGAGGGAGGAGCAGCAGCACCCGCCGGTCTCCGTCGAGGCCCGCAA
This sequence comes from Solirubrobacteraceae bacterium, assembly GCA_016462625.1. The sequence goes on along the minus strand of JAEMSV010000009.1, from coordinate 16,563 downwards.
GCCCCGCGAAGTGCGCATCGTCCCCGCCGTCGGTCGGCGCGGCGATGACGACGTGGGCGTGCGCGGTCTGGACCGCGGCCTCGGCGCGCGCGAGATCGGGGACGTCGGCGACGATCTCGAGCGTGTCGCCCACGGCTTCGCGCAGGCCGGTGCAGAGCAGCTCGCTGTCGCTGACGACCACGGCCCGGTGGGTGGCGCGGGGCGTCGCGAGCGGCAGCGCAGTGGTCACGATCATGTCCTACCAACCGCTCTCAGGCACCGAAACACGGTGCGTGGGGCGGTACACCGAGACCACCATCGGGTGCGTCGGGGCGGGCGGTGTCCCGCGCCAGTCGGCATGGCGCGCGACGAGGGTGAGTCCCGCCGCCCCGGCCAGCTCGTCGAGCTCGCCGGGGTCGAGCAGGCGGCTGCTCTCCGTGGCGATCCGCGCCCGCCCGTCCTCGAACCAGATGTGCGAGAGCCGCCAGTGGCGCCCCTCGAGGTCGAGCGTCGAGTGCGACAGCAGGCCCGTGTCGCGCCCGGGATAGGGGACGAACGTCGTCGTCTGCGACCGCCCTTCGTGCAGCGCCTCGACGAACGCGGGATTGTGCGTCTCGATCACGACGCTGCCGTTCGGGGCCACGGCCTGCGCGCACGTCTGCAGCGTCTGCTCGGCCCCACCGTCCTCGGTCGCCATCGAGAGGGTGCCGAGGACGCAGAGGACCAGCCCGAACTCGCGGTCGTCCCGGTGGGCGCGCATGTCGCCGAGGACGGGCTCTACCGGAGCCGTCCCTCGCTGCGCCGCCAGCTCGTCGAGCATCTCGGCGGAGCTGTCCAGGGCGACGACCTCGCCGGTCCGCTCGGCCAGCGGGATCGCGATGCGGCCGGTGCCGGCGCCGAGCTCCAGCGCGGGCCCGCCGCCGTGCAGGATCGCGAGCCGGTCGATGGCCTCGTCGCGGTCGGGGCCGGCCGGGAACAGCCTGTCGTAGAAGGACGCGAACTGCCGCCCGTAGCCGGGGTCGGCGATCGTGGTCATGCGGCCTCCAGCGCGCAGAAGGGGGAGGCGAGGATGTAGTCGGGCTCGCCGCTGTCGTCGTAGCCCGTGTGACGGGCGAGCAGGAACTGAAAGCCCTGCGGCAGCGGTCCGTCCTCGCTCTGGTCGCGGACGCGTTGCTCGACCCGGGCGCGCAGGAGGTCGAACGGCACGGTCTGCGTGAGATCGACCGCCGGCTCGGCCATCAGGGTGATGAGCTCTGAGGCGAGGTCGAACGTCGCCTTCTCGCGGCGGCGATCGGGGAACCAGACGACCTGCCGGGTGCGCCGCGGAGAGATCTCCGTCGTCTCCCGCCACGGGGTCTGGTCGCCCGTCGCGGTCAGGACGCGGTGCAGGACGTGGTAGTCATGCTGGGCGGGCTCGGGGGCGAAGAACCGCCAGTTCGGGACGGCCATCCCGAGCGGGTCGAGCGAGCGCAGCCGGTCAAACGCCCGGTGCGGATGCTGGCTGGCGGCGGTGACGCCGATCCAGGCGGTGAACGCACCGGCGATGAGGGCGCGGGGGCCGTGGGCGCGGAGCGGCTCAGCGAGCGACGAGAGCATGGGCGGGAGCCTCCTCCCGGGTGGGCGTGGGCAGGTCGGCGATGAAGGCGTCGACCAGGTCGGCGGTCTGCTGCGCGATGCGCTCGTCGAACAGGACGTTGTCGTGGTCGGCGCCGTCGATGATCTCGTGGCGCGAGCGCGGGCTGGTGCCGGCCAGCTCGGCGTGGAGTTCCTGCTGGACGGGGTCGTTGCGCGCGGTGTAGCCGGCGGTGAGCGCGAGCACGGGCGCCTCGATGTGCTCGAGCTCGCCGTCGAAGGCCTCGAACTCCTCGAGCACGGCGTTCCACTCGCGCAGGCCGGCCGTCCACAGCCGCGCGTCGCGATACTGCGCGAGCGCGAGCTTGCGGACCCGCTCGGGCAGCTGGCGCACCCAGTCGGGGGTGGCGAGCAGACCGCCGAGGCCGAGCCGTAGCGACATCGGCATGAGGCTCAGGTTCTCCGTCAGCGGGACGGTGCCCTGGGCCTGGCGCGACGAGCGGTCGAGCTCGGCCGGGTGGCTGGAGTCGAGCAGCACGACGCCGGCGACGCGGTCGGGCGCCGCCGCCGCGGCGCGGACCGCGAGCCATCCGCCGAGCGAGTGGCCGACGAGGACCGCGCGGCGGCCGGCTCCGGCGGCCGCGGTCAGGTCGAGCAGGTCCGAGACGGACTGGTCGAACCCGAACGGCGCGCGGGAGTCGCGGGCGCTGCGGCCGTACCCGGCGCGTGAGTAGACGATCACCTGATGGTCGGCGGCGAGCTTCTCGGTCACCCACTCCCAGTGCTCGGCGCAGGACATCAGCCCGTGCTCGAGCACGACGACGGGCGCGTCCTCGTTGCGGGGGCGCCCGACCCGGCGGAACACGAGCCGGTTCCCGGCGCGGGTGCGGATCGTCTGCTCGTCGTCGCGGCCGGAGTTCACGATCCGGCGGCGCCGGGCAGCGGCGATCAGCCCGCCTGCCGTCGCGGCGACGGCGGTCGCGCCGACGACCTTGGGCAGCGTGTCGTCCCGCGGCGCGGCGTCGTTCTGCGGCGCGGTGACGTAGCGGATCGGCGGGTGCAGCGCCCCGAAGGCCGGCACGAAGCGCCCAAGCCCCATGATGCGCGCGTTGACGAGGTGAAAGAGCGTCGCGCCGTGGGTGAGGGCGGGTGCGAGGCGGCCGCCGGGCGTGAAGGCCAGCGGGAACAGGCACTCGGCCGCGAGCACCTGCGCGCCGAGCACCCGCGCGATCTTCGGATGACGGTCGAAGAACGTCCAGGCACGCCGCTCGCCGTATGTGCGCGTGCGGGTCACGCCGGCCAGCGCCTCACCGCTGCGCCACGACCGGCCGGTGAGCTTCACCCAGCCGGAGATGCCGTAGCTCAGGCCGCCCTGGATCGCGAGCGACCAGAGCGCGGCGTCGACGACCTCGGGCCGTCGCTCGCCGATCCGCGCGGCCGTGGCCGTCGTCTGGACGAGGAACGCGACCTGATCGGTGCCGTCGGTGCCGTAGTGATGACGCGGGTAGAGCAGTGCCGAGCTGGTCGCCAGCGCGGCGTCGGCGGCGAGCCGGACCGGCCGGGGAGTCGGCGCGAGCAGCGCGAGGGCCGCGGCGATGCGGCCGCCGTGCAGCGCGCTGGTCACACGTCGGTCGGCGACCGCGTCCAGCACGGGGGCGAAGCGCGGGAAGCGGACGTGCGCGACGCGACGCATGACGTCCCAGTCGTTGGAGCCGCCGGCCCGTCGGTCCCGGGGGCGGGCGAGGTATTCGGCACTCGCGGCGAGGTGCGTCAGGGCACCGAGTCGCTCGGACTGGCGCAGCGCCTGCTCACGCGAGGGAGCAGCGGGTGCGAGGAGTTCGCGGCGCGCCCTGTGCGCGAGTGCGCGAGCGCGGGTGGAGCGGCGCGGTGGACGGCGGCGGTGCAGCTGCATGCGGCCTCCAGGGGGCATCGAACGGGTCACTCTGCGCCTGCCCAGACCTCGGCGGGGAGAACCGGCGATCGGCGTGATTCACCCGTTTGGGTGAGAGCCGTACGCCGGTTGAGGCGGCGGCCCGAGCGGATCACCCACACGGGTGACGCAATGCACCCCTGCGGCTGGGCGTTCGGCGCGTCTGCTCCTCCGCGGCAGGGCAGAGCCGTGGTGCAAGCAACCACGGAGGAACCGCGATGAGCAAGCTCGAGCGGCATACCAACGAGGTGACGGCGGACCAGATCGGGCCCCTGGGGCCGCAGACGGAGGTCCAGCCGCTGACGGACATGACCCCGGTGCTCGCAACACCGGCCGCGGTCGCGGCGGGCGTCGCTGTGACGGCCGCAGCGTTCGGCGCCGGCTACGCCGTCGAGGAGACGGCCGACGGATGAGTCGAGCCCACACGCCCATGCACACGTCCCGAGAGAGGAGCGCCATGCGCACGATGATCGATCACGCGAATACCGCCCCGGAGCTCCGCGACCTGCCGCTCCGTGCCGAGAGCACGCAGGTGGTCGGCGCGACAAGCCCCGTGCTGGCCACGCCCGCCGCGTTTGCGGCCGGTCTGGCCGGCGCGGCGGCGATCGCCGGTGCCGCCGGCGCGGGCGCTGCCGTCGGCGCGGCGACCGACTGACGCCTGCCCCGCCCGGCGTGGCCGATGCGCATCCCGCGCGTCGGCCGCGACGCGGTCGGGTAGGGGAAAGGGAGCAGATGCACTACGTCTTCTATGACCGCGACTGCAACTTCTGCGCCTGGGCGCTGTCGCTGCTCCTGCGCTGGGACCGCGCCGGCGAGCTCGTCCCGATGCCCCTCCAGAGCCCGGATGCCGATCCGTGGCTGGGGCGGATGGACGACGAGCGGCGCACCGCGTCCTGGCACCTCGGCGGCGACGACCGCCGAGCGCGTTCGGGCGGCGAGGCACTCGCCGACGTCTTGGCGCTGCTGCCTGGCGGCCGGCCGCTGAGCGCGGTCGCGCGCCAGACCCCGGGCCTGACCGACCACGGCTACCGCTGGGTGGCCGGGCACCGGGTTGGACTGTCGCGGCTCGTGCCCACCGGCGCCAAGCGCGCCGCGTGGGAGCTCGTCGCCGAGCGTGAGGGCCAGCCGCCCCCGCTGGGCGGTCTGAGCGCCGGATCCTGCTCGCTGGCTTCTGCCAACCGCTGCTGAAAACGGAGGTCGCATGCGCCGCACCCCAGCTTCGACACGCCTGCCGTCCTGGTTCCGCCTGGCCTCGCGCCTCCGCGGGACGAGCGTCGCGATCGGCATGCCGCTGTTCGCCCTCGGCTTTGCCGCGCTCATTCTGCCCGCCGGAGCGCCCGCCGCGATCCCCGCCGCCGCCTGCGCGGCCGGCATCCTGCTCATCGCCGTCGGCATGCCGATCACGCTGTTCCCGGCGGCACCGGAGGTTCAGCCGTTCCCGATTGATCCGCCCCTGCGCGGGCGCTGGCTGATCGCCAATTCGCCCGCCGACCACGTGCCCAGCCACGGCACGCACGGTCTCGGACAGACGTGGGGCATCGATTTCGTGCCCGAGCCGGAGCCTGGCTCGCGGCCGGCCTTCGGAACGCGGGGGTTCGACGTCCCCGAGTCCTATCCCGGCTTCGGCGAGCCGATCCTGGCCCCCGCGCCTGGAACGGTCGTCTCGGTCAGCGATGGCGCGCGCGATCACCGCACGCGAACCAGTCGCCCGGCCGTGGCGTTCATGCTCGCCGAGGGGATGGTGCGCGAGCTCTTCGGCGCGCGCCGCCTGCTCGGCAACCACGTCGTCCTGGATCTCGGGGACGGGGTCTACGCCGCGCTCGCGCATCTGCAGCGCGGCTCGGTGTGCGTCGAGCCCGGCCAGCGGATCGCGTCGGGTGATCGCGTCGGGGCGTGCGGCAACTCGGGCAACTCGAGCGAACCGCACCTGCACTTCCAGCTGATGGACCATCCGCGGCCGTTCGTCGCCGCGGGCCTGCCGTTCACCCTCCGCCGTGCGCTCGGGGATCGCTCTGCGCCGCCGTTCGTGCCGGGGAACGACGAGGTCCTCGACGTGCCCGAAGCCGCCCGTCCCGCACGCTCCTTCGAGTTGGTCGGTGCCCATGGCGCCGCATGAGCCGGGTCCCCCCGAACTCACGGTCGGCGACACGCTGCGTCGGCTCGGCGCGCTCCTGCGCCCGCGGCGCGTTCCCGTCGCGCTCGGCTGTCTCGGGCTCATCCTGGCCGGCGCGGTCGGCCTGACGCAGCCCCTGGCCGCCCGCTGGGTGCTCGAGGACCTGGGCCGCGGCGAGAGCGTCACCTGGGCGCTGGTGGCGCTGACCGGCCTCGTCGTCGTCAGCGCCCTGCTGCTCGGCGCCGGTAACTTCCTGCTGCTGCGCGCGGCCGAGGATGTCGTCCTCGACGGGCGCCGCGCGCTCGTCCGCCATCTGCTGCTGCTCACCGTTCCCGGCCTACACCGGCACGCCCCCGGCGACCTCCTGTCGCGCGTGACCGCGGACACCACGCTGCTGCGCCAGATCGCGATTCAGTCGGTCACCCAGGCGCTGCTCGGGGTCGTGATGCTCGTGGGCGCGCTCATCCTCATGGGCACCGTCGACCTCTTCCTGCTCGGGACGGTGATCGGCGTCGTCGTGCTGCTCGCCGCCGTCATCGGCGTGGTCATGCCGCGGATCCGTGCCGCCGCGCGCGACGCGCAGCGATCGGTCGGGGCCATGGGCAGCGAGGTCGAGCGGATCCTGGGCGCGTTCACCACGGTCAAGGCGTCCGGCGCAGAAGCCCAGGAGCTGCAGCGTGCGGGTGACGCCGCGCAGCGCGCCCGTGACCAGGGCACCGTCCTCGCCCGCTGGAGCGCCGTGGCCGGCACGAGCGCGGGCCTCTCGATCCAGGTGGCGTTCCTCATCGTCCTGGGCGTCGGTGGCGCACGGGCCGCCAGCGGCGCGATCTCGGTCGCCACGCTCGTCGCGTTCCTGCTCTATGTCTTCTATCTCACGCAGCCCGTCCTGCAGCTCGTCAACGCGAGCACGTACTTCCAGGCCGGGCGCGCCGCGCTGGGCCGCATCGGGGAGATCACCGCGCTGCCGACGGAACCGCTCGACCTCGACGGCCGCGCGCCGGAGCCGATCGGTCACGGTCCCGCGGAGGTGCGCTTCGAGAACGTCGTGTTCGCGTATCCCGGGCGCGACGTGGCCGCCCTCGCGGGCGTGAGTCTCGACGTGCGGCCCGGGACGCTCACGGCGCTGGTGGGCCCCTCCGGCGCGGGCAAGAGCACGATGCTCGCGCTGCTCGAGCGCTTCTACGACCCCACGGGCGGGCGGATCCTGCTCGACGGGCGCAGCCTGGAGCAGTGGGATCTCGCCGCCCTGCGCGCGACGATCGCCTACGTGGAGCAGGACGCTCCGGTCATGGCCGGCACGCTGCGGGAGAACCTCGCCTACGCGGCGCCCGGGGTCTCGGACGACGCCCTGCGCACCGTCCTGCAGCGCACCCGCCTGGAGCCGCTGTTGCACCGGCTGGGCAACGACCTCGACGCCGAGATCCTGCATCGGGGGGTCTCGCTCTCAGGCGGCGAGCGCCAGCGGGTCGCGATCGCGCGCGCCCTGCTGCGCCGGCCGCGGCTCCTGCTGCTCGACGAGGCGACGTCGCAGCTCGACGCGGGCAACGAGGCAGCCCTCAAGGAGATCGTCGAGGACCTCGCTGGAGAGACGACGGTGCTGGCAATCGCCCACCGGCTTTCCACTGTGCGGGCGGCCGATCAGCTCGCGGTGCTCGAGGACGGCCGCCTGCGGGCCGTCGGCGACCACGCCCAGCTGCTCGACGAGGACGCGCTGTACGCGCGGTTCGCCGCCGGGCAGCTCGCCGCGGCGTAGCGCACGGCGCGCGGCCCGTGCAATCAGCGAAGCTACGGCCGTGACTCCTGCGTACCCCGACGCCCTTCGCGACTTCGTCGAGGCTGAGTTGCGAGCACTTCGGCTCGGTGGCGACGGCGTGCAGCACGCGGCGGGGCTCATCGAGGCCATGCGCTACTCGCTGCTCGCCGGAGGCAAGCGCGTCCGGCCCGTCCTGGCCCTCTCGACCGCGCGGGCACTGGGGCGGAACGAGCGTGATGTGCTGCCCTTCGCGCTCGCCGTCGAGCTGATCCACACCTACTCGCTCATCCACGACGACCTGCCGGCCATGGATGACGACGACCTGCGCCGCGGTCGCCCGACCTGCCACGTCGCATACGGGGAGGACGTCGCGATCCTCGCCGGTGACGCGCTCTACGCCGAGGCGTTGCGGCTTGTCCTCGCCGAGCAGCAGGGGGAGCCCGCGTCGGTCCTCCGCGCCGTCCGGGAACTGGCGGCCGCCACAGGCGTCAGTGGGATGGTCGGCGGTCAATACCTCGACGTCGCGACGAGCGCGCCGGAGGGGCCGGAGGGCCTGCGGCGGCTCCATGCGCTCAAGACCGGCCGACTGATCGTGGCGTCGGTGGAGTGCGTCCTGATCATCAGCGACGTGTCCGAACCTGCGACAATCCCGTTTCGCTCCTTTGCGGCTGAACTGGGCGTCCTCTTCCAGATCGTCGACGACATCCTCGACGTCACCGGCACGGATGACGCGCTCGGCAAGCCGCAGGGCAGCGATGAGCGTCACGGCAAACGCACATACGTCAGCGAGTTCGGCCTCGAGCAGGCGCGAGTGCTGGCATCCGAGTCCCACGCCAAGGCCCGCAAGCATCTCGCGCAGGCGGCACCGGCGGGGGCCCCGGAGCTCGAGCAGATCACCGACTTCATCTACACCCGGACCTCATGAGCCAGAACCCCGAGCGACTTCTCGACCGTATCGACCGGCCCCAGGATCTCCACGGGCTGACCGAGACCGAGCTGGAGCAGGTCGCGCAGGAGGTCCGCGAGCACATCATCGACACGGTCGGGGAGATCGGAGGCCACTTCGGCGCGAACCTCGGCACGTGCGAACTCGCCGTCGCGCTGCACTCGGTCCTGGATTCCCCCAGGGACAAGATCCTCTGGGACGTCGGCCACCAGGCCTACCCGCACAAGATCCTCACGGGCCGCCGCGATCAGCTGCCGACGATCCGCCAGTACGAGGGCCTCGCGCCGTTCTGCTCGATCCCCGAGAGCGAGCACGACATCATGGGCGCGGGCCACGCCTCCACGTCCATCGGCTACGGCGTCGGGCTCGCCGAGGCGATGAAGCTGAACGGCACGGAGCCGGCCGGCCGGGTCGTCTCGGTCATCGGCGACGGCTCCATGACCGGCGGCGTGGCGTTCGAGTCCATCCACCAGGCGGGCGGCCTGCAGACTCCGATGGTCGTTGTCCTGAACGACAACGGGATGTCGATCGCGCCGAACGTGGGTGCACTGTCGGGCTACTTCAACCGGATCCGCCTGAACCCGAAGCTGTGGCACGCGCGTGAGGACGTCGAGCACGCCCTCACCGAGCTGCCGGCCGGGATCGGCTCGCGGATCAGCCGGATCGGTCCCCAGCTGAAGGAGTCCATCAAGGCGTTCTGGGCTCCGGGCCTGCTGTGGGAGGACCTCGGCTGGGCCTACGTCGGCGTCATCGACGGCCACGATGTCCGCTCGCTGCGGATCGCGCTGAAGAAGGCGCTCGACGCCCAGCGGCCCGTCGTCGTGCACATCGCGACGGTGAAGGGCAAGGGCTTCGCGCCGGCCGAGGACGGCGGCCTGGAGGGCATGGAGCGGTGGCACGCCGCCAAGCCGAAGTCGATCACGAACCGCGCGCCGACCATCGTGAGCAAGGCGAAGCCCAAGCCCGCCGGTCCCGACGCGCCGCCGCAGTACACGAAGGTCTTCGGCGACGCGCTCGTCCGCGAGGCCGAGCGCGACCCGCGGGTCATCGGCATCACCGCAGCCATGAACACCGGCACCGGGCTGGACATCCTGCAGAAGGCGATGCCCGACCGCTACTTCGACGTCGGCATCGCCGAGCAGAACGCGATCCTGTTCGCCTCCGGCCTGGCGCTCGAGGGCATCAAGCCGGTCGCCGCGATCTACTCGACCTTCCTGCAGCGCGCGTTCGACCAGATCGTCCACGACGTCTGCCTGCAGCGCCTGAACGTGGTCTTCGCCATGGACCGCGCGGGCCTGGTCGGCGACGACGGCCCCACGCATCACGGTGCCTTCGACATCTCCTACCTGCGCTGCCTGCCGAACATCGTGCTTGCCGCCCCGCGTGACGAGGCGCTGCTCGTCGACCTGCTGCACACGTCGCTGACCTATGACGACGGCCCGTTCGGCCTGCGCTACCCGCGCGGCGAGGCCGTCGGGGTTCCGATGCCCACCAAGCCGCGCGAGATCCCGATCGGGACCGGTGAGGTGCTTCGCGAGGGGAATCGTGTCGCGCTCCTCGGATACGGCTCCGGCGTTGCAAAGGCGCTCGAGGCCGCGGACATCCTGGCCGAGCGGGGCATGGACGTCACCGTCGCCGACGCGCGCTTCGCCAAGCCGATCGACGCGGCGCTCGTCGCCCAACTCGCCGCGGAGCACGAGCTGCTCGTGACCGTCGAGGAGAACGTCCTCGCCGGAGGCTTCGGTTCGGCTGTCCTGGAGGCGCTGAACGACAGCGGCCAACTCGGGACGGGTCACGCCCGCGTCCTGCGGGTTGGGCTGCCGGACCGGTACATCACGCACGGCAAGCCCGCACTGCTGCACGCCGAGGTCGGCTTCACCGGCGCGCGCATCGCCGAGCGCATCACCGCGGCCGTCGGGGAGACGGCCGGGGTCGCACCCATCGCCGCCGAGTAGCGCTCAGCGCGCGGCCGCGACGTCGAGCGCGACGGGTGCGGTGAGCGTCTGCGCCACGACGCAGTAGCGCTCGGTCAGCTCGACGAGCGTCGCGAGCTCCTCGTCGGTGGCGTCGGTGTCGAGGTTGAATCGCAGCGCGATGGACGTGAATCCGACCGGCGCGTCGCGATCCACCGCGAGCGTGCCGCGGAAGTCGAGGTCGCCTTCCGCGGTCACGGTGCCGCCGCGGACCGCGATTCCGAGCGACGTCGACACCGCGCGTAGCGTCACGCCCGCACAGGCGACCAGCGCCTCGAGCAGGAGATCGCCGGAGCACAGCTGCATTCCGTCGCCGCCCGTCGCGGGGTGGAGGCCGGCGGTCGCGATCGCCCGGCCGGTGTCGACCGAACACGAGATGCCCTCGTCCAGCCGGCCGGAGGCGGTCAGGCGCACGACGGCGGCCTCCGGGTCGCCGCGGTATGCGTCCTTGAGCGGGGCCTGGAGGGCTCGAAGCGCGGCGCGGTCCATGTCCGCAGCTTCCCCGACCGTGCCGCGGGCGTCCACCGTCAGGCGGGAACGGACGCGTCCGCGGGTGCACCGACATGGTCGTCGAGCCATGTCCGGAGCGGCTGCATCTGCTCCCACGCGATCGCCAGGAACGCCTGGGCGATGTCCGCGCGGACCGTGCGGCGCTCGGTGATCCCGCGGCGGCGCACCCGCTGCGGCGCGAGGATGGAGCAGGCCCAGAGTGCGTCGTGACGCAGGAGCACGGCGTGCCGGTGATCGCGCGGGAACCCGCGCGGGACGGTCCGCAGCCGGGTCCCGCCGAGCACGCAGCCCTCGTCATGCAGGTGGGCGGCGATGTCCTCGAGCTCCGCGCCCGCGTCCTCGTCGATCGCCGCGCGGTACCGGGCCAGCTGGTCGGCCGAGAACGGGCGCCGCTGGCCGGCCCACGCCCGGAGCCCATCCGTCGCGAACTCGACGCCGAGGGCCCCGGTGGCCCCGGCCACGATGATCTCGCCCGCGATCGACTCCCAGTACGGGCGCTCGCGGTTGCGCTCGAACCGCAGGTCGCGCAGCTGGCGGAAGACGCGCGCTGTGCCGTCGTTCTCGCGGGCGGCCTCGGTGAGCAGGGCGGCGAAGGGGGCGCGCACCTCGGTGTCGTAGGTGGTCCGCGACGCGTCGAAGAACGCACGGGAGTTGTCGGCCGCGAGCTGGTCGAGCCAGGTGAACGCGGCAGGCGAGAAGCCGGGAGAGGAGGTCATGCCGCGACCGTAGGAAGGACCGCGTGGACCGGGACGCGCGTACTGCGACAAATCTGCGCAGCCACGAACGCTTAAAAAGAAACGGCCCGCTATTGCGGGCCGTTCCTGGGGAGGAGAGATACTGCTATGTGATGGGTCTGTCTCTGTGTGGAGCGATGAGGGAAGTCTTGTGCGGCCGGCTCCGCGAGTGTGTCGCGATCTGCCTGTGTTCCGTGCCGCTCCATGAATATGACTCGTTGCCGGTGCAATCGGTGTGAGCCTCGTCACATCGCCCCGGATTCCCCAGCAAATTGCCGGTTCCACTAGCGTTCTCCGCGTGTCCCGGGTCCGGCTCGACTCCCTGCTCACGGAGCGCGGGCTCTTCGCGTCCCGAACCCGCGCGGCGGCATCGGTCATGGCGGGGGAGGTGCGGATCGGCGACGACGGCCTTCGCGCCAGCAAGCCCGGGCAGATGGTCGCAGCCGACGTGGTCTTGCACGTCGACGAGAAGCCCCGCTTCGTCTCGCGCGGCGGCGAGAAGCTCACCAATGCGCTGGAGGCGACCGGCCTCGACCCGGCCGGTCGGCAAGCCCTCGACGTCGGCGCGTCCACCGGCGGCTTTACCGACGTCCTGCTCCAACGGGGGGCCGAGCACGTGATCGCGTTGGACGTCGCCTACGGGGAGCTCGACTGGAAGCTGCGGACCGACGAGCGGGTCACGGTGATCGAACGAACCAATGCACGGGCGATCACCGCGGACGATCTCCCGTACCGTCCCGACCTCGTGGTCGCCGACGTCTCCTTCATCTCGCTCACGAAGGTCCTGCCCGCCGTCCTGCAGACGACGGCGCCGCGATTCGACGCGCTCGCGATGGTCAAGCCGCAGTTCGAGCTCGGGCGCAAGCGGGTCGGCAAGGGCGTCGTGCACGATCCGGACGACCGCCGCGAGGCGCTCCTGGGCGTGGCCGCGTCGGCGCAGGAGCTCGGCGCGAGCGTCCTCGGCTTCGCGTCGTCGGGACTCCCTGGGCCGAAGGGCAACAAGGAGAGCTTCGTCTGGCTCGCCGAATCCGGGCGGGAGGGCGCCGTCGATGACCTCGAGGCCGCGGCGCGGGTGGTCGAGCCGTGAGCCGCGGCGTCACCGTCCTCTCCCACCAGCGGCCCGACCAGGTCGCGCCTGCGGTGGACCGCCTGGTCTCGGCGGCCCGCGCCGCCGGCGTCGAGCTCCGATTCGACCAGGAGGAAGCCGCCAAGCTCGGCGTCCTGCCCGAGGCCGGTGTGATCGCAGTCGGCGCCCATCCGACACAGGACGTGTCGCTCTGCGTCGCCCTCGGCGGTGACGGCACCATCCTGCGCGCGCTCCGCCGGTACGCCGGCACGGGCGTTCCGGTGTTCGCCGTGAACTTCGGCGAGGTCGGGTTTCTCGCGACGGTCGAGCCCGAGGACGTCGAGCAGGGCGCGTTCGAGCAGGCGTTCTCCGGCGAGTTCGACCACCTCGCGCTGCCGGCGATCGCGATCGAGGTGGGCGACGGGGTCCAGGTCGCCATCAACGACGTCTCGATCCAGCGCCGGATCGGGGAGCGCGTGGCGACGTTGGCCTATGGCCTCGGCGGGGAGGAAGTCGGGTCGGTGCGGTGCGACGGGCTCGTGGTGTGCACCCCCGCGGGATCCACCGGCTACAACCTCGCCAACGGCGGCCCGGTGCTCGCGTGGGGCGTGGAGGGCTACGGCGTCTCGTTCATCGCACCGCACTCGTTCAACGCCCGGGCGCTCGTCGTCGCCCCGCACGATGTCCTGCACGTGCACAACCGCTCCGAGGAGCCGGTCGACATCTCGATCGACGGACGACCGGCGGGGCACATCGACCCGCACGAGGAGGTCCATGCCCGCTTCCTGCGGGAAGCAACGGTCCTCGCGCAGCTTCAGGGCACAAGCTTCTACCGCAGATTGCGGGAGAAGTTCGGACGCCTCTCCTCGTAACCGCGCAAATCGACGTCGATCCGTCGGCGCGCGCTGGTAGACCGGTACCCGTGCTGACCGAGTTGCGCGTGGAGAACCTCCTGCTGATCGAACGGGCCGAGCTGCGGCTCTCCGAGGGACTCAACGTGCTCACCGGCGAGACCGGCGCTGGCAAGACCGTCCTGGCCCACGCCCTGGATCTGCTGCTCGGCGGCAAGGCCCGCCAGGGCATCGTCCGCCCCGGGGCGCGCGAGGCGTACGTCGAAGGGATCTTCGATCTCGATGACGACCTGCGCGCCCGGCTGGGGGACCTCGTTCCCGAGGACGCCGACGAACTGGTGCTCGCGCGCCGGGTCAGCTCGGAGGGCCGCACCCGCGCGCTCATCTGCGGGCGCACGGCGACGGTGCAGGATCTCCGTGACGCGGCCGAGCCGCTCATCGCCTTCTACGGCCAGCACGAGCACCGGAAGCTCACGCTCGGCTCCGCGCAGCTGGAGATCCTCGACGGCTTCTGCGGCGACGCGCAGCTCAGCCGGCGAGCGAAGGCCGCTGCGGCCCACGCCCGGGTGCGTGAGCTGGAGCGAGAGCTGGAGGAGCTGCGCGAACGCGCCGGCTCCCGGGAGCGAGAGCTCGATCTCCTCGACTTCGAGCTGGGCGAGATCGACGATGCCGCGCCGACCCTCCAGGAGACCGCCGAGCTCACCGCCGACCGGGACCGGCTGCGCCACCTCGAGGCCCTGCGCGCGGGGTCGCTCGGCGCGGCTGAGGCGGTGGCGCCCGAGGCCGGCGAGGCCGCCACGGGCGTCGCCGTGCTGCTCGCCGAGGCCGCGAAGGGGCTGGAGGCCGTGGCCGGGGTCGACGGCGAGCTCGACGGGCTGATCGCGCGCTGGACGGCCATGAGCGTCGAGGCCGACGATCTCGGCGGGGAGCTGCGCCGCTACGCCGATGGCCTCGAAGGCGGCGATGAAGCCGGACGCCTCGAAGCCGTCGAGCAGCGCCTCGAGATCCTCGACCGGCTCGCGCGCAAGCACGGCGGCACGATCGAGGCCGTTCTCGCCTACGCCGAGCGCTGCCGTGAGCGTCGCGCGGAGCTCGTGGGCGCCGAGGAGGCCGTCGACGCGGCCGAGGCCGGGCTCGCCGAGGCACGGGCCGCGCTCGACAGCCACGCGGCCGCGCTGCACACGGCTCGCACCAAGGCGGCGCCAAAGCTGGCTAAGGCCGTCGTCGCGCGGCTCGGCGAGCTGGCGATGGAGGGCGCGGAGTTCCGCATCGAGCTGACCGAGCGCGAGGCCGGGGCGACCGGTGCCGACACCGTCGAGTTCCTGATCGCGCCGAACAGCGGCGTCCCCGCGGCGCCCCTGCGGGAGTCGGCGTCCGGTGGCGAGATGTCGCGGGTCATGCTCGCGCTGCTCTCGGTGGCCCACGCCCACGGGGCTGGCACCCTCGTCTTCGACGAGATCGACGCCGGCATCGGCGGCCAGACCGCCCGCGCGGTCGGCGAGCGGCTGCGCGAGCTGGCCGACGGCCGGCAGGTCGTCTGCATCACCCACCTTCCGCAGGTCGCATCGCTGGCGGCCCGCCACTTCTCGATTGCGAAGGACCCGTCCGGTCAGCCGGCGGTCACGACGGTGTCCGAGCTCGACGAGGGCGCCGTGGTCGGCGAGCTCGTCCGGATGCTCGGAGCTGATGAGGGCGACCGCGCCGCGGTCGAGCACGCGGAGCGGTTGCGAGCAGTCGCGTGACCGCCCGTTTTTCGCAGGGAGCGGGATCGACCCGCCGACATGTCGGCCACGCCGGTTACAGTGAACAGGAGCACGGATGACGCCTACTCGCCCGAAGACCCGCTACATCTTCATCACCGGTGGCGTTGTCTCGTCCCTTGGCAAGGGCATCGCGGCCGCGTCGATCGGGCGACTGCTTGTCTCGCGCGGCCTGACCGTCGGCCTGCAGAAGCTGGATCCGTACATCAACGTCGATCCGGGCACGATGTCGCCGTACCAGCACGGTGAGGTCTTCGTCACCGAGGACGGCGCGGAGACCGACCTCGACCTCGGCCACTACGAGCGCTTCACCGACAGCAACGCGTCGCGCGCCTCGAACGTCACGGCCGGCGGGATCTACAACTCGGTCATCAAGCGTGAGCGCCGCGGGGACTACCTCGGCGGCACCGTGCAGGTCGTCCCGCACATCACCGACGAGATCAAGCAGCGGGTCAAGCTGCTCGGCGAGTCGAGTGGCGTCGATGTCGTCATCTGCGAGATCGGCGGCACGGTGGGCGACATCGAGTCGCTGCCGTTCCTGGAGGCGATCCGCCAGTTCCCGGCCGACGTCGGCCGTCGCAACTGCATGTACCTGCACCTGACCCTGGTGCCGTACATCGGGCACGCCGGTGAGCTGAAGACCAAGCCGACGCAGCACTCGGTCAACGAGCTGCGCCGCATCGGCATCCAGCCGGACATGCTCTTCTGCCGCTCCGAGGCCGAGCTCAGCACGGAGATCCGCAAGAAGATCGCGCTCTTCACGTCGGTGCCGACCGAGGCCGTCATCTCGGCGAAGGACGTCGACAACATCTACAAGGTGCCGCTCTGGTACGACGAGCAGCACGTCGACCAGGTCATCTGCGACTACTTCGGGCTCGAGGCGCCGCCGGCGGACCTCAGCGAGTGGGAAGCGATCTGCCAGCGCGCCGACGCCGCGGTCGAGCCGGTGAAGATCGCGCTCGTCGGCAAGTACGTGCAGCTGGAGGACGCGTACCTCTCGGTGTCGGAGTCGCTCCGGCACGCCGGGTACCTGTTCGGCGCGGGCATCGAGATCGACTGGGTCGACAGCGAGTCGCTGACCGATGACACGGTCGCGCTCGAGCGGCTCCGCGACCACGACGGAATTCTGATCCCGGGCGGCTTCGGCGGCCGGGGGATCGAGGGCAAGATCCGCGCGGCGCGCGTCGCTCGCGAGCACGAGATCCCGTACCTGGGCATCTGCCTCGGCATGCAGATCGCGGTCGCCGAGTTCGCGCGCAACATCGCGGGCATGGACGGCGCGAACTCGACCGAGTTCGATCCCGAGACTCCGCACCCGGTCATCGACCTCCTGCCCGAGCAGAAGGAGGTCTCCGACCTCGGCGGCACGATGCGCC
>JAEMSV010000201.1 GCA_016462625.1 Solirubrobacteraceae bacterium | reverse complement strand
GAACAGCCGCTTGCGCCACCGCGGCATCCCGTCGCTGCGGTCGTCGCCGATCGTGATGTGCGACAGGAAGTAGGTCGCGTGGTGCGGGTTGAAGTCGGTCTCGAACCCCTGCTTGCGTGCGCGGGCCAGCGTGCTCGGGACGTCGGGGACGTCCATGAATCCGAACCGCAGGGTCATGTGGCTGTAGCCGTCATCCGGGGAGCCAAGGTTGTCGAACGTCACGCGCTTGGCCTCGGGGACGTGCGGGCTGTTCGTCGTGATGACGGTGACGATCACCGCGAGTTCGGGAATCGCGCGGATCCGCTCGGCGGCGACGCGCAGTGCGATCGGCGTGGTCCCGACGCTCGGGCTGAGGTAGACGCCGACTCCCTGGAGCCGTGGCATCGGCGGCACGCGGTTGTGCATGCGCTCGAGGAAATCGGGCAGGGGGCCCTCGGTCCGCTCGCGCGCATCGGAGACCTCCTGGCGCCCGCGGTCCCACGTCGCGAGTACGACGAAGACGATCGCGCCGACGACGAGCGGGAACCAACCGCCATGGTGGATCTTCGGGAGGTTCGCGGTGAGGAACAGCAGGTCGACGGTCACGAACCCGACGATCCCGGCGGCGACCATCCAGCGTGGCTTCTTCCACAGGAACCGCACGACGACGAGGAACAGGATCGAGTCGATGAGCAGTGTCCCCGTCACCGCGATCCCGTACGCGGTCGCGAGCTTGGCCGACGAGCCGAAGCCGAGCACCAGCACGATGACGGCGGCGAACAGCGACCAGTTGATGACCGGGACGTAGACCTGCCCGATCTCCGTCTCGGACGTGTGCCGGATCACGACGCGCGGCAGGAAGCCGAGCTGCACCGCCTGGCGGGTCACCGAGAACGCGCCGGAGATCACGGCCTGCGACGCGATCAGCGTGGCGGCGGTCGCGAGGAAGATCATCGGCACCCGCGCCCAGTGCGGCATCAGCATGTAGAAGGGGTTCTCGATCGCCTCGGGCTGGGCGAGGATCAGCGAGCCCTGGCCCATGTAGTTCAGCGTCAGCGCGGGGAACACGACGAAGAACCACGCGCGGCTGATCGGCGGCCGGCCGAAGTGGCCCATGTCGGCGTACAGCGCTTCGGCGCCGGTGACCGTCAGGACGACCGAGCCGAGCGAGAGGAACGCGATCCCCGGGTGGTCGAGGAAGAACGCCCCGGCGTAGTGGGGCGACAGGGCCTTCAGCATCTCCGGGTGGTGGACGAGCCGCGCAATCCCGGCCGCAGCGAGCGCGCCGAACCAGAGAACCATGACCGGCCCGAACACCCGTCCGATCGCGTGGGTGCCGTGGCGCTGGACCATGAACAGCCCGGCCAGCACGACGAGCGTGATCGGCAGGATCACGTGCTCCAGATCGGGTGCCGCGACTTCGACGCCCTCGACGGCCGAGAGCACCGAGATCGCCGGGGTGATCATCCCGTCGCCGTAGAAGAGGGCGACGCCGAACAGCCCGAGCATGATCAGCCAGGACGAGTACTTCGCGTGGTGCAGCTGCGCTCGCCGGATCAGCGCGACGAGCGCCATGATGCCGCCCTCGCCGTCGTTGTCCGCGCGCATGATGAACGTGACGAACTTGATCGAGACGACGAGCGTCACCGACCAGACGACGAGCGAGATGATTCCGTAGACGTCGCTGGTGACCGGCTTGATGGCGCCGTCATCCATGGCGAAGACGGCCTGGAGCGCGTAGAGCGGGCTCGTGCCGATGTCGCCGAAGACGACGCCGAGGGCGCCGAGCAGGAGCGCCGCCTGGGCGGGATTCTTGCGGACGACTTCTGGCGCGCGTGACATGCGGCGCGGGACGGTACTCCTCGCGGAGTCGTCGCCGCGTCGTGGATCACGGCTGCGCGTGAGATCGGGTCGACCTGAAGTCGCATACCGACTTCGAAACGACCCGATGCGTCTGGTGCCGGTCAATCGCTGCGTGCCCGAGCCGATTCATGCGGGTATGGCGCTGCTTCGCCTCCTCGTGCTCGGTCTGGTGCTTGGCTTCCTGGCGTGCGTGCCGGCGGCCGATGCGTCCTCGGGTTCGACGCTCTTCGTGCAGGAGAGCTCCGGCGGGACGCTGCGCAAGGTGGCGAAGGACCGGTACGTCCTGACGGTCGATCCGCGCGGCGACATGACGGCGTTCACCGACCGTCCGGCGCGGCGCGTGTGGCGGCTGGGGACGTCGACGTTCCTCTCGCGCTGGTCGCTCTATGGGTTCGCGAAGGTGCCGCCAAACGCGGTGCTCGCGCTCGACGATGCGCCGGCCAGCCGCGACACGTTGGCGGTGACGCTGCTATCCGCGCGGCCGCTCCGCGGGGGCCAGGTCGCCTACACGGTTGCGCCGATGCGGGGCGAGCCCGGTGCGCTCGCCGGCTACGCCAAGGGCGCGGATGGGTTGCGGGAGGGGCGGCTCGGGCCGGCGTCGCTGTTCGTCGATAACGCGGGCGAGGCGCACACGCTGTACGTCGCGACCCAGTCCCTGTCGACCGGGCCCGGCCTGGTCTACACGCTGAACGCCCAGGTCGAGGGCGGCACGAGCTACGGCACGCCCACCACCACGGTCACGGGCTCCTTCTGCCCGGCGTCGTTTCGCTGGATCGCCGGACGCGACGGGTTCTTCGTCGGCTCGGGCAAGGCCTGCGGCATCGCCGACCAGGGTCGCTACTACACGTTCGTTGTCGCGATCCCCATGACCCTGGGCGCGCGGCCGGTGTCCGTGACGGTGGCCAACCAGGATCCCGCCGCCGTCGGGGCCCTCGGGTACTTCCCGTTCACCGGAGGGTGCGCGGCGGCGTTCGACCGGATCCCCGATGCGACGTACGGGACGGTGCCGGTCGGCTGCTCGGGACTCACTCCCGCCCCTGCGGACTGACGGGTACGATCCGCTGCGCATGCAGCGCCGCACGCTGACCGCCCTCCTGCTGGCCTTCGCCATGGTCCTGCTCCCGTCGGCCGCCGCCGACGCGGCCTCCACGACGACCTGCAAGTCCACCGACATGCGCTACCCGTTCGAGCCTGGCGGACCGAAGACGTTCGGCGTCCACAAGCTGCGGGTCACCGGCGGGACGTGCGAGAAAGCGCGCACTGTCGCGCGGGCGTGGATGGAGGAGTTCGAGGCGAACCTCAAGAAGGGCCGTGTGAAGCTCCCGCGCTCGGTGCTCGGCTTCACGTTCACGACGCTCAAGCCGACCGAGGCGCAGACGTACAACGAGCGCGGACGCAAGGGCGGCACGACGATTCGCTTCTCGTACGTCGTGCCCAACGGCTGACCGCGCGCCGGGCCCTATCCGGGTAGTCCTCACGCAGAACTGCACCGACTCAGTAGGAAATACGCGAGCCTGGGGCGATCATGCCCCAGCGCCGCCTCCGCCTCAACGCGTTCACGATGAACGTGGTCTCCCACATCGTCCAGGGCCAGTGGGCCCGGGAAGACACCCGCCAGCGGGACTACCACTCCCTCGAGCCGTGGGTCGAACTGGCCAAGCTCCTCGAACGCGGCAAGTTCGACGGGATCTTCCTCGCCGATGTCGTCGGTGCCTACGACGTCTACAACGGCAACCGCGACGCGGCCGTCCGCAACGGCGTGCAGTTCCCGGTCAACGATCCGAGCGCGCTCATTCCCGCGATGGCGCTCGTCACCGAGCACCTGGGCCTGGCGTTCACTTTGTCGATCCTGCAGGAGCATCCGTTCAGCTTCGCCCGCCGCGCGTCGACGCTCGACCACCTCACGAACGGCCGCGTAGCCTGGAACATCGTCACCTCGTACCTGGAGAACGCGGCGAACAACCTCGGCTTCCGCGGTCTGCCGCTGCACGACACGCGCTACGACCGCGGCGATGAGTACCTCGAGGTCCTCTACAAGCTGTGGGAGGGCTCGTGGGAGGACGACGCGGTGGTGAACGATCGCGAGCGCGGCATCTACGCCGACCCGTCCAAGGTCCACGACATCGACCACGTCGGCGAGTACTACGACGTCGTCGGTCCGCACCTCACCGAGCCGTCGCCCCAGCGCACGCCGGTGCTCTTCCAGGCCGGCTCGTCCGAGCGCGGACGCGAGTTCGCAGCGCGCCACGCGGAGGCGACGTTCATCGCCGCGCAGAGCATCCAGGGCGCACGGGCGAACGCCGACGACCTGCGCGCGCGCCTGGTCCGCAACGGCCGCAACCCGCGCGACATCCTGATCTTCCAGGGCCTGACCGTGATCACCGCGGCGACCGAGGAGGAGGCGCGCCGCAAGGAGCGAGAGGTGGTGGAGCAGACGTCGGAGGAAGGGACGCTGGCGGTCGTCTCAGGCTGGCTCGGCGCAGACCTCGGCGCTGTCGACCCGGACACGCCGGTCGGAGACCTCCGCACGAACGCGCAGGAGGGCCTGGTCCGGTCGCTGGCCGAATCCGCGCCCGACCACACGTGGCGGTTCGGCGACCTGATCAAGGTCATCGCGAACACGCGGATCATTGGGACGCCCGAGCAGGTCTCCGACGAGATCGAGCGCTGGTTCTACGACGGCGACATCGACGGGATCAACCTCACCTACACGACGACGCCCGGCTCGTTCGAGGACTTCATCGATGGGGTCGTGCCGGTGCTGCAGGAGCGCGGGCTGGTGCAGAAGGAGTACCGCGAGGGGACGCTGCGGGAGAAGCTGTTCGACGGGGAGGCCGGGCCGAAGCTGGTCGACCGGCACCCGGGGGCGGGGTACCGGTG
>JAEMSV010000200.1 GCA_016462625.1 Solirubrobacteraceae bacterium | reverse complement strand
CGCCGGCTCGAGCCCGCCGCCGTCATCGGCGTCATGAGCCGCGACGTGATGATCTTCCAGAAGTTCTGGAAGGCCACGACGTTCTCGTCGATCGTCGAGCCGACGATCTACCTGCTCGCGTTCGGCTTCGGCTTCGGCGCGCTGGTCAGCGAGGTCGGCGGGGTCGACTACATCGAGTACGTCGGGACGGGGGTCGTCGCGAGCGCCGCGCTGTTCTCCAGCGTGTTCGCCGGGATGTTCAACACGTTCGTGCGCAGGGAGTTCCAGCGCACGTACGACGCGCTGCTCGCCGCGCCGGTGGACGTCGAAGAGCTCGTCACGGCGGAGGTCCTGTGGATCTCGTGCCGCGCCGGCGTCTACTGCATGGCCCCGCTGCTCGTGGCGACGCTGTTTGGGCTGGACCCCCGGTGGACCACGGTCTTCGTCCCGCTCGTCGGATTCGCCACGGGCTGGGGGTTCGCGTCGTTCGGGGTGCTCATCAGCGCGTTCGCGAAGTCGATCGACAACTTCAACTACGTCACGAGCGCCGTCATCACCCCGCTCTTCCTGCTGTCGGGCACGTTCTTCCCGATCTCCGGGTTGCCCGAGGGGATCCAGGTCCTGATGCACTTCAACCCGCTGTACCACTGCGTGCAGCTCGTGCGGGGCCTCGTGCTCGGTGGGCTGGAGGTCAACGACCTCTGGCACGTCTTCGCGCTGCTCGTCTTCGCGATCGGGATGTGGCTGCTCGCCATCTGGCGGTCGCGCATCCGCCTGATCGGCTAGCGCCGCTCCGTTTGGCAGGCTGTCGGGTTCCGGTCGAAGTCCCCTGCCCGAAGGAGCCTCCCGCCATGTGGCGCCGTTCTGACCTGCTGCACCCTGCCACGATCATCTCGAGCATCGCCCTGTTCGTCGCGCTGGGAGGCGTCACCTACGCCGCCGCGACCATCGGCTCGAGCCAGCTGAAGACCGGTGCGGTGACCCGCCAGAAGATCAAGAACAAGGCGGTCTCGCCGTCCAAGCTCGCCAACGGCGCGGTGACGAACGAGAAGCTCGCCAACAACGCGATCACGCCGCTGAAGCTCCGGACCAACGCGGTGACGCTCGGCAAGATCGCCGACGGCGCGGTGCCGACGGCGAGCCTCGCCAACGGCGCGGTGACCGAGTCGAAGCTCGGATCCGGCTCGGTGACGGGCGCGAAGCTCGGAGGCGGCGCGGTCGGGACCGGCGCGATCGCCGACGGGTCCGTGGGCACGGCCGACCTCGCGAACGGCGCGGTCACGGCCGCGAAGCTGGGGACGCCCGTCGTCGAGGGCACGCGCCAGACGGTGTTCGAGACGATCTCGCCAGGAACGCCGAAGACGCTGTTCACCATCGCCGGCTTCGGCAAGCTCGAGGCCTCCTGCTCTGCGGGCGCGACGACCGTGACCTACACGAACACGGCGACGCCCACGATCACGTCGACGTTCGGGATCACCGGTGGAACGACGAACCACGCGCGTGCCACGGTCGCGCCGAACGGGACCGACGCCACCCCGGCCCTGGCCGCCGGCGCGACGCCGAGCATTGCGACGTGGCAACTGGCGTACACCGACACCGCCGGCACCGATCGGATCGCCACAACGACGCTGACGGTCGCCGCGTCCGGCACCGACTGCGTGGTGACCGGCGACGCGATCAGCGGCTGATCTATCCGTCGGCGGCGGGCACACGCCCGCCGTCGATCGCGGCCAGCAGCGCCTCGTGGTCGCGCTCGGTCTGCTCGGCGTAGGCCTTCGCCCAGTCCCGGATGGCCTTGTCGAAGCCGTCGCCGCCGCCGAGGTACCCGGCGATCGCGACGGGGTCTCCGGTGCGTGCGTGCGCGCGGGCGAGGACCCACCCGCACAGCTCGGCGTACAGCGTGAGCTCGGCGAGGCTCATCTGGTCCACGAGCGCCGAGCCCTTCATGTCCCGCAGCTGGCGGACGTAGAAGTCGCGCCCCGCCGGCCCGCGGACCCACCCCAGGAAGATGTCGCTCGACGCCTGCATGAGCCGCTGGCCGACGACGACGCGCTTGCCCTGCTGGCGGTAGCGCGAGCGCTTGCAGTGCGGTTCGAGCACCGAGGTCGACGCCTGCTTGGCCTGCAGGATCAGCGGGTCGTCGTTGTCGCGGCCGAGCAGCAGCAGGATGAACGCGCGGGTCCCGACGCTGCCGACGCCGACGACCTTGTACGCGATGTCCGCGAGGGTGTAATGGTCCACGAGGGCGCGGCGCTCCTCCGGGAGCGTCTCGCGGTAATCGTGGAGCAGCGCGACGATCTGGTTGTGGTCGCTGAGCTCGGGGAGATGGCCGATCAGCGGCGGGTCGTCGCGGAACCGCAGCTGGCCGTCGACCATCTCCGAGAGCTTCGCGAACGCGGCGAGACTCGTTCGGCTACGGGCCTTCTCGATGTTCTTCGTGGTCCGCTTGGAGATCGTCTGCTGCGTGGCCAGGACGGCGTCGACGTCCGCGCTGGCGTACCAGATGTCCAGCGGGCGCATCTGGGCGAAGGCGATCATCGCCTCCCGGTAGCGCGCCGTCGCTGCGCGCGCAGTCTCCGCCGCCGCACGAGGGGATTCGCCGTTGTCCCGCGCAGCGACCGCGACGCTCGCGGCCAGGCGCTTGACGTCGTACTCGAATGGCCCGGGCAGCGTCTCGTCGAAGTCGTTGAGGTCGAAGACCAGCCGGCGCTCGGGCGAGGCGAAGAGGCCGAAGTTCGACAGGTGCGCGTCGCCGCACAGCTGCACCGTCAGCCCGGTCGAGGGCATCGTCGCGAGGTCCGCCGCCATCACGGCGGCGCTCCCGCGCAGGAACGTGAACGGCGACGCCGCCATGCGGCCGTAGCGCAGCGGCAGGAGCTCCTGCACCCGGTCGACGGCCTGGGCCTCGAGGATCGCGATCGGGTCCGGCCGGTCGTCGGCGGGGGACCAGGCGCCCTGCTTGGAACGCGGGGCCGCGGTGCGGCGGGCCCGGCCGTCGGCACGTCGCTCGGCGAGGGTGGGCGTGCTCATGCGCGGCAGTCTGTCACGGCGCAGCGGGCGGGTTGACCCGGAGGTTCCGTAGCATCGCCGCGCATGACCGTCACCGAGGTGCTCGACCGCTTCCGGGACACGCTCCTGGGACGGATCGTGACCGCGCTCGTGGCGATCAACATCGTCGACCGCGCGCTCGCGCTGTCCTCGAAGATGTTCGTGGTGATCATCCCGCTCACGATCCTGACCGGGGCCGTGATCGAGGGGGAGAGCTACGGCGACACGCTGGTCGACCGGTTCGGGCTCGACGGCCGGGGCGCGGAGGCGACCCTCACGCTGTTCGAGTCCCCCGACACGATCAAGGCGGGCATCAGCTTCCTCGGGATCGGCTTCCTGATCTTCGGCTCGCTCAGCCTCGCGCGGGGGCTCGAGGCGGTCTATCTCGACGCGTGGGAGCTGAAGACGGTCCCGGGCAGCGTGTTCCGGCGGCTGGGCTGGATCGCGAGCGTCGTCGGGTTCCTGGCCATCGCGGGCCCGGTGAAGACGCTGTTCGGAGAGCTCGGGCTGCGGGTCACGACCGCAGTGGTCTCGCTGTCGCTGACGACCATCCTGTGGATGTGGTCGCCCTACCTGCTGCTCGCGCAGCGGATGAGCTGGCAGAAGCTGCTGCCGACCGGCCTGCTGACGGCCTTGGCCACCGGCGCGCTCGGCGTGGCCTCGCTGATCTACATGCCGACGGTCGTCACCACCGACGCGCAGCGCTACGGCCTGATCGGCGTCGCGTTCGCCCTGGTCTCCTGGCTGTTCGCGTACTGCTGCGCGGTGATCGGCGCGGTGGTGGTGGCGGCCGTGCTGGCCGGCCGCCATCCCGACCGGACGACGGACGAGGACTGACCGTGGCGCGGTTCAAGGATGCCGGCGGGACGCCGATGTCAGGGGCGATGGCCCCGACCGTTGCCGATCGCTTGCGCCTGGGCGCCGCCGCTGGGCTCGGCGCCGTGCGCTGGCTCGGCCACGCCGAGGATCGCCTGTGGACCGACGTGCGCTTCCGGCTCGCCCTCGAGGGCACCGGCAACGAGGGCCATGAGCGCCGGGTCGGCCTGCGCTACTACGCCCTGACCGAGCGCTGCGACCGGCTCGAGCGGCTCCCGGCCGAGCGGCGCGGCGTGCGCATCGACATCGTCGGCGAGCTGCCCGAGCGGCGGCTCTACGCCTTCACGCACACGCCGGCGCTGTGGGTCCTGCTGTACGGCATGTCGAGCGCCCGGATCCCGCTGGCCCCCGTCGTCGCAGACTGGTTCTGGGCCGACCCGCGGTCCGCGCAGCGTCTCGCGGCGGTCGAGGCGGCGGGGGGAGAGATCATCCCCGCCGACGGGTCCTTCGAGCAGATCGTCGCGGCGTTCACGGCCGGGCGGCACCCGGGGCTCGCCGTCGACGTCGCCGGCGGCACGCCGGTCTCGTTCCTCGGCAAGCCCGCGTCGCTGCGCAGCGGCCTCGCGGCACTCGCGCTTAAGCTCGACGCGTCGGTGGTGCCGCTGGTGCCCACCTGGGAGCGCGGGCGCCCGGTCGTCACCCTCGGCCCGGCGATCCCGCCGGAGGGCGAGCCCGCGGAGCTGCTCGGCCGGATCGTTGCCGCGCTGGAAGCCCCGCTGCTCAAGGCCCCCGAGTACTGGATGCCGTACACCCACGAGCTCTGGCCCGAGCTCGCCGACGCCCACCGTGACGCGTTCGCAGAGTCCGCGCAGGCCGCGCCGGGCCGAGAAGTAGCCTCTGTCTCATGAGCCGGGGCCTGCGCCAGCCGGGGAGCGAGG
>JAEMSV010000199.1 GCA_016462625.1 Solirubrobacteraceae bacterium | reverse complement strand
ACCGCCACGGCGGCGCCGACCAGGACGCGCTGCGCGAGGCCCGCGACGAGCTGGCGAGCGTCGGCACCCCGCTGCTCGGAATCGTCGCGGTGGGGTTCGCCCGGTAGGGGGCTGACCGTGGCCACGCCGGAGCCGGCCCAGCGCTTCCTCGAGGCGCCCCAGCGGCGGGTCTCGACCCTCCGCGCGCGCATCCGGCTCAGTTGGAGGCGCATGAAGGCCTCGGAGCTGCGGTTCGTCCCGTGGGTGGTCCTGACGGCGCTGCTGGTCGCGCCGGGCGTCGCGATCGAGAACTGGCAGTACGTCGGTCTGCTGGTCTCCGTCATCGGCGCAGCCGCCCTGTACGTCCGCTGGCCGACCGCGGGCCTGGTGGTCCTCGTCCTGCTGTGGACGATCACGCCGCTCGTCCGGCGGCTGCTCGACTACTACGCGGGCTACACGTCCGGGCCCGACGTCCTCTCGCTCGCGCCCTTCTTCGCGACGCTGCTGGTCGGCGCGATCGCGTTCCGCGCGCAACCGCCCAGCAAGGCGGTGCTGATCGTCCTCGGCGCATTCGGCGCGGGCCTGCTCTACGCGATCCCGCTGGGCGTCGACGACCCGTTCGCGCTGCTGTTCGCGCTGTTCAGCTACCCCGCTGCCGCGGTGGGCCTCCTGATCGGCTACCGCGACTGGAAGCGCCAGCAGATGACGCTCGAGAAGGTGCTGATCGTCCTCATCCCGCTCATCGCGGCGTACGGCATCTACCAGTACCTGACGAAGCAGCTCCCGCCGTGGGACGCCCTCTGGCTGAAGACCGACGCACCGGTCTCGACCGGGCGCAAGGAGACGGGTGACTTCCGGGCGTTCAGCGTGCTCAACTCGCCGGGCCTGCTCGCGGGCGTGCTCGCGCTGTTCGGGCTCATGCTGCTGGTCGCGCCGCGCCTCACCCCTTGGAAGATCGTCGCGGGTGCCCTGACGATGGGCGCGCTGGCGTTCACCCAGGTCCGCAGCGCGTGGCTGGCGATGGGCATCGCGATGATCGCGCTCATCCCGTTGTCGCGCGGCAACATCCTCCTGCGAGTGCTCCCGCTGGTCTGCGTGCTCGGCGCGATGTACGTGACCGTGGGCGGGAGCACCGCCGGGCAGGCGGTCGTCGACCGCGCGACGAGCGTGAAGAAGGGCGAGGACGACGGCTCGGTGAAGTCCCGGATCGACGCGATCACGGAGTTCGCGCCGAAGGCGATCGTCGCCCCGCTCGGCAACGGGCTCGGATCCGTCGGCCAGGCCGCGCGCGTGAGCCTGAAGGGCGAGCCGCCCTTCGTCGACAACGGCTACCTCACGATCCTCTGGCAGGGCGGGCTGCTCGGCTTCCTGCTGATGATGGGCAGCATCGTCTACGGCACGCTCTACGGCGTTCGGAACCTGAACAAGTACAAACGGCGAGAACGGTTCCCGTTCCTGGCGGTGATCATCGTCAGCGCCGTCATGCACCTGTCCGGCGACGCCCTCTTCGGGCTCCCCGCCGTGATCCTCTGGTACTCGCTCGGCGCGCTCATGGCCTCCTCGGAGGATCCGAAGAGCGAGGAGCTCACCATCCGCCGCAAGATGACCCGCAAGGCCGCGCCGCCGCCCCGGCCTGCGGTTGGGGGTGGCATGGAGCTCGCGCCGCCGCCGCGCGGCGGTGGGCGGGACTCCGTCGTCGCGTGAAGCTCCTCCTCCTGACCAACGAGTTCGCCCTTCCGGTGAACGCGGGCGGTGTGCGCCGGCAGCTCGGCCTCGTCGAGGCGCTGGCGGCCCGCCACGACGTGCACATGCTGGCCCGCGAGCGCGAGGCCGACACGCCGGTCGAGCTCGTCGTCGAGCTGCGCCGGCGCCTCGGTGCGCCCGTCGAGAGCTTTCCGGCACGCCCCGCGACGTGGGACACCGGCAAGGTCGCGACGGCGCAGCGCTGGGGCCGCGCGATCCGCCGCGGCGCCCCCACGTGGACGGAACGGGCCCTCAGCGGCGAGCTCATCGCCCGCGCGCGCGAGCTCGCACCCGGGTTCGACGCTGCGATCACGCTCGACGACACCGCGCACACGTACGTCGAGTACGCCGGCAGCCTCGTGCCGTTCGTCCTCGACAAGCACAACGTGCTGGCCTGGTCGCGCCGCGTGGAAGGCGGACTGCGGCCCAGCGCGCGGCTCGAGCACCGGCTGCTGGCGCAGTGGGAGGCCCGCACCGTCGACCGCGCAGGCGCGGTGGTCGTGACCTCCGACGACGAGGCCGAGCGCTTCCGCGGCCTGTACGGCGGCGCGCCCACGGTCGTCCCCTCCTGCATCCCGCCGCCCGTCGCCGTCGCAGCGCCCGCCGACGCGCCCCCGGCCTTCGTCTGGCTCGGCGACCACCGCTACGGCCCGAACGCCGACGGCTTGCTGCGCTTCCTGCGGGGCGCGTGGGAGCCGCTTGGCGCCGCCGGGGCGCAGCTGCTGATCGCCGGGCGCGACCCGTCAGCGGAGGTGCGGGAGCTTGAGCGCCTTCCTGGCGTCGAGATCCTCGGCTTCGTCGACGACCTCGGGGCGCTGCTCGGCCGCTGCCGCGGCGCGGTCGCCCCGGTCTGGGAGGGCGCCGGGATCAAGATGAAGACGCTGGAGCTCATGGGCGCCGGCCTGCCGCTCGCGGGCACCACGGTCTCCTTCGAGGGGATCGCGGTGCAGGATGGCTCCGACGGCCTGGTGGCCGACGACGAGGCCGGCCTGGGCGCCGCCCTGCGACGCCTCGTCGACGACCCGGCGCTTGCCGCCCGCATCGGCGAGGCCGCACACGCCACGATCCTTCGCGATCACACGTGGGACAGCGTCGTCGGGCGCTACGACGACGCGCTGCGCGAGGCCACGGGCGTGTAAGGCGTCACGCCCGCCTTGCGGGCGTGACGATCGGCGCGCCGGTTCACGCGATCGATGAGCCGATCCAGCGGCCGCCAGAAGACCCGCTGCTCGGCCAGCCCGTCGCGGGTCGGCGCGAAGTGGTCGCCGTAGGCGAAGTCGTGGACGAGGATCAAGGTTCGGCGGGCCGTGCCCTTGGCCTTGGCGATGAAGAAGGACGCCTCGCGGGTGCCGGCGAGCAGATCGTTCTTGCTGGCCATCTCCACGAGGTCGGTGTCGCGCGGGACCGTGCCGCTCTGACGCGGGACGAACCGCTCCCCCCCGTTCTTCGCGGCCCGCCCGGGGAAGATCGCCATCGCGCCGTACGGCTTCGGCAGGCCCTCGGCCTTCCAGCCGACGACGTAGTCGTTCGTCAGCGCTCCTCCGAGCGAGAATCCGCCGACCACGAGCTTGCGCGGGTCGTACCGCAGCTTGGCCAGCGCGGGCCGCAGGGACCGGGCGATCAGCGGCCACGCGATCTGCCCGAAGCGCGGGCCGACCGGGTACGGCGGCTTCGTATAGGCCGGGAACACGACCGTGGCGCGCTTGGTCATGTGCGTGAGCCACGGTTCCTGGCTGCCGACATGGCTCGTGCCGTAGCCGTGCATCCAGATCAGCACGGGCTGATTCGGCGGGGCGCCCACGCGGCGCATGACGTACACCGCGTTCTCGTCCTCGCCGAGCCGCCCCATCGCCACCACCTTGGGCATCCCGAGGCGCTCGCCCTGCGTCACGGGCTCGAAGCCGGGGACGGTCGGGCCGACGATCGGCCCGGTCGGCTCGCCCGCCACGATGTCCTCACCACGCAGCGACCCGCATGCGGACAGGCCGAGGCCGCTCGCGCAGGCAAGCAGGACGACGAGCACCAGGCGGGAGCGGCGCATCACCCCAGTATGCAAAACCGGGATCGCCGGCTGGACGGATCAGCGCTTGAGCAGCAGCAGGTTCGTCGAGTCGTACGGATGCACGAAGCGCTCGGCCAGCGTCTCGAGCGCATCGAGGTCCACCCGCGTGGGCGGCCCGTCGTCGCGCTCTTCGCCGACCTCCCAGGCCTCGCTGAAGTGCGCGCGCAGCTGCTCGTGCATCGCCTCGAGCCCGCCCGCGCGCTTCAGGCCGTACGGCCAGTACTCCAGGAGCACCGGCGCGCCCGAGGCGAGCGTGTCCGCCCCACCGGCGAGCACCTGCGGCTCGTGGCCCTGCACGTCGATCCAGATGAGGCCGACGTCGTCCTTGGCCACCTGCGTGCGCTCGAGCGCCCCGTCGAGGGTCAGCGCCTCGACCCGGACGGTCTCGCGGTTGTTCTCACCGAGATCGCCGCCGCCGGTCTCGTTGCCGCTGCGGATGCGGTGATCGCCGACGTTCTCGGGCGCGATCTCGAGCAGGAGCTCGCCCGGCTGGTCGGAGATCGCGACCTGCACCGGCAGTGCCTGGAGCTCGAGATCGTTCGCGACGATGTTGAGCTTCAGGAACTTGAAGTTCTTCGGCTCGGGCTCGAACGCGACCGCGCGGCCGGCGTCGAAGCGCTTGAGCGCGCACAGCGTGGCGGTCCCGATGTTGCCGCCCACGTCGAGGAAGACGCGGTCCTTGAGGGGCTCCGGGCGGTCGAGCAGCTTCGTGATCAGCTCGAGGGTCCGCTCCATGAGCGGCTCGTCCCAGCGCTTCTCCCCCACGAGCCCGACCGTGATCGGCCCGGTGTCCGAGGTGTCCACGAAGTAGCGGATGTCCCCCTCGTCGACCGCGATCACGGGCGAGACGTACCGCTCGGCGAAGCCGAGCTTCCATTGCGTACGCATCGTCTTGCGCCGGCTCGCCGGCCCATCGATGTACGCCTTCACGCCGCCGGCGTGGTATCGCAGGTTCCCCACGGGGTCCTTGCGGAAGTCGGGCCTCTCCTTCGCCACCATGGCCGGGCATTCAATCAGGCGGCGGTGTGAGAGGCTGTACGGGATGACGTCGGAGACGGACGGCCGGGGACAGGGGTCCGGCGGCATCCTGCGCC
>JAEMSV010000008.1:23021-67474 GCA_016462625.1 Solirubrobacteraceae bacterium | reverse complement strand
TCAGCGTGACCTGGTCGCCCGCCTTGGCGCCCGAGATCGCGGTGAAGGTTGAAGCATTGGCGCTGCTGGCAATGCCCAGCAGCAGGCAGGCCCCCGCGAACATCGCGAGGACGAACCGCAGGCCTGAGCCCGAAGCGGTCGACATCAAAGTTCCCCCTGAGAGTGAGACAAGTCCGGCAATCAGCCGGAAAGTTGACCCGGCAAGCCGAATCACGGTACCCCCCGGTACATGGTTTGTTCAAGGCCTCGGGGATCGGTGCCGATAAGCCGCGACCGCGTTTCGGGGTCATTTGGTGGTCGGTAACGTCGTACGAACGTCCAGAAACACCAGTTGTTCTGGGCCTGAACGGGGTTCAAACGTCCAAGTGAGCGGCAATGTGCCAACTTGGCATGGACACACGTTCGAGCTTCGCTTGGACAACGTTCTTTGCGCGTCCGGCATGTCCACGGTTGTGGCCCTACGATGCCGAGGACCTCTCGGAGGGGTGGCAGAGTGGTCGAATGCACTGGTCTTGAAAACCAGAGTCCGGCAACCCCGGACCGCGGGTTCGAATCCCGCCCCCTCCGCTGGCGCTACACAAGCGCCTTCGGGCGGTCCGACACCGCCACCGGCCCGGCGCCGCTGCGCTCGGAGACGACCTCGTGCAACAGCCCGACGAGTACGGGATCCAGCCGCCGCGCCGAGCTCTCCCGGCGCAGGATCGCCAGCGCATCGCGGGATGAGCGACCCTCCTGGTATGGGCGCGTCGTCGTGATCGCCTCGTAGCTGTCGGTGATGGCGAGGATCCTCGCCTCGACCGGGATCTCGTCCCCCGCAAGCCCGTTCGGATAGCCGCTCCCGTCGAGCCGCTCGTGGTGCTTTCCGATCCAGCCGGCCAGCTCGTTCAGCCCGGCCGACTCCACGATCTCCTTGCCCATCTCCGCATGGCTGCGCATCACGACCCACTCGTCGTCGGTCAGGGGCCCGGACTTCTGCAAGACCGCATCGGGCACCCCGATCTTGCCGACGTCGTGCAGGACGCCGGCGAGCCCGAGCGAGCGTGACCGGTCCGCGGAGAGCCCAGCCGCGAGCCCGAGCCGCTCGGCGAGGTCGGCCACGGTCGTCGAGTGCGACGACGTCCCGGTGTCGCGGAGATCGAGCGCACGCGCCATCGAGATCAGCGCTCCGGCCTCGGCGTCTGCGCCCTTGCGAATGCGATGCATCAGGTAGGCCGACGCAGTGACCGCGGCCATCAGCGACACCCACGAGGCGAGCGGCCGCGTCACGGCGAGATCGTCGTTGACCTGCAGCGCCACCGCGTACACGACACCGATCGACGCGGTGAGCGCGATCGTGAGCCGCGTTCGGCCGACGTAGGCCAGGCACAGCACCGGCACGACCAGCACCACCCGCGCCTCACCAGGCCCCACCAGGACGGTCAGGGAGATCAGCCCGGCGGCCCAGAACGGGATCGCGAGGCTCACCACGAGGGGCAGACGCGATCCCCACCGCAACAGAGCGAGCCCGCTGACCATGCCGACGATGACGCTGATCCAACCGGCTGGACTGGGCTCCTCGCCGACCGCGACCGCACCGCCGACCGCCAGCGCCCCGACGGCGGCCAGGCCCACGAGCGTCCAGCCGCAGAACCTTGCGACGACGAGCCGGTCGTAGTCCGCCACGACCGACTTCTTGACCGCTCCGCCGAGCTCGCGCCCGGTGTTCGCACCCATGCGTACGACCTCCTTCCCTGATCCACCCTAAGCAGGGCCGCACCAGCCCGGCAACCCTCAACGGAATGGTCAGAGAATCCCGACGATCGCGGCGCAGTCCCAGTTCCGGGCGCCCGCGCCGTTGTTCCACAGCTTCGCCGCGAGCCGGTCCTGCTCGCCCTTGCTCGCCTGGTAGGCGTGCTTGGTGCTGCCGCCCATGCCCGCCCAGGTGGCTGGCATGAACTGGTAGTAGCCCGACGCGCCGGCCCAGTTTGGCGGCAGGTTCTGCCCACCGGACTCGCACTGCACGATCGACCATGGGATCGCCCACGGCCCGCCGGGGCCGCGCTTGTCGACTGCGGCCTTCGCCTGCGCGGCGAGCAGCTTCTTCAGGGTCTTCTCGGCGCGCTGGCGACTGCCGCGGGTCGCGCGCAGCGCTTGCAGCCGGGCCGCGCGCGCCTGCGCGAGCGCGTTCTGACGGGCCTGGACCGCGGCGGCCATCTGGGCGACGGCGTCGCGCTGGCGGCGGACGGTCTCGGTGACCTCCCGCTGCTTCCCGGCCGTCCTGGCGAGCGAGCGCCGCTGGCGCTTGGCGTCGTTACGGCCGTTGCGGACCGCTTCCACGACGCTCGCGCCGGCCTTCTGCACCCGCTTGGCGAACTCCACGCGCGTGAGGAGGTCCTCGAAGCCCTTGGCCTCCATGAGGACGGTGATGACGTCGGGAGGCGAGTCGACGTACGCGGCCCGCAGCATGTCGCCGAGCTGCTCGCGATCGTCGACGAGGCGCGTGCGCAGCCGGGTGTAACGGGCGCGCTGCTCGGCCAGCGCGGCCTCGGTCGTCGCCAGCCGCGCCTCGGACGCGTCGAGCTCGGCCTGCACCTTGGCCTGGCGCGCCTGCATCTTCGCGACGCCTCGCGCAGCGGCCTGCTCGAGGCGCCCGAGCTTCGCGGCGGCGCTCTCGAGCCGGCCCTCGCGGGCCTTCGACGAGCTGATCTGGTTCTCGAGCGAGCCCTGGTCTGCACCTTGCGCGCCGAGCGGCAGGAGCGCCCACGCGAAGAACGGCACGGCAAGCGTGAGCAGCAGGGCCGCCAGACGGCGGTGACGACGGGGATTCGGCATGGAGGAGGACGCTCGGGAGGCCCGAGCGAACGCGCCACGCTAGCCGGAAACCGCTGCAAATCTGCAACGAAAGTTGCACCCGGAGGGGTTCAGCGGACGGCTGCGACGGGCGCGGCGAGCACCTCGAGCAGGAACGAGTCGTGCCCCGGCGTCCCCTGAAAGCCGCCCAGCAGGTTCGCGCAGATCACGAAGAACCTCGCCGCGAACCGCATTCACCAACCGCCGACTCGTACGGCGTACGTTGCGGACCATGTCACCGCTTCGGAACTCGGCCGCGATCACCCTCGCCGCGGCCCTCATCGCCCCGGCCGCCGCCAGCGCGGGGCCGCCCCCGCTCGTCGCGACGCCCCACACCAAGATCACCAGCGCCTGGACCTACAGCGACACGTCCACGCCCGGCGACGTCGACGGCGACGGCCGCGAGGACCTCGGATTCATCCCCGCGAGTTGCGGCTCCACGGCGACGATCGTCTTCGGCGCCGACGCCGCCGCAACCGTCGATGCGACGGCGCCCGGCGCACGCGGCCTGACGATCACCGGTCTCCCCAACAACTGCGACAGCCGCGTCATGCCCATCGGAGACGTCAACGGCGACGGTCGCGACGACATCGCGATCGGGCTCACCATCGTGTTCGGCCGCGGCGCGGGCACCGTCGACCTCGGGTCGATCGGGACCGCGGGGCTGACCATTCCGTCGGCCAGCACGAACGGGTTCCGCGTCGACCGGCTCTCGCGCGTCGGCGACGTCAACGGCGACGGGCGCGACGACATCGGTGCCGTCGGCTATTACACCGCCCCGCCCCCCGCGTGGCGCGCGCGCAGCACCGTCGGCGTGATCTTCGGCCGAGCGACAGGCGGCACCCTCCCCGTGGGCGATCCGTCCCTGCCGGGCTTCCTCCTCGCGGGGGACGACGCGACGGCGCCGTACGCCCTCGACGCGTTCGGAGACGTCAACCACGACGGCCGCGATGACGTCCTGGTCCGGACCGGCACTCGGCCGTTCGTCGTCTACGGCCGGACCACCAGCGGTGCGATCGACCTGCGGTCCCCCGGGAGCGCGGCGCTCGCGCTGCCGGCCAGCTCGAGCGCCCTGACGCCGGTCGGAGACATCAGCGGCGATGGGCTCACCGACCAGATGGTGTCCGAGTACTCGACCTCGCGCCGGTCCGTCGCGCTCACGTCGACCAGCGCGCCGCTCCTCGATGTCGACGCCGCCAACCGCCGGCTCGAGATCACCGCAAGCCTCGGGACCCTGCTCGACAGCCGTGCGATCGGCGACGCCACCGCAGACGGGCGCGCCGACCTCGGCGAGTCGGTGCTCTACCCCTCGCGCACATCGACCGAGTTCATCCAGGCGCCCAGCGCGGCGTCCCTGGCGTACGTCATCCCGGGCACGGCGACGCCCGGGAAGCTCGACCTGCGCCTGAACGGCACCCGGGTGGAAGGGCTCCCGGACGAGTCCCGGGTCGTCGGGACCCTGCGCTTCCGCACCGGGAGCCGCAGGCAGGTCGTGGCGACCACCCCTGACGGCGTCATCGTCGCGGACATCGCCCCGCGTGCCACCCCGGACACGGCGCCGCCGGTGCTGTCGAACGTCGGGTTCGACCGCAGCGTCATCATCCGCAGCTGCCCGTCGCCGTGCGGCCTCCTCAGCCAGGCGAAGCTCCGCTACGCCGTCGACGAGACGGCCTACCTCGAGCTTCAGATCCGGCGGGGCACGACGCTCGTCGGCACGTCGGGCGTAACGGTCACGGCGCAGGCGCCGACGGCGGCGGTCACGGCCAACAGCTTCTGGTTCGACGCGAACCGCATCGTGGGGTGCCTGCTGTGCGAGCAGCGGCCATACATCGCCGAGCGGTTGCCCGCAGGGCTCTACACCGCGACGCTCCGTGCAACCGACATGGCGGGCAACCGCTCGGGAGCGAAGACCGCGACGATCGTCGTGCAGTAGCTTCGAGCCGCTCGGGGCGGCATGTTGAATGTACGCTACCGTTCATCTGACATGCCGCCCTCGAATCATTCCGCCCGCGAGGCCGACGTCATCGTCGTCGGCGCGGGCCTCGCCGGGCTCGTCGCCACCGCCGAGCTCGCCGACGCCGGCCGCCGCGTCCTCCTCCTCGACCAGGAGCCCGAGGCGTCCCTCGGCGGCCAGGCGTTCTGGTCGCTCGGAGGCCTGTTCCTCGTCGACACCCCCGAGCAGCGCCGCGTCCGGATCCGCGACTCCTTCGACCTGGCCTGGCAGGACTGGCTCGGCAGCGCGCAGTTCGACCGGCCCGAGGACGAGTGGCCGCGCAAGTGGGCCGAGGCCTACGTCCGCTTCGCCACCGAGGAGAAGCGCGACTGGCTGATCGAGCAGGGCGTGAAGCTCGTCCCTTCGCCCGGCTGGGCCGAGCGCGGCGGTGGCCTCGCCGGCGGGCACGGCAACTCGGTGCCCCGCTTCCACATCACCTGGGGCACCGGCCCTGGCCTGCTCGAGCCGTTCGTACGGCGCGTCCGCGAGGCCGAGCGCCGCGGGCTCGTGACGCTCGCGTTCCGCCACCAGGTCGACGAGCTCACGACGAACGGCGGCGCGATCGACGGCGTCCGCGGCTCGCTGCTCGCCCCGAGCACAGCCGCCCGCGGCGAGGACAGCTCCCGGGAGGTCGTCGGGACCTTCGAGGCGAGCGCCCAGGCGGTGCTGGTGACCTCCGGCGGGATCGGCGCGAACTTCGACCTCGTCCGCGAGAACTGGCCCGCACGGCTCGGCTCGGCCCCGAAGTCGATGATCAGCGGCGTGCCCGCGTACGTCGACGGGCGCATGCTCGGCATCAGCGAGCAGGCCGGCGCCAGCCTGATCAACCGCGACCGCATGTGGCACTACGTCGAGGGGCTGCGCAACTGGGCGCCGGTCTGGAGCCGCCACGGCATCCGGATCATCCCCGGCCCCTCGTCGCTGTGGCTTGACGCGACCGGGACCCGGCTGCCGCCGCCGCTCTTCCCCGGGTTCGACACGCTCGCGACGCTCGAGCACATCGGCCACACCGGCCACGACCACACGTGGTTCCTGCTCACCCGCAAGATCATCGAGAAGGAGTTCGCGCTCTCGGGCTCCGAGCAGAACCCCGACATCACGGGCAAGAGCATCAAGCTGCTGGCCAAGACCCGCCTCGGTCGCGGCGCGCCGGGCCCTGTGCAGAAGTTCATGGATCACGGCGAGGACTTCGTCGTGCGCGACGACCTCCGCTCGCTCGTCGAGGGCATGAACGCGCTCACCGACGAGCCGCTGCTGGACTTCGCGGAGGTCGAGGCGCAGGTCGTCGCGCGCGACCGCGAGATCGCCAACCCGTACAGCAAGGACGCCCAGGTCACCGCGATCCGCGGCGCCCGCCGGTACCTGCCCGACCGGATCAGCCGCGTCGCCACGCCCCATCGGCTGCTCGACCCGGACGCCGGGCCGCTCATCGCCGTCCGGCTGAACATCCTGACCAGGAAGACTTTGGGGGGCCTTCATACAGACCTGTCTGGCCAGGTCCTGTCCGCTGCCAGCGGCGAGCCGCTGCCCGGGCTGTACGCCGCGGGCGAGGTCGCCGGGTTCGGCGGCGGAGGAATGCACGGCTACAACTCGCTGGAGGGGACGTTCGTCGGCGGCTGCCTGTTCTCCGGGCGGACCGCGGGACGGGCGATCGCGGCGCGGCTGGGCTGACCGCGAACGGCGTTCACCACGGCGCCGCACAGCGACCGTACGGTGTACGCCATGTCGATCCTCCGCCTCGCCGCTGCGACCGCCGTCGCGGCGGGTGCCCTCGCGCTCGCCCCAGCCGCCGGCGCCGCCCCCACCCCGCTCCTCGGCACACCGCACACCACCATCAAGGGCAGCCTCGGAGAGGTACTGAACGCCGGTGATGTCAACGGCGACGGGCGAGAGGACCTCGTCCTCCAGCCCGGCCAGCGCAGCACTGGCTGGGTCGTCTTCGGTGCCGCCTCACCCGGGACCCTCGACGTCACATCCCTGGGCAGCCGGGGCTTCGGCCTCGCCGGGACGGACGGGACGCTGGCCCGCCGCTGGGGCGCACTGGGCGATGTCAACGGCGATGGCCGTGACGACATCGGGATTACCGAGGGCGACGGCGTCGCCAAGATCGTGTTCGGGCGGACCGCGACGACGCCCGTCTCGCTCGGATCTCTCGGGCCAGACGGCCTGCGGGTCACCGGCGGCCCGGCCGGCCCCAGCCCGATCGTCCGGCTGGCGGGGAACCCCACTGGGGCCGGGGACTTCAACGGGGACGGCCTCGACGACATCGCCATCCCGGTCACCTATCGACCCAAGGGGGCTGCGGCGTCCGCGATCCGCCCCGGCGTCAGCATCACCTTCGGTCGTGAGGGCGGCGGGACGATCGACCTGAGCACCGACCCGGACCGACTGTTCGTGTGGGACTCCCGCATGATCGGCGACACCTCGGGCCTCAGGGTCCGCAGGTTCGGCGACGCCAACCGCGACGGGCGCGACGAGGTGATCATCACCAGCGGGACCCAGGACACCGTGCTCCTCGGTCGTCCGCAAGCATTCTCCGCCGACCTCCCGTCGCTCGGGGCCGCCGGCGTCACCCTGGCCGGGTCCGAGTGGGCCAAGTCCATCGGGGACTTCAACGGTGACGGCGTCGAGGATCAGAGCGTCCGCGCGACAACGGGCGCACCACACGGGGCAACCGGCATCTCGCTGTCGTCGTCCACAAGCCCCTTCCTCGAACTCGGCTCGGCGGCACGTCGCATCACGCTGTACGCAAGTCTCGGCGGCCAGACAGAGGTGTTCGCAACCGGCGAACTCACCGGCGACGGCGCGATCGACGCCGTCGCCACCGCGTCGTTCTGGCAGAACACGAACTCGCTAAACATCTCGGCCCCGCCCCACGCGAGCATTCCGTACCTGGCCAGCGCCAATGCACCCGGGACCACCGATCTTCGGCTCTCTGCCGCGCGGCTCGTCGCGCCCGACGGCACGCCCCTGCGCGTCGCCACCACGGCGCGGTTCAGCGGATCCGCCCGCGCCCAGACGGTCTCCGTCGACTCCACAGCGGGCGTCGTCGTGAGCACCCTCGGCCCGAGGCCTGCCGACACCACGCCACCGACGCTCACCGGAGTCCGATTCGACAAGGCGAAGATCCTGCGAAGCGGAACGCCGAGCGCCACCACGACAGCCCGGCTCGAGTATGGCGTCGATGAGTGGTCGTTCACTGAGCTGGAGATCCGGCGCGGAAGCACACTCGTGATCACCTCGCGCGGTGTCGTCGAGCCGCAGCCGGCCGGGGCCACCACGAATGCCTTCGGACTCCTCGCCGTCGCAGAGACCTCGGGCAGCTGCGGCTGGTTCCCCTGCCCCTCCCCGTACGCGCGCCTGGCCGCGGGCACGTACACGGCGACGCTCAAGGTGTCCGACCTGGACGGAAACCGCGGCGCGGCCAAGACCGCGTCGATCGTCGTCCAGTGACCCGGTTCAGCGCGCCGGATCGAGCCGGGCCGGCGCGCCATACGCCGTGAGCACCTCGGGCAGCACGACGCTGCCGTCCTGCTGCTGCCCGGTCTCCAGCAGCGCGACGAGCGTCCGGCCGACCGCGACCGCGGTGCCGTTGAGCGTGTGCAGCGTCGCCGGCTTCCCGCCCTCCGGCCGGTACCGGATCTCCAGCCGGCGCGCCTGGAAGTCGGTCGTGTTCGAGCAGGACGTCAGCTCGCGGTAGCGGCCCTGGCCCGGCAGCCACGCCTCGAGGTCGAACTTCTTCGCGGCGCTCGCGCCGAGGTCGTTCACCGCGATGTTGACGACGCGGTAGGCCAGCCCGAGCTCGCTGAGGATCTCCTCCTCGATGCTGAGGATCCGCTCGTGCTCGGCCTGTGACTGGCTCGGCTCGACGAACGTGAACATCTCGACCTTGTCGAACTGGTGCACCCGGAAGATCCCGCGCGTGTCCTTGCCCGCGGCTCCGGCCTCGCGGCGAAAGCACGGGGAGAACCCGGCGTAGCGCAGCGGCAGCTCGTCGACGATCTCGCCCGCGTGCAGGGAAGCCAGCGCGACCTCGCTGGTGCCGACGAGGTACAGATCGTCCTCGGGCAGCTGGTAGAGCTGCTGCTCGGTGTCGGGCAGCATGCCGGTCCCGAACAGCGCCTGCTCGCGGACGAGCACCGGCGGGATGACGGGCTCGAAGCCGTGGCCACGGAGCTTCTCCAGCGCCCAGCGCACCAGCGCGAGCTCGAGGAAGACGAGCTCCCCACGGAGGTAGGCGAAGCGCGCGCCGGACAGCCGGGCGCCGCGCTCCATGTCGATGCGCTCACCGGCGAGCTCGAGGTGGTCCTTCGGCTCGAAGCCCGGCTCCAGCTTGGTGCCCACCTCCCGGACGACCTCGTCCTCGGGCTCGGCGGCGGTCGGGTCGGGCAGGTTCGGCAGGGAGGCCAGCTTCGGCTCGAGGTCGGCCTCGACCTGCTGCAGCTCCTCCTGGAGCGCCTTGGCCTTCGACGCGACCTCGCGCATCGTGGCGATGGCCGCGTCGGCATCGCCGCCTTCCTTCTTCGCGCGGGCGATCGCCTGATTGGCATCGTTCTGCTGCGCACGGAGGCCTTCGAGCTCCGGCAGGAGCGCGCGTCGGCGCTCGTCCAGCGCGAGCACCTCGTCGACGCGGTCCTCGGCGCCCTCGCCTCGGCGGGCGAGCGCGGCGCGCACGCCGTCGGAGTCCTTGCGGATCAGCCGCAGATCGAGCATCGGCCTGACCCTACGACGCCCGGAGGATGCAGCGCGTCAGCCGGTGGGGCTGACAGCCGCCGGCTTGTCGGCACCGGCGTACTTGGCCAGGAACGCGGCGAGCTCCTGAGCCTCGGGGCCGGTGACGATGTTCTCGGGCATGATCGCGCCGGAGAACCCGCCGTTGCGGATGGCGTAGAGGACCTGGTCCTTCGTCTCCGCGCGCTGGTCGAAGTTCGGACCATCGACGCGCTCGCGGTTGTTGATCTTGATCGCCGAGCCCTCGGCGCCCACCGAGCTCAGCGTGTGGCAGCCCGAGCAGTTCTCCACGAAGAGGTCCGCGCCGGCCTGGTACTGCGGCTCGATGTCGGACGTCTCGACGTTCTCCGTCCCGCAGGCCGAGAGGGCCAGCGCGGCGACGACAGCGGTTACGGGGATCAGAATGCGGCGCGTCATGGGCGGCGCAGACTATAGGCATGATGGGCCCCTCGATGCCTCGTCGTCCCGTCCTCATGTTCGTCCTCGCGGTCGTCGCCGCCACCCTGCCCGGCTGCGGTGAGGAACCGACGCGCGCGCAAGACGGGCACCTCCGCGTCACCCTCGACGAGTACCGGATCCTCCCCCAGAAGGTCACGGTGCCCGCTGGGGAGGTCCGCATCACAGCGCGGAACACGGGCCGCCTGAACCACAATCTCCGCGTGGAGCTCCCCCGGCAGGATCCTGCGACCCCCGAGCGGACGGTCGGCGGCACCCCGACCGCCGGGCCGCACAAGACCGTCTCCGGGACGGTCCGGCTGTCCCCGGGGACCTACCGCCTGGCGTGCACGATCTCCAACCACGACGACCTCGGGATGTGGGGCGAGCTGACGGTGACGAAGCGATGACCGGCGCCGACCCGCGGGCGTTCCGCGACGCCATCGGCCGGTTCCCGACCGGCGTGACGGTGGTGACGACGACCGGCCCCGGCGGGCCCGCAGGCCTCACCACCAACGCGATCTCCTCGCTGTCGCTCGAGCCGCTGCTGCTGCTCGTCTGCTTCGACAACACGTCACGCACGCTGCCGGCGGTGCGGGAGTCGGAGCGTTTCGCGGTCAATGTGCTGGCGGCCGACCAAGCTGAGTTGGCGGCCGTGTTCGCGTCCAAGGCGCTGCCCGCCGAGAAGTTCCGCGCGGTCACCCACACCGAGGAGCACGGCGTGCCGGTGCTCGACGGGGCGGCTGCGTGGATCGCATGCTCGCTGCGGGAGCTGATCCCGGGCGGCGACCACACGATCGGGATCGGCGAGGTGCTGGGGACCTACACCGACCCCACGAAGCCACCGCTCGTCTTCGCCGACGGCACCTACCGCACGCTCGCCTGACCCGGTTCCGGATCGGGTCGATCTGAAGTCGCATGCCGACTTCAACTCGACCCGATGCGCAGCGCAGCCGCGATCAGGGCCACCACCAGCTCCGGCTGCGTCGCCGGGTGGCGACTCGGGATCCTCAGCACCCGGAACCCGCGCTCCATGAGCCATTCGTCCTTGCGCGCGTCTCGGGCCTGCGCCCACGGGCTCCCGTGGTATCCCGCGCTGTCGACCTCGACCACGAGCCACCAGTCGCGCCAGAGCAGATCGACCTCCCAGGGACCAAGCGGCACGTTGACCTCGGGCGCCGGCAG
Organism: Solirubrobacteraceae bacterium; assembly: GCA_016462625.1. The sequence goes on along the minus strand of JAEMSV010000008.1, from coordinate 56,301 downwards.
CACCGACGCGAGAACGAGCCGTCGCAGCCGCTCCTCGGCCTTCGTCCGGGTCTTGGTCGTGCCGGGAACGTGGCCGGAGATCACGCGGCGAAGCGGCGCCACCCCGGGCCGCGGGCGAGCCATCGCCCGCTCGATCGCCTTCCAGTCGATGAGGTGCCGGGGCCACGCCTCGTCGAGCATCAGCGCGATCTCCCGTGGGTGGAGCGATGCGGAGCAGTCGACGAACGTCCGTGCCGCTGAGGTGAGGCGCAGGCGCCCGCGCGCGATCACCTCGTCGACGGGCAGCTCGCCCACCCGGTGCAGCCGGACGCCCCGGGGCGCGGCCCGGCCGTTCCGGGTGGGGACCGTCACGTCGATCAGCCCGCCCCGCCGAGGCCGCACGCCCAGCTCGGCGGCCGCCGACACGTGGCTGAGCGCGGCCTGCTCGCCGCACGCCAGCACCGCTGCGAGCCTGAGGCCTTCGGCACTCAGCCCGGGGTGGCCGACCGCAAAGACGCCGCGGTACAGCCGGTGCAGGAGCCCGGCGCGCACGCGCCGCTGGATCCCGGCCTGCGTCAGCCCACAGGCCAGCAGCTCCTCGAAGGTGATGACTCCATGCTGGGTGGCAGCACGAGCCGCCACCAGGGCGTCGGGACGGATCGGGTCGATTTGAAGTCGCATCGCGACTTCTAGGCGCCCCGATCCGGAAACTCACCCCCCGGGGGCGTCGGGTGGGACCACGAAGTCGCTCTGGCGGACGAGGGCGTAGCCGGCGACTGAGCCGAGGAGCGCCACGACCGCGGCAATCACCAGGAGATCGCTGAGGGCGCCCGTGAAGCCCACCCGAGCCGCTTGCTCGAGCGCCGCGTTGTGGAACTCACCGACCCGGCCGCTGGCCAGGACCTCAGCCGGGAGGTCACTGGCAGCCTGCCCCAGCACGCGTGGCGTCTTCGACACCACCGTGTGCTCGAAAATCGCCCCATACGCCGCGATCCCCGTCGCGATCCCCACCTGACGGAACGTGTTGCCGATGCCCGACGCCATCCCGCTCTCCCGCGGATGGACCACGCCGACCTGCGTCGAGGCCAGCGGCGGGTTCGTCAGGCCGATCCCGACCCCGCAGAACAGGAAGCCCGGGAGCAGCGCGGTCCACTCGGAGTCGGCGTCGATGACGGTCATCGCCAGCAGGCCGACCCCGACCAGCAGCAGCCCGGTCCCGAGCAGCAGCCGGACCGGGACCCGCGCGGACAGCCGCCCCGAGATCGGCGCCACGAAGAACGAGAGCAGCGTCACCGGGAGGAACCGCACGCCCGCTTCCAGCGGCGAGTACCCGAGCACGTTCTGGATGTACAGGGTGAGGTACAGGAACATCGAGAACATCGAGCCCGACAGGCAGAAGGCCACGATCGCCGCGCCCGCGAACGACCGGTTGCGGAACAGCGACAGATCGAGCATCGGGTGCTCCGCGCGCATCTCGATCGCGACGAACGCGGCCAGCAGCACCACGGAGCTGACCAGGAAGCCGACGATCAGCGGGCTCCCCCAGCCCTCGCTGTTGCCGCGCACCAGCGCGAACACCAAGAGGAAGAGCGCCGCGGAGAACGTCGCGAAGCCCGGGATGTCCATCCGGCCCGGCGTCGGGTCGTGGGACTCGCGGACGTACAGCAGCGTGCCCACCACGGTGAGGATCCCGATCGGCACGTTGATGAAGAAGACCCACTCCCAGCCGATCCCCTCGACGATCGCGCCGCCGACCAGCGGGCCAACCGCCACCGCGCCGCCCGTCACCGCGCCGAACACGCCGAACGCCGTGCCGCGGTCCTTGCCGTGGAACGCTTGGGCGATGAGGGCCAGCGACGTCGCGAACATCATCGCCCCGCCGACCCCCTGGACCCCTCGGGAGAGGTTCAGCATCAGCGGCGTGTGGGACAGCCCGCAGGCGATCGACGCGAGGCAGAAGACGACGAGGCCCGCGATGAAGACCGAGCGACGCCCGATCCGGTCGGCGGCCGAGCCGGCGGTCAGCAGGAACGCGGCGAGCGTCAGCGAGTAGGCGTCGACGACCCATTGCAGGTCATCGAACGACGAATCCAGATCGCTCTGGATGTCCGGCAGCGCGACGTTCACCACCGTGATGTCCAGCAGCAGCATGAAGATGGCCACGCTGACCGCGGTCAGCGTCCACCACTTGTTCGGCTCTCGACCCATACGGCCGAGTCTTGCAGTCTTCTCAGACTTCGATGACCGCGCGGAGCGCGAGGAACGCGACCACGCCGGCGGCGAGTGCCGCGACCCCGAGCTCACGGCGCATGATCGAGATGACCACCGACTTCTGGTCGGCCTCGGCGAGCTCGCCGACCGCCGCGGCATCCTCGAGCCCGCGCTTCTCCAGCACCTCGTGCGCGGACGCGATCCGGATCCCCTCGGCGACGAAACCGACCGCCACGGGCAGCACCGCGTACAACCAGTACAGGTCGTTGCCCGGCTCGAAGCCGCCGATCCACAACCCGCCCGCGAGGAGCGCCTGGCCGATGGCGAGCGCCTGCCCAGCGCGGGCCAGCGCCCAGAAGAGCGGGCTCGGCGCGACGCGCCACCACTGGTACGCGCCGACGACCGCCGCGAGGGCGTTCACAATGGCCACGATCCAGGCTGCCGCCTCGGCGATTTCCGTCGTGCTGTCCGGCACTAAGTATCACCCTGTCACAAAGGGTGATAGAACGGTGGTCCCCCCGTGCTTCGCTCGTATCTCCCCGCACTTGTCTTCATCGTCCTTGGGACCGGAATCGGCCTGCTGTTCGCCTACGCGAACAAGCTCCTGGGACCGAAGCGCAACGTGCCGCACAAGTCCGACCCGTACGAGTGCGGGCTGCCCTCCGAGGTCAAGCACAACTTCAAGTTCGGGATCAGCTTCTACCTGATCGCGATGCTCTTCATCCTGTTCGATCTCGAGGTCGTGTTCCTCTTCCCGGTGGCGATCCAGCTCGCCTCGTTCGGCACCTTCGCGCTGATCGAGATCTCGGTCTTCATCGTCCTTCTGACCGTCGCCTTCGTGTACGTCTGGCGGCGAGGAGCCCTCAATTGGACGTAATCCGCTCCAAGGCCGGCGCCATCGGCGCCCCGTTCGGCGCTGAGCCCGCCACCCCGTACGACCTGAAGATCGAGCAGCGTCGCGCGCGGGACTTCTTGCGTGGTGACCTCGCGGGCCAGGAGCTCGAGGAGTACGTCGAGTCGCGCCTGCTCACGACGACGCTGAACAAGGCCGGCGCGTGGGCCGCGTCCAACGCGCTCTTCCCGGCCACGTTCGGCCTGGCGTGCTGCGCGATCGAGATGATGTCGATCGTCGCCTCGCGCGTCGACATCGCGCGCTTCGGCTTCGAGGCGTTCCGCGCCAGCCCGCGCCAGGCGGACATCCTCATCCTCTCGGGCCGCGTCTCGATCAAGATGGCCCCCGTCGTCCGCCGCGTGTACGACCAGATGCTCGAGCCCAAGTGGGCGATCGCGATGGGCGCCTGCTCGTCGTCGATGGGCGTCTTCAACAACTACGCCGTCGTCCCGGCCGACAAGTTCATGCCGGTCGACATCCACGTGCCCGGCTGCCCGCCGCGCCCCGAAGCTCTCGCGCACGCGATCCTCAAGCTGCGCAAGATGATCCAGGACAATCCGGATCAGGGCTGGCGCGCGCGCTACGACGCCGAGAAGACCGCCGAGCTGCTGCCCGGCTACGAGCTTCCCGCATCCCTGACCGACCCATCGGCAGCTGCACCGGTGGCGCTCGATCCGATCCCCGGCGAGGCAGAAGCCGCCGCGGTCGCATCCGGGCAAGAGGGCGACGGTGCCTGACGCCACCGGCCTCGAGCTGCTTGCAGGGGAGCTGCGGGACCTGGACGGCGATGCCGTCCTCGACACCCTGCACGCTCACGGCAAGGGCACGATCGTCGTCGCGCCGGGCAAGGTCGGCTGGGTCCTGCAGCAGCTCAAGGACAAGGGCTTCACGGCGCTCATGAGCGTCCACGGGGTCGACTACTTCCCCGAGGAGCCGCGCCTCGGCGTCCACTACGAGCTGCTCGACATGAAGAAGGTCGACCGGATCACGATCAAGCTGCGCGTCCCGACCGCGGACGCCGTCGTCCCGACCGTGACCCCGGAGTGGCCGACCGCGAACCACCAGGAGCGCGAGGTCTACGACATGTTCGGCGTGGTTTTCGAGGGCCACCCGGACCTCCGCCGCATCCTGATGCCCGAGGATTACGAGGGGTACCCGCAGCGCCGCGACTTCCCCGTCGGCGGCGAGCCGGTGCTCTTCACGCAGGACGCGGCCAAGGGCACGGACTACACCCTCGGCATCGACGCCGACCCGACCGGGCAGGGGAAGTAGATGGCCGCCAGCTCCGACTACCGCCAGCAGGAGGACTCCATCACGATGGAGGGCCGCCTCGAGCGCATCGAGTCGCCCGACGGCTCCGAGCACGAGCTGCTCACCATCAACATGGGCCCGCACCACCCGGCTACGCACGGGGTGTTGCGCCTGCTGGTGACGCTGCAGGGCGAGGTCGTCGTCGATCTGAAGCCGATCATCGGCTACGTCCACACCGGCATCGAGAAGACCGCCGAGCAGAAGAGCTACTGGAAGGCCATCCCCGTCGTCGAGCGGATGGACTACCTCGCGTACTTCTTCAACGCGTACGCGTACTGCGGCTCGGTCGAGACGCTGCTGGGCATCGAGGTCCCCAAGCGCGCCCAGTACCTGCGCGTGATCCACATGGAGCTCAACCGGATCATGAGCCACCTCGTGTGGCTCGGGACCAGCGCGCTGGACCTCGGCGCGATGTCGATGTTCTGGTTCTGCTTCCGCGAGCGCGAGCGCATCCTTGACCTCTTCGAGCAGTCGACCGGCCAGCGCATGCACACGCGCTACTTCCAGGTCGGCGGCGTCATCGAGGACGTGCCGCGCGGCTGGGCCGAGAAGGTCCGCGAGTTCGTCGACATCATGCCCACGCGCGTCGGCCAGTACCGCGACATGCTCTACAAGAACGAGATCGCGCTCCAGCGTCTCAAGGGCATCTGCCCGCTCGGCGAGGAGGAGCTGCTGGCCCTCGGCGTCACCGGGCCGCTGCTCCGCGCGTCGGGCAACCCGTGGGATCTGCGCAAGGCCGCGCCGTACTGCTCGTACGAGGACTTCGAGTTCAAGATCCCGGTCGGCACCGAGAGCGACAACTGGGATCGCATGGCGGTGCGGCTCGCCGAGATGGAGCAGTCCACGCGCATCATCGAGCAGGCGCTCGAGGGGCTGCCCGAGGGCCGGCACATCGTCGACGACCGCAAGGTCGCGCTGCCGCCGCGCCATGAGCTGGGCACCTCGATGGAGGCGCTCATCCACCACTTCAAGCTCGTCACCGAGGGCTTCCGGGTCCCGGAGGGCGAGTGCTACTTCCCGGTCGAGTCGCCGCGCGGCGAGCTGGGCTGCTTCGTCCGGGCCGACGGCTCGAGCAAGCCCGCGCGCGTGCACATGCGCGACCCCTCGTTCGTGAACCTGCAGGCCACCGCGCCGATGACGCGCGGCACGTACATCGCCGACCTCATCGCCACGCTGGCGATGATGGACCCGGTGCTCGGAGGGATCGACCGCTAGCCATGAGCGACGCGACCACCCGCGACAACATCTTCAACCCCGTCGTGCCGATCGCGACCCCGCCGGCGGAGATCGTGCCCGCCGCGCCGACGCAGCAGCGGATCGCCGCGTTCAAGGACGAGGCGCCGCGCTACGCCGACGGCTCGCGCGTCCCCGGCTGGGACGACCCGGTGGACCTGACGAAGGACCCGGCGACGATCCCCGACCCGGCCACGACGCCGGTCCCCGAGGCGCTGCGCGCCGAGATCGAGGGCCTGCTGCCCCGGTACCCAGATCCGAAGTCCGCGTCGATCCCGGCCCTCGCCGCCGCCCAGCGCGTGCACGGCTGGTGTTCGCCGACGGCCATCGAGCAGGTCGCCTGCGTCATGCAGCTCACGCCCGCGTACCTGATCGCGGTCGCGTCCTTCTACGACATGCTCGACACCAAGCCCGTCGGCCGGTGTCGCGTCTACGTCTGCACGAACATCAGCTGCTCGCTGAACGGGGCCGACGCCCTGCTGGATGCGATCCAGGGCGAGCTGAACGAGGGCGACGACGTCCACGCGCGGGGCTTCGAGTGCCTCGGCGCCTGCGACATCGCACCGATGGCGTCGATCGACGGCACGTACGTCGGCCCGATCAGCCTCGATGAGGTGCCGACGCTGGTGGATCAGATTCGCAAGGGCGAGGAGCCCCTGCCGGAGAAGCAGCTGCTGAAGCGGCCCTCCGTCGACCCGGAGGCCAACGGATGAGCAGCCCCCATCTCATCTTCAAGGACATCGACGAGCCCGGCCTGAACACGCTTGACGTGTATCTCAAGCGCGGCGGTTACGAGAACCTGAAGAAGGCGCTTCAGATGCCGCCCGAGGGCGTGACCGAGGAGCTGCTGCAGTCCAACCTCCGCGGCCGCGGCGGCGCGGGCTTCGCGATGGGCAAGAAGATCTCGTTCCTGCCCCAGGGGCAGATGGACAAGTACGTCGTCTGCAACGCCGACGAGTCCGAGCCCGGGACCTTCAAGGACCGCGAGCTCATGCAGAAGATCCCGCACCTCCTCATCGAGGGGCTGCTGATCGCGGGATACGCCGCGGGCGCGACCAAGTCGTTCATCTTCATCCGGGGTGAGTACGCCGAGCAGGCCGAGATTCTCGAGAAGGCCGTCGAGGAGGCGCGCGCCGCCGGCTACATCGGGGCGAACATCCTCGGCTCGGTCCACACGCAGGATCTGTGGGTCCACCGCGGCGCCGGCGCGTACATCTGCGGCGAGGAGACGGGCCTGCTCGATTCGCTCGAGGGCCGCCGCGGCAACCCGCGCCTGAAGCCGCCGTTCCCCGCCAACCAGGGCCTGTACCAGGGGCCGACGCTGATCAACAACGTCGAGACCCTCGCGACCGCCCCGCTGATCATCGAGATGGGCGGCGCGGAGTACGCGAAGCTCGGCGCGGAGAACTCGACCGGCACGAAGCTCGTGTCGGTCTCGGGCAACGTGACGAACCCCGGCAACTTCGAGATCGAGCTCGGCATGAAGTCGCGCGACATCATCGAGGGCCTCGCCGGCGGCGTCCCCGAGGGGCGCAAGATCAAGTTCTGGTTCCCGGGCGGCTCGTCTTCGCCGGTGCTCACGCCCGAGGAGCTCGACCTCCCCTACGACTTCGACACGATGGCGAAGGCCGGCTCGATGCTCGGCTCCGGCGCGATCATCGTCGTGGACGACAGCAACAGCGTCGTCGACGTCGCCCTCAAGCTCGCGAAGTTCTACAAGCACGAGTCCTGCGGCAAGTGCTCGCCCTGTCGCGAGGGCACGAACTGGACGGTGAAGATGCTCCAGCGCATCGACACCGGCGTCGCGACCCCGATGGACCTCGACATCCTCGAGTCCGTCCAGCAGCAGATCATGGGCAACTGCCTGTGCGTGCTCGGTGACGCGATGGCGATGCCGCTCTCCTCGATGGTCAACAAGTTCCGCGAGGAGTTCGAGGAGCACATCGAGCTTGCGCGCGAGGCCGATCCGTACCCCGAGGAAGCCGTCGCCTGATGCCGCGCCCCGAACCGAAGCTCATCACGTTCTCGATCGACGGCCGTGAGGTCGAGGCCGCCGAGGGCATGATGCTCGTCGACGCCGCGAAGCTCGGCGACATCGAGATCCCCATCTTCTGTTACGAGCCCAAGCTCGGCGCGCCCGTCGGCGCCTGCCGCATGTGCCTCGTCGAGATCGAGGGCATCCCGAAGCTGCAGGCCGGCTGCGCGACGCCCGTCAAGGACGGCATGGTCGTCCACACGCAGACCGAGAAGGTGCAGACCGCGCAGAACTCGGTCGTCGAGTTCCTGCTCGTCAACCACCCGCTCGACTGCCCGGTCTGCGACAAGGGCGGCGAGTGCCCGCTGCAGGACATCTCGTACGGCTGGGGCCGCGGCAAGTCGCGGATGGTCGAGCCCAAGCGCCACTTCGAGAAGCCGCTCGCGCTCTCCCCGCTCATCGCGATCGACCGCGAGCGCTGCATCCTCTGCTACCGCTGCGTGCGGTTCAGCCAGGAGGTCTCCGAGGACTACCAGCTGGTCTTCACCGAACGCGGCGCGGACACGTACGTCGGCACGTTCGACGGCCACCCGTACGTCGCGCCGTTCAGCGGCAACATCATCGAGCTGTGCCCGGTGGGCGCGCTGACGTCGCGGCCCTACCGCTTCCGCGCGCGCCCGTGGGACATCGAGCAGTCGGGCTCGGTCTGCAACCTCTGCCCCGGCCAGTGCAACGTCTCGTACACCGTGCGCGACGAGCGCGTGCTGCGCGTCCTCGCGCGGGACAACGCGCAGGTCGACGACGGCTGGCTGTGCGATCGCGGGCGCTTCGGCTACCAGGCGATGCACGTCGACGAACGCATCACCTCGCCGATGATCCGCGACGGCGGCGTCCTGCGTGAGGTCACGTGGGAGCGCGCGCTCGAGGAGGCGTCGAAGGCGCTCGGCCGCGCCAAGGGCAACGTCGGGGCGATCGCCGGCGGCTCGACCACGAACGAGGAGGGCTTCCTCCTCCAGCGCATCGTGCGCGAGGGCCTGGACAGCCCTCATATCGACTCGCGCTCCGGCGGGAAGCTGCCGCTCAGCCTGCACGCGGCGCTGAACGCCCCCGCCAACCAGGCCTCCGTGCCGGACGTGGAGTTCGCGCACGCGGTCCTCGTCCTCGACACCGAGCTCGTCGACGACATGCCGATCCTGGACCTCCGGGTCCGCAAGGGCGTGCGCCGCAACTCGCTGAAGCTGGCGGTGGCCACGAGCCGCCCCTCGTCGCTCGACGCGAACGCCCACGTGTCCGCGCGCTTCGCGCCGGGCGCCGGTGAGGCGTTCGTCGCCGCGCTCGACGCCGCGCTCAGCGGTGGCGGCGACATCGCCGCGCTGGCGAGCGCCGCGGGCTCGGACAAGGAGTCGGTCGACGCCGTCGCCGCGCTCCTGAAGGACGCCGGCGAGGACATCGTGATCGTCTGGGGCGAGCGCCTCACGCACGGCCCGCAGCGCGAGAACGCCGCGCACGGCCTGCTGAACGTCGCGTCGCGCCTGATCCCGACGCCCCGCGACGGTGCCGGGCTGCTGCAGATCCCCGCCGGCTCGAACTCGCGCGGCCTGCGCGAGGTCGGTGTGCTGCCGGGTGTCGGCCCGGGCCTTACCCCCGCCGACGACGGGCTCGACACGCCCGGCATCGCCGCCGCCGCGGCCGCCGGCGAGCTCCCCGCGCTGTACTTCCTGCACGTCGACCCGCTGCGCGATCTGCCCGACCGCGCGACGTGGGAGTCCGCACTCGACCGCGCCTCGACGGTCATCGCGCACAGCGCATTCCTCACCGAGGGCGTCCGCGACTACGCGACCGTGATCTTCCCGACCGAGCCGTCCGCCTCCAAGGAGGGCACGCTCACCCACGCCGACGGCCGCCTGCAGCGCATGCGCCAGGCGATCGGCCATCCGGGGGATACCCATGCCGAGTGGCAGGTGCTCGCCGAGCTGGCCAAGAAGATCGGCCTCGACCCCGCGGCGCTCACCGCCCCGATGGTCTTCACGCAGATCACCGAGGCCGTCCCCTTCTACGCCGGGCTGACGCTCGACCTGATCGGCGGCACTGGCCTGCGCTGGGTCGACACGGAGGCCGCATCGGCGTTCCCCGCCGGTGATAGCGCGCCGTTCACGCTGGCCGCGCCCGCCACGGCACCGTCGCCCAACGGCAAGCTGCGCCTCGGCACGTTCCGCTCGGTCTGGACGGCGCCCGAGGTCGAGGCCTCGCCCGCTCTGCAGTTCCTCGTGCCCAAGCAGCGCGCCGAGCTCGCGCCCGCCGACGCCGAGCGGCTCGGCATCGCGCACGGCGAACACATCACCGTCGGCGGCGTCGAGGCCATCGCGCATCTGCGGACCGGCACGCCCGAGGGCAGCGTCTTCATCGAGGAGGGCCTGGAGACCGCGCCCGCCGCCGCCATCACCGAGCCGCTCGCGGAGGTCACGAAGGCATGACGATCCTCGCCGAAGTCGGCTTCTACGAGGCCTGGTGGATCCAGCTCCTCAAGGGCGTGATCATCTTCCTGGTCGGCGTCCAGCTGATCCCGATCGTCCTGCTCGCCGAGCGCAAGATCCTCGGCCGCTTCCAGAACCGCTACGGCCCGAACCGCGTGGGCCCGTTCGGCGCGCTGCAGCCGATGGCCGACATCGGCAAGCTGCTGTGGAAGGAGGACTTCCGCCCGAAGACCTCGGTCGGCTTCCTCTTCGCGCTGGCGCCGATCATCTCGATCCTCACCGCGTCGGCCTCGTGGGCGGCGATCCCGTTCGGGAACACCGTCGACATCGGGGGCACGGAGGTCGGCCTCTACGGCGTCGACCTGTCGATCGGCATCCTCTACGTCTTCGCCTTCGGGGCGATCGCGTTCTACGGGCTGATGCTCGGCGGCTGGGCGTCCGGCTCGAAGTACTCGTTCCTCGGCGCGATGCGCGCCGCCGCGCAGCTGATCTCCTACGAGGTCGCGGGCGGCCTGGCCGTCGTCGGCGTGCTGATGACCGCCGGCACCCTGTCCCTGACGGAGATCGTCGAGGCGCAGGACGGCGTCTGGTACATCGTCCCGCAGTTCGTCGGGTTCCTGATCTTCCTGGTCGCGGCGTTCGCGGAGACGAACCGCGCGCCGTTCGACCTGACCGAGGCCGACGCCGAGCTCGTCGGCGGCTACAACACCGAGTACGGCGGGTCGAAGTTCGCCACGTACTACATGGCGGAGTACTTCAACATCATCATCCTCTCGGGCCTCGCGGTGACGCTCTTCCTCGGTGGCTGGATGCTCCCGTTCGTCGATCCACCCACGTGGGTCGACCCGATCGTCGTGATCGCGAAGATCTCGGTCCTCTGCTTCTTCTTCATCTGGATCCGCGCGACGCTTCCGCGCCTGCGCTACGACCAGCTGATGAGCTTCGGATGGAAGGTCCTCCTCCCGCTCGCGACGCTCAACACCCTCATCACGGCAATCCTGGTGGTCGAGACATGACGTACGAGCCTGGCGACGACATCGTCGAGGTCCTCCGCGGCCCGACCCCCGGTGGCCCCGGCGGTGTGTATCGCGCCTTCGGCGAGACGCTGCGCGGCCTGAAGACGACGATGGCCCGCGTGTTCGAGGGGCCGACGACCATCTCCTACCCGGAGGAGAAGGTGCCGGTGTACCCGCGGTTCCGCGGCCGTCACCGCCTGCATCGCTTCGAGGACACCGGCCTGGAGAAGTGCGTCGGCTGCTCCCTGTGCGCCGCGGCCTGCCCGGCGGACTGCATCCGCGTGGTCGCCGCCGAGAACACCGCCGATCACCGCGTGAGCGCGGGCGAGCGGTACGCCGCGGTCTACGAGATCAACCTCAGCCGCTGCATCTTCTGCGGCTACTGCGAGGTGGCGTGCCCGTTCGACGCCATCACGATGGGCCACGACTTCGAGATGTCCGACTACCAGCGGTCTGACCTGATCTTCACCAAGGAGATGCTGCTCGCCGAGCCGCTGGAGCGCACTCCGCTCCGCGCCGAAGGCGAGTAGGTTCCCCCGCCGCAGAACCATGGCTGAAGTCTTCTTCTTCATCAGCGCCATCGGCGCCATCGCGGGAGCGATCGGCGTGATCGCGATGCGCAATCCCTTCTACAGCGTGCTCGCGCTGGTCTCGCACCTGCTGTGCCTCGCTGCGCTGTTCCTGCTGCTGCGCGCGGAGTTCGTCGCGGCGGCCCAGGTCGTCGTGTACGCGGGCGCCGTGATGGTGCTCTACGTCTTCGTCGTCTCCTACGTGGGTGGCTCGGCGGAGCCGATCGCACCCGCCGGCGCGAGGTCCCTGCGAATCGCGAGCGTCGTGGTCGCCGTGGTGCTGCTCATCGAGCTCCTGATCGCCGCGCTCGGCTCGGGCCTGAGCGCCGTCGGCGAGGAGGGCGCGCCCTACGAGCCCGGCTTCGGCCAGCCCGCCGAGATCGGCAAGCTGCTGCTCACGGACTTCCTGCTGGCCTTCGAGGTCGCGTCGTTCCTGCTGCTCATGGCGGCCGTCGGCGCCGTCGTGCTCGCGCGTCGCCGCGCGACCGACGCCGACGTCGATCTCGTCGAGGGCCGCATCTCCGTCGCCCAGCTCCTGTCGCCCGAGGGCCTCGGCACGATGGCCGAGGGTGTCAGCGGGCGCTCCGGCGCGAAGGACGTGCGCTGAGCCATGGCGATCGGTTGGTACCTCGCCGTCAGCGCGATCATCTTCTGCATCGGCCTCTCCGGGGTTCTCGTGCGGCGCAACCCGCTCGTGATCCTGCTGTGCCTCGAGCTGATGCTCAACGCGGCGAACCTCTCGCTGATCGCCTTCAGCCGCATGCACGGCAACGGCGACGGCCAGATCTTCGCGATCATCGTGATGGTCGTCGCGGCCTGTGAGGTCTGCGTCGGTCTCGGCCTCGTCGTCGCGATCTACCGCCGCAAGCTGCCCATCGACGTCGACGAGCTGAAGGCGCTGCAGGGATGAAGACCGCGGAGACGTTCACCTGGCTGGCCCTGTGCCTGCCCCTCGCCGGCGCGATCATCAACGGCCTCGGCTTCAAGGTCTTCGCGGGCAAGACGGCCGGGATCATCGGCACGTTCTTCCTGTTCGCCTCGTTCGCGTGCGTCGTCGTCGCGACGATCAGCCTCAAGGACCTCCCCGGCGACGCGCAGCAGCACACGTCCGTCGCGTGGACCTACGCAAAGACGCTGGGCGTCGACGCGGAGCTCTCGCTGCTGATCGACCCGCTCGCGATGTACATGGCGCTCGTCGTGACCGGCGTCTCGTCGCTCATCCACCTCTACTCGGTGGGCTACATGAAGAGCGACGAGGGCTACGTGCGGTTCTTCTCGTACCTGAACTTCTTCGTCTTCTCGATGCTCGTGCTGGTCCTGGCGGGCAACTTCCTGATCCTGATCGTCGGCTGGGCCTTCGTCGGCGCCGCGTCGTACATGCTGATCTCGTACTGGTACCGCCGCACCACGGCGACCAACGCGGGCATCAAGGCGTTCGTCATCAACGTGCTCGGCGACGTCGGCCTCGTGCTCGGCACGTACTTCATCTTCAAGGGCACCGGCTCGCTCGACTTCCTGACGACGTTCAAGGAGATCGAGGAGGGCGCGGCCTTCGCCTCGACCAACGACGGTGACCTCGTCGCGGGCTGCCTCCTGTTGCTGGTCGGCGCGTTTGCGAAGTCCGCCCAGGTCCCGCTCCACACCTGGCTCCCGGACGCCATGGAGGGCCCGACCCCGGTCTCCTCCCTGATCCACGCGGCCACGATGGTCACCGCGGGCGTCTACCTGATCGCGCGCATGTGGCCGCTCTTCGAGCAGGCGCCGGCCGCCGCGAACGTCGGGGCAATCATCGGCTGCCTCACGCTCTTCATCGCCGCGACCATCGCGCTGACCCAGACCGACCTCAAGCGGGTCATCGCCTACTCGACCATGTCCCAGATCGGCTACATGGTCATGGCCGTCTGCTCGGGCGCGTACGTCGCGGGCCTGTTCCACCTCATGACGCACGCCTTCTTCAAGGCGCTCCTCTTCATGGCGGCCGGCTCGGTCATCGCGGCGATGGCGAACGTCCAGAACCTCGACAAGATGGGCGGCTTCCGCAAGCCGATGCCGTTCACGTACGGCTGCTTCATCGTCGGCGGCCTGGCGCTCTCCGGCATCCCGCCGTTCTCGGGCTTCTTCTCGAAGGACGAGATCCTCACGTACACCGCCGACCGCGGCGGCTTCCACGTCGCACTCGCGGTCATCGGCTACATCGCCGCGTTCATGACGGCCGTCTACACGTTCCGCCTGATCTTCCGGGCGTTCTGGGGCGAGCCCGTCGAGGAGGCCAAGGAGCTCGCGGCCGGGCATCTCGCCCACGGCGAGCACGTGAACCCCGCCAACGGCGAGCCCGAGGACACGCAGGTCGGCTTCCCCGGCCCTGAGCACCACATCGCCGAGCGCTCTCCGGAGATGAAGATCGCGATGGGCGTCCTGGCCTTCCTGGCGACGGTGTCGGGCGCGCTGCAGATCCCGACCGTCACCCACTGGGTCGATACGTTCCTCGAGCCGACGTTCGAGGAGTCGCACTACTTCCACTCGCTGCACCCCTCGGACAGCCTGACCTTCGGCGGCATGGCCCTGGGCGCGACGCTCGGCGTCCTGGGCATCGCGCTCGCCTACTTCATCTGGATCAAGCGCCCCGGCATGTCGCTGTCGCTCATCGACCGCTTCCGCCCGCTGTACTCGCTCTCGTTCCACAAGTGGTGGTTCGATGAGGCGATCGACTTCCTGATCGTGCGCCCCGGCGCCTGGACGGGCCGGTTCTTCAACCAGCAGGTCGAGCGCATCGTCATCAACGGCGTGCTGACCGGCGGCACGACCGGGCTCGTGAAGTCCGCGTCCGCCGCGGTCCGCGGGGTCCAGTCGGGCCTCATGCGCTACTACGCCGCCGCGTTCGCGGTCGGGACGATCGCCGTGACCTTCTACTTCCTGGCGAACTCGTGACCCTGCACCTCTCCATCATGCTCGGGCTGCCCGCCGCGTTCGGGCTACTCGCCGCCCTGGTGCCGAACAAGCTCTCGCCCCGCGTGGCCCTTCTCGGCACGCTGCTGACGCTCGCCTACGCGATCACGTACGTCGTCGACTTCGATTCCGGCAAGGCCGGCCTCCAGTACGTCACCGACGACAACTGGATCAAAGCCCTCGGCATCAACTACAAGCTCGGCGTCGACGGCCTGAACGTCTTCCTCCTGCTGCTCACCGCGGTGCTGTGGTTCGGCGCGACGCTGTGGGCGAACCTCAAGGAGTGGCCGAACGCCGGCACGTTCTTCCTGTGGCTGGGGATCGGCGAGAGCGCCGTCCTTGGCGCGCTGCTGGCGCAGGACCTGGCGCTGTTCGTCGTGTTCTTCGACCTGATGCTGGTGCCGTTCTACTTCCTCACCGTCGGGTGGGGCGGACCGAACCGCGTGCCGGCCGTGACGAAGCTCGTGATCTACACGCTGATCGGCTCGCTGCTGATGCTCACCGCCGCGGTGGCCACGGGCGTGCTCGCGGCCGAGGGCACGGGCCACGGCGTGGACTTCGCCTTCTCGGCGATCCAGGAGGCCGGGCTCTCCGAGGGCTCGCAGAAGTGGATCTTCCTGTTCTTCGCCGCGGCGTTCCTCGTCAAGATGCCCGCGTTCCCCGTGCACGGCTGGCTGCCCGACGGGTACAGCGCGATGCCGCTGCCCGCGCTGGCGCTGTTCAGCGGCGTGCTGAGCAAGGTCGCCGCCTACGGCTTCCTGCGCGTGTCGCTGCCGCTGTTCCCCGACGCCGCCGCCGACTTCCAGACGCTGATGCTGATCATCGCGCTGATCACGATCATCTACGGCAGCGCGATGGCGTTCACGCAGACGAACGCCCGGCTCATCCTTGGTTATTCGTCGATCGCCCAGCTCGGCTTCATCACGCTCGGGATCTTCGCCATCGAGGGCACAGGCGCGCAGGGCGCGATCCTCCAGTCGGTCAACCACGGCCTGGTGACGCTGCCCGCGATGTTCATCCTCGCGCTGCTCGCCGCGCGCGCCGGTGGCTCGGAGGACATCCGGGACATGGGCGGCATCGCGTTCAAGGCGCCGGTGCTCGCCGTCTTCTTCGTGATCACGACCTTCGCGCTGCTGGCGATGCCCGGCTCGTCGAACTTCGTCGGCGAGTTCCTGATCCTGCTCGGCGTCTTCAAGACGAACATGGCGATCGCGATCCTCGCGAGCGCCGGCGTCGTGCTCGCCTCGATCTACGCGCTGCGGCTGTTCATCCGCGCGATGCACAACCGGGTCGGGCCAGACGTCGACTCGCGTGATTTGCGCGTGGCGGACGGCTTCGTCCTCGTCCCCGTCGTCCTGCTGATCGTCGCGTTCGGCCTGTACCCGCAGTTCGCGCTGGAGCGCAGCGAGAAGACGACCGCCGCGGCGGTCGCGCCGGCCCGCGCCATTCTCGGTGAGATCGGGCCCGGCTACGGAGTCGAGGAGGAGGCTCAGGCCGCCGAGACGGAGGCCGGAGCCGAAGGTGCCGCGCCCGTCGACCCCGCCGCCGCACCACAGACCGCCGACATCGCCTGGGTCCTTGACGGCCAAGAGGTCCCCGAGGGCACTCCCGGCGCTGTCCCCTACGACCGGAACACCGGCCAGCCCCTCCAGGCTGACCCCGCCGCAGGTGCCGCCGGCGAACCCGAAGTGCAGGTGACCCCGTGACCCCGCTGCTCGCCGCCGCGAAGATCGAAGGCCCCGACATCGACTGGGCCGGCCTCTCGCCGCTCATCGCGCTGATCGGCGGCTCGATCATCGCCCTGCTGCTCGGCCTGTTCCGCTCCCGTCCGGTGCGCGAGATCCTCGTGCCGCTCGTCGCGCTCGCCGCCATCGGCGCCGCGTTCGGGCTGACCATCTGGCAGTGGGGCGAGCAGTCCGACCTGATCGTCAGCGCGATGCGCCTCGACGACCTGACGAACGCGCTCACGGCCATCTTCTGCGTCGCGGGCTTCGCGACCGTCCTCTTGTCCTGGCGCCACGTCGCCCCGCGCGAGTCGGCCCACGGCGAGTACTACTCGCTGCTGCTCGCGTCGCTCGCGGGCATGGTGGTCCTCGTCGGCGCGACGGATCTCGTCACCCTCTTCCTCGGCCTCGAGCTCCTCTCGATTCCGCTCTACGTCCTGTGCGCGACCGAGATGCGCCGAGAGGGCGCGCTCGAGTCCGGCCTGAAGTACCTGATCATCGGCTCGGTCGGCTCGGCCACGCTGCTGTTCGGCAGCTCGTTCCTCTACGGCGCGACGGGCTCCACGGGCTTCGCCGACATCGCCAAGGCCCTGACCGACCCTGCGATCGCCGACAGCGCGCTGCTGCTGACCGGTGTCGGCCTGGTCGTCGTCGGCCTCGCGTTCAAGGCGTCGGTCGCCCCGTTCCATCAGTGGACGCCTGACGTCTACGAGGGCGCGCCCACGCCGATCACCGCCTTCATGGCGGTCGCGACGAAGGCCGCCGCGATCGGGATCACGCTGCGGCTGTTCAACGTCGCGCTGCTGGAGGTCAGCGACATCTGGCAGCCCGCGATCGCGGTGCTCGCGGCGATCACGATCGTCGTCGGCAACGTCGGCGCCCTCGGGCAGAGCTCGCTCAAGCGCATGCTCGCCTACTCCGGCGTCGCGCAGGCCGGCTACCTCCTGACGGGCGTCGTCGTCGCATCGCGCGCCGGCGTGGAGGCCACGGTCTTCTACCTCGCCGCCTACACCGTGATGAACCTCGCGGCGTTCGCGGTGATCGTCGCGCGCCAGGCCGAGCGGCCCGACGGCGACGACCTCGGCGCCTACCGGGGCCTCGGCACGGCCCGCCCGCTGCTGGCGTGGCCGCTCACGCTGGCGCTCCTCGGTCTCGCGGGCTTCCCGCTGACCGCCGGCTTCATCGGAAAGTTCTCGCTGATCCAGGCCGCCGTCGAGGGCGACTACACGTGGCTCGGCGTGATGATCGTGATCGGCTCGATGATCTCCCTCGGGTACTACCTGAAGGTCGTCGCGACGATGTGGATCACCGAGTCGCCCGAGGTCGCCGCGCCGACCACCACGGCCGGGATCACCCCCGGCCCGCCGGTGATCGCGGGCGGCAGCCCGGAGGCCGACGAGGCCGGCGCCCCGTGGGAGGTCGTGCTCGTCGCGGCCGTCTTCGGCGCGCTCATCCTCGCGATCGGCGTATACCCGCAGCCGCTCTTCGACCTCGCGCAGGACGCCGCGGGGTCGCTCGCCGGCCTGTTGTAGTCCGCCCCCGGCGGCTCGGCGTCAGATCGACGTCGCTCTGGCTACGTCGATCTGACGCTCAGTGGTGGGGTGAGCGCGAGGAGGCGGTGCGGTGCGTCGTAGATGGCGTCGGTTGGCAAGCGTTTGACCGTCCAGCCTGCTCGTTCCCACACGGCCTGCTTTCGTGCGTCGTCGAGTGGGTGGTGCCACTGCCCGCCGTCGAGCTCGATGATCCAGCGCGCCGCGGGCCAGATGTAGTCGGCCTCCTCACCGTGGATCTTGACGTTCACCAGTGGGATGGGAACGCCGGCGCCGTCGAGAATCGCGAGGCCCAGCGCCTCCGCATCGCTCTTCGTGCGATCGATCGGCAGGTGGGCGTAGTCGCGCGTGTACTGCCGCAGGCGCACGATCCCGGGTCGGCCGGCGTGCAGGGCGATCGCCACGTGCAGCTCCCGGCCGGTCAGTGCCTTGACCCTCAGCGCGTTGCGGACGAGACGGCGAGCATTGCGATCGCTCCGGGCCGGAATGAGATCGAGCACGGTGCGGGCTGGGCTCAGGCAGGGCAGACCCTCGATATCGCCAAGGACGCCTGGCGGCAGATGCGCCGAGCGATAGACCTTCAGCGTGCCCAGCATCTCCGGGCCCCCGTGTCCCGCGCGGGTGACCGTGTCCTCGTCCGTTCGCCAGTCGTCAAAGCCCATCAGGCGAGCGAGGCTCGTGTGGCTCAGACGGGTGCCCGGCTCCGTGAGCACGGCCGCCCAGGCACGCTGCCAGTCGGTGAGCGGCGCGTCGCCCGTGACGTACACGCCGTGGTGTTCCTCGCGCAGCCCACGCACCGCGTGCCGCGCCTTTCCCTGGCTCCAGCCGGCCTGCCGAAGCTGCCAGACCGAGAAGCCGCCGTGTTGAAGGGCGCGAAGCGCATCGAAGTCCATACCTTCGCTAGCCCGCAAGCCCTGAGGACTCACCCCCACTCGGCGTCAGATCGACGTCGCTATAGCTACGTCGATCTGACGCCCAGCGTCGAGGGCGGGCGTGGGGGCGTCCCGCCGCGGGTACGGGATCGGCATGGACGATCCGAAGACCCCGAAGGAAGACCCGCGCGGAAAGGACGTCGGCGACGGCGGCTACCCCGAGGAGAACCAGCCTGGCACGTCGCCGGGTGCCGATCGCGACCGCAGCAGTGGGGGCGACAAGATCCCCGACAGCCCCGACGGCGACCCGGGCCAGGCGACCGGGAACCCGGACAACGCCGGCGCGGACTGACCGAGCCGCCGTGGCGCACATCGTGTAACCCCTGGAAATCGTAGGGGTACCTCATGTGTCATTTGTAACAACTGTCGCGTCACAAAGGAGAAGACGTGATGGACATGATTCGTCGGTTGGACCCGCTCTGGGTCCTCCTGCTGATCGTCGGCGGTCTGAACTGGGCGATCATCGCCCTCTTCGACACGAATGTCGTGACCGAGATCTTCGGCACAGGCACCCTCACCGACGTCGTCTACTGCTTGGTGGGCTTCGCCGCGTTGATGGAGATCCCCAAGCTGCTCGACGGCTTCGGGATGCACGCGGGCCGTTCGGCCCATCCCACGGGCGCGTAAGGCGCACCCCGCACCGCGGAGGGCCCACCGGCAGCGGCGGGCCCTCCGCACGATCTCGATAGCCTCGGCGCCATGAGCGCCGGAAATCGCATCGCCATCATCGCCGTGGGCCTCGTCGCCGCGATCCTCGCGTTCGTGGCGCTCCGCCCGGCCGACGATGACACGGCGCCGTCCGACACGGTCCCGACGACGACGGTCGCGCAGACGTCGACCGCGCTGACCCACGTCGCCACGGCCACCGCCACGGCCACGACCGTCACCCGCGAGGTCGAATCCGAGACGATCCGCGTCCAGGGCGGCCAGCCCGTCGGCGGCGTCGAGGACATCAGTGCCGACAAGGGCGAGCGGGTCCGCATCACGGTCACCGCCGACACCGCGGACGAGGTCCACCTCCACGGCTACGACATCGAGCGAGAAGTCGGCCCCGGCAAGCCCGCCGTCTTCGCGTTCACGGCCAATCTCGAAGGGGTCTTCGAGATGGAGCTGCACAGCTCCGAGACGCCGATCGCCAGCCTCAGCGTCGAGCCCGACTGACGGCCGACGGACCGGCTAGGGTCCTCCGCCCGTGCAGTATCCGGTCGAGAGCTTCACCCCCGCAGAGCGCGCGCTCCTCGCCCGCCACGTCACCCACATGGACCGGCCCGTGTTCGGGCTGGTGGGGCTCCCCGAGACCGTCAAGGGCGCGCTGTTCGCCCGCTACAGCCGCTACCAGGGCACGATCCAGCGGCTGCTGCTCGACGAGTTCGCGGAGTCGCTGCCGGAGGGCCAGACCACCTGGTCACCGGACGAGGGCGAGCGCGCAGCCAAGCTCTACGAGACGATCTTCCTGGGCTACGGCGACGACTCGGTCGCGCAGCTCGGCGGCATCCACGTCGCCTGTGAATGGGTCAGCAACGTGATGACGAAGGTGCTCCAGCGCCCGCGCCTGGCGGCCTACCTCGAGCAGTCCACGCGCTACATCGCCTACGACGCGCCCATGAACGCCGAGGGGGCGTTCCGCTACTACCGCGACGACGCGCTCGGCCCCGGCTACACGGTCGCGATGGACGAGCTCTTCACGATCTACTCGCAGTCGCTGCCGAAGGTCCAGGCCTGGGCGGCCGAGCGCTTCCCCGCCGCCTCCGGCGAGTCGGACTCCGCCCACGCCCGCGCCACGAAGGCCAAGGCGCTCGACCTCCTGCGCGGGCTGCTCCCCGCCGCGTCGCTGAGCCACATGGGCATCTACGCGACGGGCCAGACCTACGAGCAGCTGATCCTCCACCTCCTCGCTCACCCCCTGCCCGAAGCCCAGCGCTACGGCCGGTGGATCCTCGAGGCGGTCCAAGCGGTCACACCGTCGTTCGTGACCCGGATCGAGCGGCCCGACCGCGGAGGCGAGTGGATCGAGTACTTCGAGGAGCGCGCAAACGCGGGCCGGCGCTGGTCGGAGCGGCTCGGGCTCGACCGCGACGACGCCGACGACGCCGGGCCTTCGGTGCGGCTCCTGCACGTCGACGGCGACGAGGACGCCCTCCTCTCCGCGCTGCTGTTCGAGGCGACCGGCACGGGCGAGCGGCGCACCCGCAGCGCGCTGGCGACGCTCTCCACCGATGAGCGAGCCCAGCTGCTCTCCGATCTGGTTGGGGACCGGCGCAACCGCCGCCACCGCCCGGGGCGCGGGTTCGAGGCGCTGCGCTACCGCTTCGAGATCGTCAGCGACTACGGCGCGTTCCGCGACCTGCAGCGCCACCGCATGCTCACCGTGCAGTGGCAGACGCTCACGCCGGACCTCGGCGCGGGTGTCCCGGAGGAGCTCGACGAGGCCGGCGTCGGCGAGGACTACCGCCGCGGGCTGCAGCGCTCGCGCGAGGCCTACGACGCGCTGCGCGCCGCCGGACAGGGGCATGCCGCGCCGTACGCGCTGTGCCTCGGGTACCGCATCCGCTACGTACTCGACCTCAACGCGCGCGAGGCGATGCAGCTGATCGAGCTGCGCTCCGGCCGCGAGGGGCATCCGAGCTACCGCGCCGTCGCCCACGAGATGCACGCGCAGATCGAGGCCGTCCACCCCGCCGTCGCCGCGACGATGACCTACGTGGACCGCGAGACCGAGCCGCGGCTCGAGCGGATCCTCAGCGAGCTGAAGACGCAGCGCAAGATCGAAGCCGCGGGCTGAGCCGAGCCGCGTAACTCCGCGCGGGCCACACCGTTGACCCGGCATGCGACCGCTCCGCACGACCATCTTCCTGGCCGCCTCCGCGGCGGCCGCGATCAGCGCCACTCCAGCACCCGCCGCCATGCTCGGCACGACCCTCGCCGAGCTGCCCCAGCCGACCAGCGTGACCGCCCGCGACGGCGTCGTCGCCTACACCCAGCCGGCACCGCGCAGCCGCAAGGCGATCGTGATCCGCGACGCCGCCGGCACTCGCCTGCTGGGCGCCGACCCGGTTCGCCGCGGGACGCCCCTTGAATTGGGAACCGACGGAAAGCTCGCCTACCCGCGGTGCACGGGCCCGCAGGCGCGCACCTGCCGCCTCGCGGTGACACCGCTCGCCACCGGCCGCGAGCGCATCGTGCCGAACACGCGCGGCGCCATCCGCGGGATCGTCGACGGCGCGCGCACCGTCGCCGTGATCGAGCGGTCAGACGGGGTCGAGGAGATCCGCACGTTCGTCGGCGGCACGCTCCGGTCGACGCTCCGCGTCCCGCGGCGGTACTCGATCGCCGACGAGAGCAGCGACGTGCCGGTGCCCCGCAAGCAGGTCTTCATCGACGATCTGGACGCCCGGCGCGGCAGCGTCGCCTTCACCGTGAGCTACTCCGGCGGTGACGAGGACCCGTACGAGGCGTACGCCGAACTGTGGTTGCAGCGGCCCAATCGCCAGCTGATGCCACTCACCGTCCTGACCACGACCGGCGGATCCTCGGGCTTCAAGGAGTTCATCGGCCCGCGGATCCGCGCGAACGACGTCGTCGTCTACCAGCAGGGGTTCGAGAGCGGCTCGGGCCTGTACACGTACTCGCTGCTCGGGCGTCAGCTCGGTCGCGCGAGCCTGCGCCAGGGCTTCGGCGACGTCCTCGTCTCCGGCGCGTTCGACCGTGGGCGGTTCACCTACATCCGTCGCGCGTATCCCGGGTTCGGCGAAACCGACTGCGTCTCGGAACTCGACGAGGACGGGGCCGCGACCTGCGCGCTCAAAGACAGCGGGCCGGTGCGCTTCACGCGCTAGTTGAGCACCGCGCGCAGGCGGTCCAGCGCGCCCTGCTGCGCCCGTCGCGACTCGTCGGTCAGCGGCAGGTCGAGCCGGAGATCGGCCGCCTTCAGCGCCAGGGGCATATCGCCTCCGCGCGTGCCGCGCTCGATCAGCTCGGCGAGCGTGGCGAAGGCGAGCTGGTGCGCGCAGCGCCAGCTCAGCGAGCGCTCATCGACCGCCTCGATCCGAGGCGGCCGGCGGGGGCAGCCGAAGTCGAGCGCGACCGGGTCCTCCAGCTCGCAGTGCGCGATGAGGTGGCGCGTGCCGTCGCCGATGATCCCCACGAGGATCCCGGCGCGGTGCGCGGCCTCCACGGCGATCGGCGCGAGCGCCAGTGGGCTCCCTTCGCACGTCGCCAGCACGTCGTCGACGAGGATGTCGCGGACGCCGACATGCGTCTCGACGACCGTGAAGGCGCGCATCGCGGTGGCGACCGCCTCGAGCTGCCCGTGGGCGTCGCAGGAGGCGGCGTCCGCCAGTTCGAGAGCGACGAGATCGACCTGCGCGTCGATCTCGTCGACGTCGATCTCACGGAATTCGGCGGCGAGAGCCAGCGCGATGTCGAGGTGCCCCGGGCATCCGGCGGCGACCTGTACGGCGAAGGGCTGCGGCTGGGGAGGCGTCATAGTTAGGCAACCCTAACACCAACTGTAAGGGTAGACATTCAGCTTTCGCCAAGCACCGAGAGATCCAGGAACGATGGCGCGCCGGCGTCATGCTCGATCGCGTAGCGGCCGCCCAGCAGGTTCGGCAGATCCGCCAGCGGGACCAGATGCGGGAAGTCCGCCGTCGCGATCCGCAGCCGCAGCCGATGCCCCGCCGGGATCGTCGCGAACGCCGGCCGGATCTCGATGTCGTACCGCACGCTCACGCCGCGCGGGACCGGCCGGCGCGCCGCCCGGGTGAGCTGGTGGTAGGGCCGGATCCATGCGCCGGGCAGCCCCGGCCAGCTGCGATCCGTGTCGAGCGCTCGCGCGGACCCGAGCTGGCTGCCTCCGGTCACGTCCATCGCCCGGCCGTCCGGCGCGACGTCCTCGACCGTGATCGCGAACAGCGCGTCCGTCGTCGTGGACCGCGCCCGCAACGTCAGCCCGATCGGCCCGGCGAGCTGCAGCGGCGCCGCGAGCGGATCGGTCGCATACGTCGCCTCCCCCGCAGACGACTCCGGGCGGCGCCGGTAGTCGCGGCAGCGCTTGCCGTCGAGGGCGGCACCCAGCGCGCCCGCGCTGAACTGGTCGGTCGAGCGGGTGCACGGGTCGTTGATCGCGGTGTAGAGGACGCGGTCAGGCCGCTCGCCCTGGCCGGGCCCATCCGCGGTCAGCCGCCGGCCGCCGCGGAGATACAGGCGCTCCAGCGTCGCCTCGGCCAGCGGGTACGTCGCGGTGTCGTAGGTCCTGCCCCCGGGCTCGATGACATGCAGCGGCGTCGAGGTCTTCTCGATGCCGGTGTCCCTGTCCTTCAGCCAGCGGTCGAACCACCGCAGCTGGATCGCGGTCAGGTCGATGCCTGCGCCGATCTCCGTGTGGTTCCACGGACCGGTGAGCAGGTGGTACTTCCCGGAGATCGGCTGGCCGGGCACCATCGGCGCCGTGACCGGCCGGCCGGCGGCGGCGTTCTGCAGGCCGCTGTAGAGCGTCGGCTCGCCCCGCTGGAACACGTCGTAGAGCCCGCCCGCAAGGTAGACCGCCACCCCGTTGTCGACGATCTTCTGGAGGATCGTCTCGGGGGCGCGGACCCGCCAGTAGTCGTTGAAATAGCGACGCGGTCCGTTGGAGAGCATGTCGTGGGCGATGACCGTCTCGAAGCGGCTGAACTGCTGGACGTTCGCCCGCGCCAGCTGGATCGCCCGCGGCAGGTTCATGGACTGCTCGAGGAACGGCGTGAGCGAGCGGGTGCCGCCGTAGCCGAGCAGGAGACCGAGCGGCGAGATCACGTTCAGCGCACCGCCGGAGACGAAGAGGTCGCGGTAGGGGTCGATGGTCGCCGCCATCGGGAAGATCGCCTTCAGCGGCGACCCCGGACCGACCTCCGCGGCCGCGAAGAGCTGGTCGATCGCGAGGTACGACAGGCCGAGCATGCCGACCTTGCCGTTGGAGCGCGGCACCTTCGCGGCCCACCGGACCGCCTCGGCGCCCGCCCGCGCCTCCGCCGGGTCGAACAGGTCGAACCGCCCTTCCGACGCCCCGGTCCCCGGCACGTCGATGACGACGCCGATGTATCCCTCCCGCACCAGGTCGACGTTCATGCCGTCGAGCCCGTTGAGCCCTGCGGCGAGCGTCTTGCCGTACGGGGTGAAGGCGACGATGACCGGGAACGGCCCCGCGGCCGGACGGCCCGTCGCACGGTCGACGGGCGCGTGGATGTCGGCCCGCAGTGTGCGCCCGTCGGTGAGCGTGAACGGGACGTTCCGGGAGACGTGAATCCCGTAGGACTCAGCGTTTGCCGCGCCTCCGGACATGGCCAGCACGAACGTGGCCGCCGTGAGCGCAGCGGCCACCCTCCTCTTGGTTCGCATCGCCTCTCCTCCCCAGGCAGCTTGATGCGGCGGCGCGAACCTACCAGAAGGTAGGAGTGAAAGCTACGGGCGTGTATCTAAGCGCTGACGCCTTGTGTCCATGGGGCGATTCCGGTGGCGCGTCGGACACCCGTTCGGGCACCGCAACTTGTGCGGCCGAAGCGCGTTTGAAGCGCGCATGATCAAAACTTCCCTATCGGTCGGCCTCGCCGTGCTGGCGCTTGCCGCGCCTGCGCAGGCTGCGCTGGTCGGCACGCCCTTGGTGCAGCTGCCCCAGCCGACGGACGTCGCCGCGCTCGACGGCATGCTCGCCTACACCGAGCCCGACCCCGCTGGCGGGCAGCGGATCATGCTGCGCGACGGCCAGGGCACCCGGCCGCTGGGCGTCATATCCCAGGTGCGGCCGTTCACGCTCGGCATGGGCCGCGCCACCGGCGGCACGGCGCCCGCGCTCGTGTATCCCCGGTGCACCCCGACTTCAGCGATCTGCCGCCTCGCGGTGACGCCCGTCGCGACCGGCGCCGAGCGGATCGTCCCCGGCACCTTGGGCGCCGTGCGGGGCGCCGTTGCGGGTACCCGCGTCCTCGCCGTCGTGGAGCGTTCCGACGGCGTGCAGCGCCTGCTGTCGATCCAGGCCGGCCGCACCCAGACGCTGCGGATCCCGCGCCGCCCCGACGACTGGGCTTCGACCCCGAACCGCCGCGTGTTCGTCCCCAGGCGCAACCTGAAGATCACCGACATCGACGCGCAGGGCGACACCGTGCTCTACGTCCTGACCTACCAGATCCCCAACGAGCCGATCGCGCAGTCCGAGCTCTGGCTGCAGCGTGGCTCGCGCCCGCCGGCGCGCGTGGCCCGCGTCGGCACCGGAGGCGGCTCGTCCGGCCTGCGGTCGTTCCTCGGCGTCCGGCTCCTTCCCGACGGCATCGTTGCCTACCGCCAGGGCCGCGACCAGGGCAGCGCCCTGGTCCGGCTCTCACTGCGCGGGGCCGGCCGGGGCGAGGCCGGGCTCGGCCAGACCGACGACGAGGACATCGTCGCCGGGGCCTTCGACCGCGGAGGGTTCCTCTACGTCGCCCGCCCCTACGCCAACCTCGACGACTGCCGCTCCGGCAGCCCCGACGAGCCAGGGCCGGGCACCTGCACCCTCTACGACTCAGGTCCCATGGTCTTCAAGCGCTAGTCACTGTCCTCCCCGGCCACCTGGTCCTGGAGCTGGCGCATGATGTCCGGATCGCGCAGCGTCGTGACGTCGCCCAGCGCGCGCCCCTCGGCGATGTCGCGCAGCAGGCGGCGCATGATCTTGCCCGAGCGCGTCTTGGGCAGGTCCTCGGACCAGATGATCCGCTTGGGGCGCGCGAGCTTGCCGATGCGCGTCGCCACGTGCTCGCGGATGTCCGCCTCCAGCTCGGGCGTGCCCTCGAGGTCGCCCTGGAGAATCACGAACGCCGCGACCGACTGGCCGGTGTCCTCGTCGGCCTGGCCGATGACGGCTGACTCGGCGACGAGCTCGTGCGAGACGATCGCCGACTCGATCTCGGCCGTCGACATGCGGTGGCCCGAGACGTTCAGGACGTCGTCGATCCGCCCGATGACCGACACGTAGCCCTCGTCGTCCATCTTCGCGGCGTCGCCGACGACGTACGTCTCGTTGCCCAGGCGCGACCAGTAGGTCTGCTCGTACCGGTCGTCGTCCCGGTACAGCGTCCGCAGCATCCCCGGCCACGGCTTGCGCAGGACGAGCAGGCCCTGCGAGCCCGGCGGGAGCTCGTTGCCGTCCTCGTCGACCACGGCCGCGTCGATGCCCGGCAGCGGCGTGCCCGCGATCCCCGGCTTCGCGTCCTGCGCGCCGGGCAGCGTCGTGATCATCAGCTGCGCGGTCTCGGTCTGCCACCACGTGTCGACGATCGGACAGCGCTCCTGGCCGATCACCTCGTGGTACCAGAGCCAGGCCTTCGGGTTGATCGGCTCGCCGACCGTGCCGAGCAGACGGAGCTTGCTCAGATCGTGCGCGGCCGGGAACTCTGCCCCCCACTTCATGCACGCGCGGATCGCGGTCGGCGCGGTGTAGAAGATCGTCGCGGCGCTGCGCTCGCACAGCTCCCACCAGATGCCCTTGTGCGGGTAGTCGGGCGCACCCTCGTACATCACGGACGTCGTGCCGTTGGCGAGCGGCCCGTAGACGATGTACGAGTGGCCCGTGATCCACCCCACGTCGGCCGAGCAGAAGTAGACGTCCTCCTCGGGCTTGAGATCGAAGACGTGCTTGTGCGTCCACGACACACCGGTCAGGTAGCCGCCGGTCGTGTGCAGGATGCCCTTCGGCTTCGCGGTCGAGCCGCTCGAGTAGAGGATGAACAGCGGGTGCTCGGCCTCCATCGGCTGGGCCTCGTGCGTGTCGGGCGCGGCCGCCATCGCCTCGTGGACCCAGACGTCCCGGCCTTCCTGCATCGGCGCGTCGACGCCCGTGTGGCGCACGACGAAGATCGTCTCCAGGGAGTCCAGCTCACCCATGACGGCGTCGACCTGCTCCTTGACCGGCGCCGTCTTGCCCTTGCGCCGCGCGGCGTCGACGGTGATGAGCGCCTTCGCGTCGGAGAACTCCATGCGCTCGCGCACGGACTCCGCGGAGAAGCCGCCGAACACGACGTTGTGCGGCGCCCCGATCCGCGCGCACGCGAGCATCGCGACGACGACCTCGGGGATCATCGGCAGGAAGATCCCCACGACGTCGCCCTTGCCGATCCCGCGCGCCTCGAGCGCACCGGCCATCTTCTGCACGTCGGCGTGGAGGTCGGCGTACGTGACGTCGCGCTGCTCGCCCTCCTCACCGAACCAGTGGAAGGCGACCCGGTCGCCGTTGCCCGCCTCGACGTGGCGGTCCAGGCAGTTGTACGACGCGTTCAGCGTCCCGTCGGCGAACCACCTGAAGAAGGGCGGGTTGCTGTCGTCGAGCGACTCCGTCGGCTCGGTGAACCAGTGCAGCGACTTGGCCTGCTCGGCCCACCACCCGGCCGGGTCGGCGGCCGCCGCGTCGTGCACCGAGCGGTCGGAGATCAGGGCGTTCGCGGCGAACTCCGCGGGCGGCGAGAACCGCTCGACGGACAGCAGCTCCTCCAGCCGCTGTGCAAGCTGCTCCTCGGTACCGGCGCCGGCCATCCCAACGTCCTCTCAGTCGCGTGCAAGACCCAGGCTGGACGCTATCGCTCGCGGGGTTGCGATGGCGTTGTAGGGTCGGCCGATGGCTGACACCGTCCTCGTCACCGGCGGGACCGGCTTCCTCGGCGGCTGGTGCATCGCCGAGCTGCTGCGCGCCGGGTACTCCGTCCGGACCACGATCCGCAACCTCGAGCGCGAACCGGACGTCCGCGCGACGGTCGCCGCGTCCGGCGTCGAGGCCGACGGGCGCCTCGAGGTCGTTGCGGCGGACCTGATGGACGACGCGGGCTGGGCCGATGCCGTCGCCGGGTGCACGTACGTCCTGCACGTCGCCTCGCCGTTCCCGCCCCAGCAGCCGAAGGACCCCGACGAGCTCATCGTCCCCGCGCGCGACGGCGCCCTGCGGGTCCTGCGCGCGGCCCTCGACGCCGGCGTGAAGCGGATCGTCATGACGTCCTCGGTCGCCGCGACCCGCCCGGCCGGGGCGTCCACGCCTGAGTCGCCGTTCACCGAGGCCGACTGGACCGACGGGGACGACACCAGCCTCCAGCCGTACACCCGCTCGAAGGCGATCGCCGAGCGCGCCGCGTGGGACCTCGTCCGCGAGGCCGGCGCCGAGGACCGCCTGGCGACGATCAACCCCGGCGCGATCATCGGCCCCGCGCTGAGCGACGGCCACTCCTTCTCGCTGCAGACGATCTCTCGCCTCCTCGACGGCATGCCCGCGGTGCCGAGGCTCGGCTTCACGTTCGTCGACGTCCGCGACGTGGCAGATCTGCACCTGCGTGCGATGACCGACCCCGCCGCGGGCGGGCAGCGGTTCATCTGCACCGACGAGTTCCTGTGGATGCCCGACGTCGCGAAGCTCCTGAAGGCGCGCCTCGGCGACGACGCGCGCAAGGTCCCGACCCGCACCGCGCCCAACCTGATGGTCCGGGCGATGGCGCTGTTCGACCCGTCCGTGCGGATGATCGTCGGCGATCTCGGCAAACGGACGTCCTTCTCCAGCGAGAAGGCCCGCACCACGCTGGGCTGGTCGCCGCGCCCGATCGAGGACGCGATCACCGACACGGCACGCAGCCTGGTCTGAGCGTCGCTACTTGCGGCGCTTGCGCGAGCGGCCGCGCTCGGTCGGCTCGGGCTCTTCGCCCGTGCCGCTGCCCAGCACGTCCTGCTCGGCCTGACGACGCTCGCGGATCTCCTGCTGCGTCGGCCACGGGATCGCCTCGCCGCGTCCCCACGCGGGCGGGTCCGAGGAGACGCCGGGCATCTTGCCGAGCAGGATCAGCCCGACGAAGACGAGCCACGAGCTGCGGAGCAGATTCACCTGGTCGATCGGGACCGGGATGATCACCGCGGCGCCGACAATAATCCCGAGCACGCCGACGAAGCGCGTGAAGAGCCCGACGCGCATGGCGTTCAGCGACAGGATGATCAGGCCCAGCGCGAGGGCGAACTTCCCGAACAGGCCGACCACCTGCGCGAGCGTCGCGGGGGCCGTCGTCAGGACGTCGCGCGCGGCCGCAGCGCTGGTGCCGTCGAAGTCCCTGGCGTCGATCCCGACGATGGCCGCGTAGGCGAACGGGCCGATCGACGACGCGATCACCCCGATCAGGAGCATGATCCAGCCGAGCGAGCGCAGGTCCTCCTTGCGCGCGCGGGTCGCCTTCCACACGAGCGACAGCGGGAAGAGCATGAGCAGCGTGCCGATCCCGAGCAGCAGCGTCGGACCGACCCAGCCGACGAGATGATCGCCGAGGTACTGGACCTGCAGCGCGTTGAGACTGGTCGGCGGCGCGGTGTCGTCCACCAGGCGCGCGTCCATCGCCTCGAGCACGTCGATCACCCGCGAGGGCGTCGTCGGCAGCGCCTGGCTGAACAGCAGCGCGGTGATCCCGCCGAGCAGCGACAGGGCGCCCGCGATGAAGGCGTAGGTGGCCGCGCGGGGGCGCTGCGCCGCTTCCGCGGCGATCTCTTCAGGGGTGAGCTGGCTCATCAGTCGCGATCGGACGCCGTGCGCGCCTTGGGCGGCAGGGCGCCACCGGGGGCCGGCGGCAGGTACACGGGCGGCTCGGAGCTGCCCAGGCGGGAGACGCGGTCCCCGGCGGCGAGCAGCAGATCGAGCCCGGGCGAGGCGAGGCGGATGAGCAGCTCGATGCGGGGCTTCCACGCGAGCATCGAGGGTCCAGGCGAAGCGGCCATCGGGAGGAAGTCTATGGCGGCTCCGAGTGCGGTGCGGTGTCGAGGGGTATGGTCGCCCGGATGGAGATCCGCGAGGTCATGACCCGCTCGGTCGTCACCGCCGCCGTCGACGCGCCCGTGCGCGAGGTCGCCGAGCTGATGCGCGAGCGCAGCGTCGGCTCCGTGGTGCTGACCGACGCGGCCGGCGCCGTCGCGGCGCTCGTCACCGATCGCGACCTCACGGTGAGCGTCCTGGCCGCCGGACGGGATCCGGGCGAAGCGGTGGCCGAGCACGCCTCGACCCCCGTGATCGGCGTGGCGCCTGGCGATGACGTCGCGGTCGCGGCGCGGCGCATGATCGAGTTCGGGATCCGCCGGCTTCCGGTGCTCGACGGGGAGATCCTCGTCGGCATCGTCGCGCTCGACGACCTCGCCGCCCGCACGGGCGACTCCGAACTCGCCCACCAGCTGACGGCGCAGGTCGCGAAGACCACGCTTCCCGACTTCTACTTCTTCGACAGGGGCGGCTGACGCTCGATCTTCAGCGCGCCGCTCGGGCAGCGGCCGACGACCTCGATCACGTCGGCGGCGGGAGCCCCGTCGGGCGCGATCCACGGACGCGCCTTGGTGTTGAAGACGGTCGGCAGTCCCTTGACGCACTCGGCAGCGTGTTCGCACACCGCCGGGTCGAAGCTGACGTCGACGTCCTTGCCGGAGTAGGTCTTGCGCGTGGCGCTCATAACCCGAATGCCTCCCGGTGGTCGGCCGGAACCAGGCTGGCGAGGCCGGGATGCCGGCGCAGGTACTCGTTGACGAATGGGCAGAACGGCAGCACAGCGAGCCCCTGGTCGCGCGCGTCCTCGAGCGCGGACTTGACGAGCTTGCTGCCGAGCCCCTGCCCCTCGTAGGCGGGGCCGATCTCCGTGTGGATGAAGGCGATCAGCCCGGGCCGCTTGCGGTACTGGACGAACCCGGCGATCTGCCCATCTGCGGTGATCTCGTAGCGCTTCTCGTCGGGGTTGTCCTTCACCACAGGGTCCATGGGCTCAGGGTATCCCGGGGAGCGCGCCGGCCACATCAGTGGCGCGCGTGGCGCGCGGGAGGTACGTGGCGAGCGCGTCGGTCGCCGCCGCCACGTGGGGCGGGGCGCCCTCGGTGACCACCAGCGCCACGGAAACCTCGATCCCGCGGAGATCCCGGCGCGACGGCGACCAGCTCGCGCGGCCCGCGTAGTCGGCGAGGGCAGCACGGGACACGGCATGGGGGTCCGCGCGCAGCGCCTCCTCCAGCGCCAGCCGCTCGGCGGCCAGGGGCTCGTTCGCGCTCGGGACGAAGGCGAACGCCGGCGCATCGACGAGGACGGCACCGG
This sequence comes from Solirubrobacteraceae bacterium, assembly GCA_016462625.1. The sequence continues at coordinate 24,405 of JAEMSV010000008.1, read as the reverse complement.
AGGCCAACGCCGCGTGGCGGACCAGCAGATCGAGCGCGATCAGCGCGCCGAACCCCATGCCCACCAGCGTGGCCGGCCCGTCGGCCGCCGCCCGCAGCACCGCGACGGCGTCCTCGGCCTGCTCGTGGATCGTGGTCGCCGCGTACGGGTCGGGGGCGCCGCTCGCGCCGTATCCGCGCCGGTCGTACGTGATCACCCGGCCCGCCAGCGGCGGCGCGCCCGCCGCACTCGACCCCATGTCGTGGATGAAGAGCACCGGCGGTCCGTCGGCGCGGACCTCGAACGACAGCTCCACTCCTGCACCCTCGACGGTCGGCATGCGTCGGAGCCTACGGAGCCGAGGTCGCCCGCTCGCTACGCTCTCTGCATGGAAGGTTTTGGAGGTCTCTTCGGCGACCCGGATGAGCTGCAGCGCCGTATGGCCGAGCTCGCGGATCAGATGCAGGGCCAGCAGAAGCTGGCCTGGGCGGACAACGCGATCAAGCTCGCCGTCGACATGACGGTGGCGGCCATCAACCGGGTCAACCTCCAGGGCGATGCCGACGCCCAGGCACAGCAGATCCGGGCAGTCATGGCGACGGTCTTTCCCGAGGCCGTCACCCTCGTGCGCGAAGCGCGCGAGGGCCTGCAGTAGCCCGGCACCCAGGACGCAGAATTCCTGATTCTTACGCCTGAATCCCCAGTTCTGGGGATGTGATGGCGCGCAAACGCTCTCATCCATCCCCATTAGTGGCGATGACCTCGGAGCGTGAGACGGTTTGACCATTCTGTGCTCCTCGCTGCAGCGCTTCTGGTGGCTCTGCCCGCCAGCACGTCCGCAGCCGACCTGGTGACGTTCGCCGGCACGGGAACCGCCGGTTTCGGCGGAGACGGGGGGCCAGCGGGCGCGGCCGCGCTCAACGGCGCCCGCGGCATGTCGCTGACCAGCACCGGCGCGATCCTGATCGCCGACACGACGAACAACCGCATCCGCCGGATCGCCGCCGACGGGACGATCACCACCGTCGCCGGCACCGGCACGGCCGCGTCCACCGGTGACGGCGCGACCGCCACGCTTGCGACGCTCAACGCCCCGCGTGACGTCGCGGTCACCAGCGACGGCGGCTACCTCATCGCCGACACCGGCGGCAACAAGATCCGCAAGGTCTCCTCCGGCGGCACGATCACGACCGTCGCGGGCACCGGCACCGCCAGCTCGACCGGCGACGGCGGCCCGGCCGCTCTGGCCACGCTCAACGGCCCCAGCTCGGTCGACCCGACCCCCGACGGCGGCTACCTGATCGCCGACACGACCGGCAGCCGGATCCGCAAGGTCGCCCCCACGTCGAACACGATCACGACCGTCGCGGGCACCGGCACCGCCAGCTCGACCGGCGACGGCGGC
>JAEMSV010000008.1:0-22921 GCA_016462625.1 Solirubrobacteraceae bacterium | reverse complement strand
CACGATCACGACCGTCGCGGGCACCGGCACCGCCAGCTCGACCGGCGACGGCGGCCCGGCCAACCTCGCCACCATCAACCTTCCGCAGGGGGTGTCGTCCCTCGCGAATGGCGGGTACCTGATCGCCGACACCGCCGGCAACAAGATCCGCGCGGTCTCTTCGACGGGGACGATCACGACCGTCGCGGGCACCGGCGCCATCTGCGCCACGCCGTTCACCGGCATCTGCGGCGACAACGGGCCTGCCGCCAACGCGCTGCTCAACGCGCCGGCCTCGGTCACGACCGCCCCGAGCGACGCGGGCTACTGGATCGCCGACACGACGACGAACCGCGTGCGCTTCGTGTCGTCCGCGGGCGTGATCTCCAGCCCAGCCGGTTCGGGCATCGCCTGCGCGACCACGACCGCACTCTGCGGGGATGGCGGCAGCGGGCCGCTCGCGCTGCTCAGCGCGCCCCGCGATGTCCTGCCGCTGTCCGACGGCTCCGCGCTCATCGCGGACTCGGGCCTGAACCGACTTCGCAAGCTGCTCGCCCCGTCGACCGGTCCCGCTGGTCCTACCGGTGCAACTGGACCCGGAGGCGCGTCGGGCGCTCCCGGTGCCACCGGTTCCACCGGCGCCCCCGGGACGACGGGGCAGCAGGGCGCACCCGGTGCAGATGGCGCCGCCGGCTCCACGGGTGCCACGGGTCCCGCCGGTCCTTCGGGACCGGCCGGGCCCGCGGGCAAGACCGTGGCGAAGCCAAAGCCGAAGGCCAGGACGGAGACCGGCGGGCTCTCGGTCCTCCTCGCCGAGCCGCCGCGGCTGATCCCGGGCCGGTCGCAGCGGATCCGCTTCGTGCTCACCGACGGCGCGACCGTGACCATCCGTGTCCACCGCGGCGATGAGCTCGTGCGCCGCCGCACCGCGCGCTTCAGCACGGGTGGCCGCAAGACCCTGCTCCTGAAGGTCGCCCGCGCCGGGGACTACACCCTGAGCATCGAGGCCAAAGCCGACGGTCGCACGGACCGCGACCGCACCCCGCTCCACGTCGGGTGGAGCTGAGTCAGCTCCCGCTGAGCTACCGTCGGGCGCATGGAGCGCCCGACGCTCAGCCCCGGATACGGCACCGACGTGGCCCACGTCCACGACGCGGGCTTCGGTGAGTTCGCCCGCTCAGCCGCCCCCGGGCTGCTGCGCCGCCTGCGCGCGGTCGGAGCGCGGGAGGGCGTGGTCGTCGACCTCGGCTGCGGCAGCGGGATCTGGGCCGCAGAGCTGATCGCCCACGGCTACGACGTCGTCGGGATCGACCAGTCCGCACCGCTGCTCGCGATCGCGCGGGAGCGTGCCGCCGCCGCCGAGCTGCGCCAGGAGTCGATCTACGACGCCGAGCTGCCCGCGTGCGTGGCGGTCACCGCGCTGGGCGAGATCCTGAGCTACAAGTTCGACGACCGCGCCGGCCGCGCCGCCGCGCGCGGCCTGCTGCGCCGGGTGCACGACGCGATCCGGCCGGGCGGGCTCTTCCTGTTCGACGTCGTCGCGCCGGGGCGGGCCGCGGCCACCGGATCACGCGGCTTCGCCGAGGGCGACGACTGGCTGATCACGTACGAGGCCGAGGAGGACGGGGAGCGGCTCACCCGCCGGATCACCACGTTCCGCCTCCAGGACGACGGCAGCTGGCGCCGCGACGACGAGACGCACCGCCTCTGGACGTGGACCCCTCCCGACGTGGTCGCCGATCTCGCGGACGCGGGCTTCACCGAGACCCAGGTCCTGCGCGGCTACGGGCCGGGCCATCGCTTCCCGCGCGGCTGGGCGGGCTTCAGCGCACGCCGGCCTGTGTAGGCGACGGGGGTTCAGCGGACTCCCCCGACGCGGCCGCGCGGTCGGCCTTCCCCTGCTCACGCACCTCGCGGAACGAGCGGAAGCGGAAGATGAACACCAGCGCGAGGAAGCCGACGAACAGCGCCGTCAGGCCGATCGCGATCTGCTGGCCGACCGAGTACGCGGCCACCGTCGCGGAGGTCGCGGTGCCGGCGAACACCTTCACCAGCAGCGCCTGCTGCACCCCCGCCCCACCCGGCGTGAACGGCACCGACGCGGCGACCGCATTGACGCCCAGGACGAGCAGGACGTTCTTCACCGAGCCCCCGACGTTGAACGCCTCGAGCAGGAACCAGAACGCCGTGAAGCGGAAGCACCACGCGATGAACTGGACGAAGAACACCTGTCGCAGGAACCGGTCGCGGTCGCGCAGGATCGTCAGCCCCTGGCGCACGCGCGACCAGAAGCGCCTCGCCTTGTCGCTCAGCAGCGCGAACGCGACGAGCGAACCGACCACGATCGCCGTCAGCAGGAACAGCGCGAAGCGCGGATGGCCCGCGAAGAACGAGAGGTCGAACGCGTCGAGGTCGGCGAAGTCCGGCGGTTTGGGGAACACCCCCTGGGTGAATGCGAACAGCAGGATCAGCGACCCCATGCAGAGGTCGAAGACCATCTCCGGGAAGAACGACGCGCCGACCGCCGGGTACGTCGAGTCCCGGACCGACGACTTGACGAGGAAGAGCTTGATGACGTCGCCGCCGCGCGCCGGAACGACGTTGTTGAACCCGTACGCGGCGATGTAGGCGCCCCAGATCCGCTTGAAGTCGATGCGCTCCGTCGGGTACGCCGCGCGCAGCACGTTGTAGTACGCGAACGAGCGGATCGTGAGGTAGACGACGAACGCGGCCAGGCCCAGGGCCAGCGCGCCGAGCTGGATCTGCGAGAGGCTGTCGAAGAAGCTGCCGACGGCGTCGGCGAAGGACGAGATGCTGGATCCGATGGATGCGAGCACGGGGCCTGGAGGCTACGGGTCGGTCACATCTTCCCCCTGGTCGCGGGTCTACATTCCGCGTTGTGGTCGCCGTGAAACTGCGTGACGGACGGCAGCTGGGCTACGCGGACTGGGGAAACTCCGGCGCCAGCGCCGTCTTCTACTTCCACGGCGCGGTGGGCTCGCCGATGCGCCGGTGCGCCGCGACCGACGAGGCACTCGCCGCGCTCGGCATCCGCTACGTCCTCGCGCACCGGCCGGGCTTCGGCCTCTCCGACCCCCAGCCGGGCCGGACGCTGGGCAGCTGGGCCGACGACGTCGCAGAGCTCGCCGACGCGCTGGACATCGAGCGGTTCGCCGTGCTCGGCGTGTCCGCGGGCGCGCCGTACGCAGCTGCGTGCGCACACCGGCTGGGCGGCCGCGTCACCGCGACGGGCTTCGTCAGCGGCCTGACCCCGGAGGGCGTTACGTTCCCGCTGCGCGTCCTGCGCCGCGCACCGCGAGCCGGCCGCGCGGTCCTGGGCACCGCGGTGCACGGCGTGCGCGCGCAGCCGCGGCTCCTCGTCGCGGGACTGAACGCGCGCAACGGCCGCGCCGACGCAGCCGCGCTCGCCGACCCCGAGGCGCGCGCGGTGTTCCTCGAGAGCTTCCTCGCCGCGACCGACCGCGGCGTGCGGCCGATGATCGAGGACTTCCTGCTCGCGGCGGGGCCGTGGGGGTTCGCTCCCGCGGACGTGCGTCAGCCGGTCGAGCTATGGCACGGTGTGGGCGACACGACCGTCCCCGTCGCGCACGCGCGGGCGCTCGCCGACGCGCTCCCGGACTGCCGCGCCACGTTCGCCGAGCGCGAGGGGCACTTCTTCTTCCGGTCGCGGATGACCGAGATCCTGGGCGCCCTGGTGTCCCGACGCCTAACGGGGCTCGCGCCACATGAGCCAGAGCGACGGGCCGCCGCGGGGCAGCGCGATCGTCTCGCGCACGACGAAGCCATGACGCGCGTAGAAGGCGACGTTCGCCTCCTTGGAGGACTCGAGGTAGCACGGGAGGCCGTCGCCGTCGGCCAGCGCCAGGCCCGGCCCGAGCAGCGCTGACCCGATCCCGCGGCCCTGCTGATCGGGGTCGGTGCCGAGCACCGACAGGTAGAGGTGCGGCTCGGGCGGGTGGTGCTCCTCGATCAGCCGCATCGCCGCCAGCGCGATGCGCAGGCGCGGCAGGACGGCGGGCACGGTCGGCAGGTACTGGATGACCTCGTGGCCCTCCTCGCGCCAGCGGCCCGGCAGGGCCCAGAGCGCGGCGCCGCTCAGGTCGGAGGTCGTGTGGACCTGGTCCTGCGTGCCGAGTTGGCGCAGCTTGATGGAGAAGAACGTCCGCGCGTGCCGCAACCGAGTGCGGTCGCGTGGATAGAACCACGACGTGACGGGATCGTCGTAGAACGCGCGGGCGAGCACCGCGGCCAACGCGTGACGGTCCTCCTTGCGCGCGGTACGGACGCTGACCTCGGGCGCGAGCATCGGCGTGGAGGTTAGTCTCGCGCCTATGGGTGAGGTCGAGCATTGTCAGATCGACGTCGGGCACGGGGTCGAACTCCATGTCGCCGCGACGGGTCCGAAGGACGGCAAGCCGGTGCTCCTGCTGCACGGGTTCCCGGAGCTGTGCTTCTCGTGGCGCAAGCAGCTGGAGCCGCTTGCCGCGGCCGGCTACCGGGTGATCGCGCCGGACAATCGCGGCTACGGCGGCAGCAGCCGGCCGGAGGCGATCGAGGCGTACGACAACGCGTCGCTGACGGAGGACGTCGTCGGTCTCCTCGATCACTTCGGCTACGAGCAGGCCGCGGTCTTCGGCCACGACTGGGGCGCGTTCCTCACCTGGCATCTCGGCCTGGCGGTCCCCGAGCGGGTCGCGGTCATCGGCGGACTGAGCGTCCCCGCCGTCCCCCGCGCGCCCGCTGAGCCCTTGGCGATCATGCGCCACAAGTTCGGCGAGACCTTCTACATCGTGTGGTTCCAGGAGCCGGGCGTCGCCGAGGCGGCGCTCGAGTCCGACGTGCGCCGCACGCTCTCCACGACGAAGGTGTGGACCGAGGACTGGGTCGCGAGCGACGACGACCCGCCCACCCCGAAGTTCATGACCGATGAGGAGCTGCAGGTCTACGTCGACGCGTTCACCGAGACCGGCTTCCGCGGCGGGCTGAACTGGTACCGCAACATCGACCGCAACTGGCACGCGAATGCGGTCTACGAGGGGCACACGATCGACATGCCGGCCTTCTTCCTCGTCGGCGAGCGCGACCCGACGAACCTGTTCATGCCCAAGGAGGCGATGGACGGCTACGTCACCGACCTGCGCTCGGTCACCGTGCTCGAAGGCGCGGGACACTGGGTGCAGCAGGAGCGGCCGGACGAGGTCAACGCCGCGCTGCTGGACTTCCTCGCCGAGACGTACCCCGCCTAGAATCTGAGCGGAACCCGCCAGGAGGCCACCGTGGACGACACCCGGATCCAGGACCACATCGAGGAACTCGTCGCCGAGGAGCACCGGCTGCTCGAGACCGCGGGCGAATCGGGCGACGGCCTCGACGCCGCCGGCCACACGCGGTTGAAGGAGATTGGCGTCGAGCTGGACCAGTACTGGGACCTCCTGCGCCAGCGCCGTGCCAAGCGCGAGTTCGGCCTGCCGGTCAGCGACGCGGGCCTGCGAGACGCGGGCACGGTCGAGGGCTACGAGGGCTGACCGGTGTCGGTCAAGACGCCCGAGGAGCTGGAGGGCCTGCGGCGCGCGGGTCGCGTCGTCGCCGAGACCATCCGTGAGCTGCGTCGCCGTGCACGGCCGGGCGTCACGACCTTCGAGCTCGATGCGGCGGCGGCCCGGATCTTCGCGCGCCACGGAGCGACCAGTGCGCCCCAGCGCGACTACGACGCCCCGTGCGCGGTCTTCCTGTCGGTCAACGACGAGGCGGTCCACGGGCTGCCGGGCCCGCGGCGGCTGCAGGACGGCGACCTGCTGTCGATCGACGTCACCGTCGAGCTCGACGGATTCTGCGCCGACGCGTGCGAGACCGTGTCGGTCGGCCGGGCGCCGAAGCAGCACGCCCAGCTGGCGAGCGCGGCGCGGGCCGGCCTGGCGCGCGGGATGGCGGCCGCGACGGCCGGCGCCCCGCTCCACGCGATCGGCACCGCGGTGCAGGACGAGGTCGAGCGCCGCGGGTTCTCGGTGTGCGCCGAGCTGACCGGCCACGGGATCGGCCGGAAGATCCACGAGTGGCCGACGGTGGCCAACGTCTTCGACCCGCGCGCGACGCAGCCCCTCACCGAGGGGCTGGTCATCACGATCGAGCCGATCATCAGCGCAGGCTCAGGCGCCGTCGAGCTGCGCGACGACGGGTGGACGATCTCCACGGCCGACGGCGCGCCGGCCGCGCACGCGGAGCACACCTTGATGGTGACCGCGGGCGCGCCGGTGGTGCTGACCGTCTAGCGCGAAGCGCTGGTGCGGCTGCGGTTCGAGCGGCGCCGGCGGTTCCCGTTCCGGTTCCCGCCGCCGTTGCCGTTGCGCGGAGCGCCGTTGCCGTGCGGCGCGACTGCGACCCGGTGGCCGGTCTCATGGAACTGGTCGTGCAGGTCGAGGTCGCGTGCGATCTTGCCGACGTCGCCCGCCTGCTCGGCGGAGACAAACGTGATGCCGACGCCCGTGCGGCCCGCGCGTCCGGTGCGGCCGATGCGGTGCACGTAGGCCTCGCGGTCCTCGGGGGCGTCGAAGTTGATGACGTGCGAGACGCCGTTGACGTCGATGCCGCGCGCGGCGACGTCGGTCGCGACGAGCGTGTCGACACGGCCGGCCTCGAAGCTGGCCAGCGCCTTCTCGCGCTGACGCTGTGACTTGTCACCGTGCATCGAGACGGCGGAGACGCCCTCGTTGCCGAGGCGCTTGACCAGGCGGTCGGCGCCGCGCTTGGTGCGGACGAAGATCAGCGCGAGGTCGCGCTCGGAGCGCAGCTCGCGGACGAGCGTCTTGATGCGGTCGTCGCGCTCGACCGCGACGAAGCGGTGCTCGATCTGCGCCGTCTTGACCTCGGTCGGAACGTGCTCGTGGCGCGCGGCCTGATGCGTGTACTCGGTGGCGATGCGGCCCGCATCGCCGTCGAGCGTCGCGCTGAAGAACAGCGTCTGACGGTCGCGCGGGCACTTGGCGACGATGCGGTCGACGGCCGGGCGGAAGCCCATGTCGAGCATGCGGTCGGCCTCGTCGAGGACGAGCACGTCGACGTTCTTCAGCGAGAACGCGCCACGCTGCAGCTGGTCCTCGAGGCGGCCGGGGGTCGCGACGATGATGTGCGACTTGGCGGCCTCGCGGCCCTGCTGCTGGAGGCCGACGCCGCCGTAGACGGCGGTGATCTTCAGCGCGCGAGCGTGGGCGATGGAGCGGAGCTCCTCCACGATCTGCGTGGCGAGCTCACGCGTCGGCGCGAGGATGAGGCCGGCGGGGCGGTGCGACTCGGCCGCGATGCGGTCGATGAGCGGCACGCCGAACGCAAGCGTCTTGCCCGAGCCGGTCGGGGACTTGGCGAGCACGTCGCGGCCAGCGAGCACGTCGGAGATGACGAGCTTCTGGATGGCGAACGGCTCGGTGACGCCGCGCTGCGAAAGCGCGTTGCACGCCGCCTCGGAAACGCCGAGGTCGGCGAAGGACTGCGAAGACATATGGGCTCCTGGGCGACCCCTTACATGGGTCGCAAACGATTCGGGAGGCTGAGGAACTGACCCGAACCGCATATGCGGGACCCGCGCGAGCTGCTTGCCTCACGGTCGGCGGAAATGCCGGACCGTTGTCGACCAGACTAGCGGTTGAGCGTCAGGACACCGCGACGGCGCAGGAAAACCACCACTGCGCCGACGATCGCGAGGGCCGCGACGGCCACGATCACGGTGCTCGCGGAGTCGATCGCGGAGCTGATCTTCTCCCACTCGTGGCCGAGCGCCCAGCCCGCACCGACGAGCAGCGAGTTCCAGATCGCGGAACCGAGCGTCGTCAGCGCGACGAAGCGCGCCATCGGCATGTGCGACGTGCCCGCGGGGATCGAGACGACGCTGCGGATCCCGGGCACCAGGCGGCCGAAGAACACGACCCAGTCGCCGTAACGCGCGAACCACACGTCGGCGCGGTCGAGATCGGACTCCTTGAGGTGCACGCGGTGGCCCCAGCGCTCGAGCGCCGGCCGGCCCGCGTGGCTGCCGAACCAGTAGATGAGCAGCGCGCCCACGACGGACCCGGCGGTCGCCGCGAGGACGACGAGCCCGTAGCTCAGGTTGCCCTGGTCGACGTAGTAGCCCGCGAGGGGCAGGATCAGCTCCGAGGGGATCGGCGGGATCAGGTTCTCGACGACGAGGAACACGAACACGGCCGTGTAGCCCCAGGCGTCCACCAGTTCGCCCACCCATCCCCCTGCGGCGCCGGAGGCGGCGAGGATGCGCACGGCCTCACCGTAGCGAGACGGAGAGCCGCTCGGCGATCTCGTGCGGCGGCAGCGGGCGGTCGTAGTGGTAGCCCTGCCCGATCTGGCAGTCCCACTCGCGCAAGAGCGCCCCCTGCTCGGCGTGCTCGATCCCCTCGGCGACGACCAGCAGGCCGAGCGAGTGCGCCATCCGCACGACGCCCCGGACGATCGCCGCGTCGTCGGCGTCCTCGGTGATCCCGTCCACGAAGGACTTGTCGATCTTCAGCGTGTCGACCGGCAGGAGCTCACGCAGGTGGCGCAGTGACGCGTGGCCGACACCGAAGTCATCGACCGCCAGGCGCACACCAATGGCCTTGAGCTCTTCGAGCGCCGCGGTGAGGACCTCCGGGTCGCCGAGCACGGCGGTCTCGGTGACCTCGAGCGTGAGGCGATGCGGCTCCAGGCCGGTCTCGACGAGCGCGTCGCGCACGCTCTCGACGTAGCCGTTGACGCCGAGCTGACGCGCCGACACGTTCACGGACACGCGCAGGTCGCCGCTGTCCCACGCGACGAGCTGGCGGCACGCCTCGCGCAGCACCCAGGCGCCGATCTCGATGATCGTGCCGTTGCGCTCGGCGAGCGGGATGAAGTTCATCGGCGAGACCATCCCGATCGTCGGGTGGTTCCAGCGCAGCAGCGCCTCCACGGCGACCAGGCCCTCGGTCTGCAGGTCGACGAGCGGCTGGTAGACGAGGTGCAGCTCGTCGCGGTCGAGGATGTTGCGCAGGGCGCTCTCCAGCTCGAGGCGCTCGACCGCACGCTCGCGCATCGAGTCGTCGAAGACCTCGACCCGCGCCTTGCCCAGTTCCTTGGCGCGGTACATCGCGGCGTCGGCGTCGCGCAGCAGCTCGTTGCCGTCGGCGCGCTCGTCGGGCGCGGCGATCGTCAGGCCGACTGAGGCCGAGACGAAACGCTGCTCGCCGTCGAGGACGATCGGCGCACGCATGGCGTCGGCGACGCGATCGGCGATCCGGCGCGCCTCGCGCTCCCCGGTGACGCCCGGGAGCAGGATGGTGAACTCGTCGCCGCCGAAGCGGGCCATGACGTCGCCCTCGCGCAGCATGCGGCCGAGGCGCCGGCCAACCTCGTTGAGCAGGCGGTCGCCGGCACCGTGGCCGAGGGAGTCGTTGACGATCTTGAAGTCGTCGAGGTCGATGAACATCACCGCGGTGTGACCGCTGCGGGCGTCGAGCGCACCGTCGAGGTGCCGCTGGAAGAGCGCGCGGTTCGGAAGGCCGGTGAGCGGGTCGTGATGCGCCTGCCAGGAGAGCCTCTCCTCGGCGCGCTTGCGCTTGGTGACGTCGATGACGTGGCTGATCCACGCGACCGGCTCTCCGTCCTCGTCGTGCAGCTGCGAGTGCCGCCAGAGGCCCCAGCCGCGGCTGTCGCGATGGCGCAGCTCCATCTCGTCACAGTCGTTGGGGAAGTCGCGCCCGGCGAGGTCCTCCGGGTCGACGCAGGCCGTCAGCGCCTGGCCGACGGGATCGAACCCGAGCTTGCGGCGCATCGCCCCGTTGGCCTGCTGCACGACGCCGTCGAGGTCGACGAGCGCCATCCCGATGGGCGCGTCGTCGAACGCCGAGCGGAAGCGCTCACGGCTCGCGGCGGTCGCCTCGCGGCTGATCTCGTTCAGGCGCCAGGAGACCAGGCATACGAGGCCGAGACACGCGATGAAGAACGCGTGGATCGCCGCCCACTTGAAGGGGTGCGCGATCGCGTCGGGGTGATTGAAGACCGACGACGAGTCGAGGAAGCTCATCAGGATGTGGTGCGCGAGCACGTACCCGAACGCGACGAGGTAGGGGAACCACTCCTCGTAGAGGGAGAGCAGCGCGACCATCACGAAGAAGTGGAAGTGCGCCTCGATCGCGCCCTCCATGAGATGGACGACGACGGCGGAGGCGGTGAGCAGCCCGACCGTGACGCTCAGCTCGCGCATCCGCTCGTTCAGGAACCCCCAGCTGGCGAGCAGCGCGAAGGTCGTGACGGGCACGATGTCCGCGATCGCGTGCGGGATGGCGTATCCGAGCAGCAGGCCCCAGATGAGCAGGACCGGGACGTGGCCCCAGAGGATGCACTCCATCCAGCGGTGCCGTTGCGCCCATGCTCCGGGCGGGAGCTGACGGCCGCGGGGCAGCCAAGCCCAGAGTGCGTGCACGCGTTTCACCCACCTGATATCGGCACGCTGTCCAAGTCCACCGAGTACTTCCGGGCACAGGTTGGACGCCTCTGGACGGGCGGCTCCCCGATTTCAGGGCAGGATCTCGAGCACTTTCTCGATCGGCCGGGCCAGCACCGCGCGGTCTCCGACCACCACGACGGGGCGCTGCAGGAGCTGCGGATGCTCGGCCATCAGGGCGATCAGACGGTCCTCGCCGACGTCCGGATCGGTGAGCCCGAGCTCGGCGACGAGCGGCTCGCGGGTGCGCAGCGCCTCGCGCGCGGTGATCCCGGCCTTGCCCAGCAGGTCCCGGATCTGCGGCTCCGTGAGGCCCTCGACGTGGTACTCCACGCGCTCGAAGTCGACCCCGCGCTCCTCCAACAAACGTGCAAGGTTCTTGCAGGTCGTACAGGCCCGCTTCTCGTAGACGATGATCTCGGACATGAGCGCCCAGCATGTCAGCCTGCCGTCGGTTCCGGTCTTCGGACCGCTGCTGACGCGTCAGCTCGAATGGCGCCCGCGGTTCGCCGCGCAGGTGGCCGCGGGCGATCCCGCGTCGGTGGTCGAGATCGATCGCCGTGGACGGCTCCCGCAGGGCGACGAGCCGGTCGACCGCGTCGTCGCCTCGCTGGTGCTCCATCGCCTCGATCCGTCGCCGAAGGCGGCCGCGCTGGCCGAGGCGCACGAGGTGCTCGCTCCCGGCGGCCGGATCCACATCGCCGATTGGGGCATGCCGCGCGACCCGGTCGAGGGTGTCGCGTTCCTCGGGCTGCGGCTGCTCGACGGCATGACGCCGACGCGGCAGCACGCGACCGGCGCGCTCCCTGCGCTCCTGCGCGGCGCAGGCTTCACCGACGTCGCCGTGCACGACAGCTTCCGTACCCCGTTCGGGCGCCTCGAGCTGCTGTCCGCTGTGCGCGGCTGACCCCGTGTCGGGCTGCCATGCTGCCCGCGTGAGCCTGGAAGACCTGCTCGCCGCCGAGCCCGGCAGCGAGGACTACGACACCCAACTGGCGGCGCTGCACGCCCGTCCCGACGCCTCGACCTTCGTCGCGGCAGCGGCACTGCTCGAGGACGACGACCCGGCCCGCCGGGAGGCCGGCGTCGAGGTGCTCGCGCAGCTGGGCAACGACCCCGAGGCCGACGAGGCCGGGCCGTTCCACGACGAGATCGTCGCCCTGTTCGTCGAGCTCATCGCCCGCGAGGAGGAACCGGACGTGCTCGCCGCGCTCGCGACCGGCTTCGGCCACCTCGATGACGACGAGGCGATCGGCCCCCTCGTGGCGCTCGCCGGACACGAGGACCCGACGGTTCGCCACGCGGTGGCGTTCGGCCTCGCCGGCCACGAGGACGACCGCGCGATCGCGGCGCTCATCGCGCTGACCACGGACCCGTCGAGCATCGTGCGCGACTGGGCGACCCACGCGCTCGGCTCCCAGATCGAGGCCGACACGCCGGAGATCCGCGAGGCGCTGTTCGCGCGGCTCGACGACCCTGACGAGGACACGCAGATCGAGGGGATCGCCGGCCTGGCGGCCCGCGGCGACGAACGGGCGATCGAGCCGCTGCTCGAAGCGCGCAAGACGACCGAGGGGCTCGCGATCGACACGGCGCTCTACCTCCTCGCGATCGAGACCGCCGCGCCCGAGCTGGAAGAGGAGGTGCGCGAGGCGTTCGAGACGTTCCTCGACGACCACCCCGACGACCTCCCGCCCGACGACCTGCAGGACGCGTTCGACCGGTACGAGTGATGGCGCCGCCGGTCCTCTCGACCCGAGAGCTGAACCGCGCGCTGATGGCGCGGCAGGGGTTGCTGTCCCGGCGGTCGGGCGCCGCGGCCGAGGAGATCGAGCGGCTCGTCGGCCTGCAGGGCCAGGAGCCCGAGAACGCGTACGTGGCGCTGTGGCTGCGGCTGTCGGACTTCGACCCGCTCGAGCTGAGTTCGCTGATCGCGTCGCGGGCGGCGGTGCGGTCGTCCCTGATGCGGGCGACGATCCACCTGTCGACGTCGCGCGACTGCCTGGCGTGGCAGCCGCTGATGGCCTCGGTCCTCCACCGGACCTGGAAGGCGCCGTGGATGCCGCCGCTGGGCGGCGAGGACGTCGACGCGATCGTCGCCGCCGGGGCGGAGCTGCTGCAGGGCGGCGCGCGCACGCGGGCGGAGATCCGTGACGAGATCGCGCCGCGGTTCCCAAAGGCTGAGCCGCTCGCGGTCGCCTACGCGGTGACGTCGAATCTGCCTCTGGTGCAGGTCCCGCCGCGCGGGCTGTGGCAGCAGAGCGGCGCCGCACGATGGGCGCTGACGGAGGAGTTCCTGGGCGCGCCGCTGTCCGCTTCGCCGTCGGTCGAGGACCTGGTCCTGCGCTACCTGACCGCGTTCGGGCCGGCGTCGAGCGCGGACGTTCGGACCTGGTCGAACCTGACCGGCCTGCGCCCCGTCCTGACCGCGTTGATGCCCGACCTGCGTGTCTTCCACGACGAGGCGGGCCGCGAGCTGCTCGACGTGCCCGACGGCCTGCTCCCCGATCCCGACGTTCCGGCGCCTCCGCGGTTCCTGCCCGAGTACGACAACGTCGCGCTCGGACACAAGGACCGCTCACGCGTCTTCGACGGCCGCGGCTGCGGCGGCCCGTTCTTCACGGGGAAGTGGCACGGCACGCTGTGGGTCGACGGCTTCTACCGCGCGAACTGGCGGCTGCTGCTCGACGACGACGGCGCGGCAGTCGTGACGGTGGACCGGCTGGCGCTGTTCGACAGCGATCCGGCGGGGACGCGGGAGGAGATCGTGGCCGAGGCGGAGGCGCTGGGGCGGTTCGTGTTCCCGGACGCGGCCTCGCATGCGACCATCGTGTCGTGAGCACCGTCCTCGGCATCGCCGTCGGACTCCTCGTCGCGTACGTCGCGGCTCTGGCGGCGCTCGTAGCCTTCCGACCCGATGGCGTGTCGGTCCGCACCGCGTTGCGCCTGCTCCCGGACCTCCTGCGGCTGCTGAAGCGGCTCGCGACCGACCCGGCCGTCCCCCGGCGCGCCCGCGCCGCCCTGTGGCTCCTCCTCGTCTACCTCGCGATGCCGATCGACCTCGTGCCGGACGTCATCCCGGTCATCGGGTATGCAGACGACGCGATCCTCGTCGTGCTCGTCCTGCGGTACGTCGCGCGGCGGGCGGGGCCGGACGTCGTCCGGCGGCTGTGGCCCGGAGAGGCGGCCACGCTCCGCCTGGTCGCCGGCTCCTAGCCGAGCGCTCTGGAGGCAACAGGATCGCCGCGGGCGACCCACGCCCGGGCCACGACGCTGAAGAACACCGTGGCGATCCGGAGGAATCACTCCAATCAGTCAGCCTCTACTGCGCTGTTCATCGGATCACGGCTTACGGATACCGTGCCGGGCATGACCCCCGCGCGCTGGATCCCGGGCATCGGCGCGCTGCGCACCTATGACAAGGCCTGGCTGCGCTCCGACGTCGTCGCCGGCATCGTCCTCGCGGCGATCCTCGTGCCCCAGGGCATGGCGTACGCCGAGCTCGCCGGGCTCGACGCGGTCACGGGGCTCTACACGACCGTCGCATGCCTCATCGCCTACGCGGTGTTCGGCCCGTCGCGGGTGCTGGTCCTCGGGCCGGACTCGTCGATCTCGCCGCTGATCTTCGCCGCGATCACCCCGCTGCTCGTCGCGGGCGACGATCCGGGGCAGGCGATCGTGCTGGCGGGAATGCTCGCGATCCTCGTCGGCATCGTGGAGATCGGACTCGGACTGGGCAAGCTCGGCTTCGTCGCGGACCTCCTCTCCAAGGAGGTGCAGGTCGGCTACATGAACGGGCTGGCGGTGACGATCATCGTCAGCCAGCTGCCGAAGCTCTTCGGCTTCTCGACCGACGCCGACGGGTTCGGCGAAGAGGTCCAGGCGTTCGTGCAGGGTCTCGACCAGACCAACACGACCACGCTGCTCACCGGCCTCGGGGTGCTCGCGGTCCTGCTGCTCCTCCCGCGCGTGACGAAGACGGTCCCCGCGATCCTCGTGGCGGTCATCGGGGTGACGATCCTCTCGGGCGCACTCGACCTCGCGGACGACGGCGTGAAGACCGTCGGCGCCCTCCCCCAGGGCGTGCCGAAGCCGAGCCTGCCGTGGACGGACCTCAGCGACGTCGGGCCGCTGCTGATCGCCGCGTTCGGCATCACGCTCGTCTCGCTCGCGGACACGATCGCGACGGCGTCGAGCTTCGCCGCGCGGCGCGGTGATGAGGTCCACGCCGATCAGGAGATGGTCGGCATCGGCACGGCGAACGTCGCAGCGGGCTTCTTCCAGGGGTTCGCGATCTCCACGAGCGGGTCGCGAACGGCGGTCGCCGAGCAGTCGGGCGCGAAGAGCCAGCTGGCGGGCGTCGTCGGCGCGGGCCTCGTCGTGCTGCTCCTCCTGTTCCTGAACTCGCTGCTCTCCGACCTGCCGCAGACCGCGCTGGCGGCCGTCGTCATCGTGGCGGCGTTCTCGCTGGTCGACGTCCGGGTGCTGGCGCACGCGTGGCGGGTGCGCCGGACCGCCGTGCTCGTCTCGCTGACCGCGACGGCCGGCGTGATCCTGCTCGGCGTGCTCGAAGGCATCGTGGTTGCGGTCGTGCTGGCGATCCTGCTGTTCTTCAAGCGCAACTGGTGGCCGCACGGCGAGGTCCTCGGCCACGTCGAGGAGCTCGGCGGCTGGCACAGCGTCGAGAACCACCCGTCGGCGAAGCAGGAGCCCGGCATCGTGGTCTTCCGCTGGGAGGCGCCGCTGTTCTTCGCCAACGCCGGGATCTTCCGTGAGCAGATCCGGAAGCTCGCGCTCGAACACGAGCCGCGCTGGATCGTCCTGCAGTGCGAGGCGATCACGGACGTCGACCTCACCGCCGCGAGCATGCTCAGGCAGCTCGACGTCGAGCTGAACGCCGGCGGGGTCCACATGGCGTTCGCCGAGATGCGGACCCGGCTCCAGGATCTGGTGCTCCAGTACGGGCTGCTCGAGACGCTGGACGCCGACCACTTCTACGTGGAACTGGACGACGCCATCGCGGCGATCACATCCGAGACCCCGTAGGAACCCGCAGCGGGACCGGTGGTCCACCCGGTCCCCGGGCCGATCTGCCGATGGCAGGGTGGGCGCATGGATCTCGACGAGCTGCTCCCTGAGTACGACGTGTCCGACGAGGTGGCGGTCACCGTCGCCGCGTCCCCGGCCGCGACCTTTGCCGCACTCGAGGCCATCGACCTGATCGAGCTCGGCCGCAACCGGCCGATGATTGGCATGCTCGGCGCAATGCGGCTGCTGCCGGAGGTCGTCTCCCACCTGGTCCACGGCGAGCCGCTCCCGTCCGCACCGGATCACGTGCGCCTGCGCGATACGGCGACCGAGCCGGCCATGGAGGGTGGCTGGACGCTCCTCGTCGACGAGCCCGGCGAAGAAATCGTCCTCGGGCTCGTCGGCCGGTTCTGGCGGCCCGTCATCGAGTACCGCGAGGTGCCGGCCGAGGGCTTTCGCACGTTCGACGAGCCCGGCTGGGCCAAGACGGTCTACGCGCTGAGCGTGGCCCCGCTCCCCGGCGACCGAACGCTCCTGCGCGGCGTGATGCGGACGGCGACCACCGACGAGCACGCCCGCCGGTGGTTCCGGCGCTACTGGACCTTCGGGGTCGGCCCGGGCGCGCACCTGCTCGTGCGGGGGCTGCTCGAGGAGGCGCGCCTGCAGGCCGAGCGGGTGGCCGTCCCGGCGTGACCCAGGTCGGCGTGAGCGCTCCGCCGGCCGTCCGCGGCCCGCACACGGCCGCGGCCATCGCGACCCTCGAGCTCGCGCTCTGCGCCGCGGCGGTGCTGTTCGATCTCCTCCTGCCGACCCTCCTGATCCTGGCGATCGCGACCGTCTCGCTGCGCGTGCGCCGTCGGCGCTTCGCCGACCTCGGCTTCCACCGTCCGGCGTCTCCGGGGCGCCTGGTCGCCATCACCATCGCGCTGACGGTGGCATGGACGGCCCTGCAGCTCGGGCTCTTCCTCCCGATCCTCGAACACCTGACCGGCGAGCACCAGGACGTCTCCGGATTCACCGATGTGGAGGGCAACGCCGGCCTCCTCGCGGCCCTCCTGATCGCGTCGTGGACCCTGGCTGCCCTCGGTGAGGAGACGGCCTTCCGCGGGTTCCTGCCCGCGCGCGCCGGCGACGTCATCGGGCGGTCGGCGCCCGCGATCGCCCTCGCGGCGGTCCTCTCGGCCGCGCTGTTTGGAGCGGCGCACACCGAGCAGGGAACGATCGGTGTCGCCGCCACCTTCCTCGACGGGCTGTTCTTCAGCGCGTTGAGCCTGCGCCTCGGCACCCTCTGGGCGCCGGTGCTGGCGCACGGGCTCAACAACACGATCGGGCTGACGGCCTACTTCCTCGTCGGCCCGATCACCGGCCTGTGGTGACGCGGCTCGCTACGCCGCGCTGAGCTCCCCGAGCGCCTTGAGCACCAGCTCGTCGTGCTCGGCGGGCTTGACCTTCGGGAAGACCGTCGCGACCTTGCCTTCAGCGTCGATCACGAACGTCGCCCGCAGCGCACCCCAGTACTTCTTGCCGTACATCGACTTCTCCGCCCAGACGCCGTACAGCTCGCAGACCGCGTGGTCCTCGTCGGCGAGCAGCGTGAAGTTCAGCTCCTGCTTGTCGTGGAACTTCTTCACCGCCTTGACCGGGTCGGGCGAGATGCCGAGCACGCGCGCGCCGGCGCCCTTGTAGTCCGGCAGGTGGTCGCGCACGCCGCACGCCTGGGTCGTACAACCCGGGGTATCGGCCTTCGGGTAGAAGTAGACGACGACGGGGCCGCCGCGCAGCGACGACAGCGTGACGTCGTTGCCGTCCTCGTCGGGGAGGGTGAAGTCGGGCGCCGGGGTTCCCTGCTCGATCATGCGGTTCGCTTTCGTGGGGGGATTAGAACTGCCAGCCGTGGCGCGCCGCGCTCGCGGCGACCGCGACGAGATCATGCTCGGTCGCCGGCTCACGCTCGCCGACCTCGCGGAAGAACGCCTCGATGCCCGCCGGGGCGAACGTGATGAGCCGGCGCCCGGGCTCGTCGCCGAGCGTGCGGGCGCTGTGCGTCACGCCGGCCGGGATGTGAATGACGTCGCCGGGGCCGCTGAGGATCTCCTCGGTGCCGACCTCGACCGAGAACTGGCCGTCGACGACGTAGATCGTCTCGCTCTCGCGCACGTGACTATGTGGTGGAAGCGACCAGCCGGCGGGCGGCTCGTCCTCGATGAGGCAGAAGGCGCCGCCGGTCGCTTCGCCGTCGACGAGGACACGGACCTGCAGTCCGCCCGGCATCCAGAGCTCACCCATCGCCTGATGGTGACATGCGAGGCGCGCGTTCCTCGACATCGAATTGCCGACGCGCCTGTCACAACGCGGCGGCAGCGTCGTCGAACTGCTGTGATGCCCACGAACGAAAGGCCTTCCGTGCCCAATCACGCTCCCGCCGCCGATCCCGCCAGCCTCATGTCCCTGTTCGCCGACCGCGCCGCCGCGGGCGATGCCGACGGACTCCTCGCGCTCTACGAGCCCGATGCGGTGTTCGAGCCAGCCCTCGGGACGGTGCTGCGAGGCGCTGCTCAGATCCGGCCCGCGCTCCTCGAACTGGCCGCGCTCAGGCCGACGATCGCCTACGAGGGCGACCCGGACGTGGTGATCGTCGACGACATCGCGATCGTGTCCAACACCTGGACGCTGTCGGCGCAGCTCCCGGACGGAGCCAGGCACCGCGAGGGCGGACTCAGCGCGGATGTCCTGCGGCGTCAGTCGGACGGCCGCTGGCTGATCCTCGTCGACCAGCCTCGCGGACAGCAGGTCGGGGACGCCGCGGGTGCCTGATCGCGGGAACCCGCCGCTCGAGCGGCTCGTCGTCGCCGCCCAAGGCGGCGACGGCGTGTCCCTCGAACGCCTCGTCCTGTCCATCCGGGGCCAGGTCTATCGCCTGTCGCTGCGGATGACGGGCTGCCCGCAAGACGCCGAGGACGCGACTCAGGATGTTCTGATCCGTGTGATCACGCGTCTGTCGGGGTACCGGGGCGACGCGGCCTTCACGACCTGGGTGCACCGAGTCACGGTGAACTACCTGCTCGATCGCGCCAAGAGTCCCGTCGAGCGCATGGAGCTGACGTTCGAGCGCTTCGGAGAAGACCTCCTGGTCGGCCTGTCCGCCGGACCGAGCGCTGCTCCCGACGCGCCGCTGCTCGAGCGTGAGCTGCAGCTCGCCTGCACGCACGCGGTGCTGACATGCCTGGATCGCGAGGCACGCATCGCGTACATCCTCGGGGATGTCATCGGGGTCGACTCCGACGAAGGCGGCTACATCTGCGACGTCCCACCGGCGACCTACCGCAAGCGCCTGTCCCGCGCCCGCCAGCGGGTCCAGCGCCACCTCGCCGCGCACTGCGGGCTGGTCGATTCCGCCGCGCCATGCCGGTGCGACAAGCAGGTCGACGGCGCCGTAGCGTCCGGGCGCATCTCCCGGGACGAACTGCGCTTCGTCGACGCAGCAGCCCCCACCGAGCAGCAGATCTCTGTGGCCAACGACCGCATCGCGCATCTCTACGAGGCGGGGAGTCTGCTGCGCTCGCTTCCGCCAGCGGCGGTACCCGAACGCACCGGGGAGCGCATCACGGCGCTGCTCGCGGACTCGGGACTGACGTGATGGGTCACTTCAGCAACTTCGAGAGCCTCCGGTCCTTCAGGACCTTGCCGTCGGTCTGATCGCTGGGGCAGTAGCTCATGACGTAGTCCTCGAAGTGCACCGCCTCGAGCGTCGTGCCGCAGCGCGGGCACGGCTCGCCCTCGTGGCGGTGGACGAGCAGCGGGAGCGGGAGCTTGTCGGGGATCGGGAGGTGGACCTGCTCCTCGTAGGCGTCCATCGCACGGGTCATCACCTCGATGATCGCCGCGCGAAGGTCGGCGGCCTCGTCGTCCGTGAGGTCGTTGGCACGCTTGAACGGCGAGAGCCGCGCTGTCCAGAGGATCTCGTCGACCCACGAGCGCCCGATCCCGGCGATCACCCGCTGGTCGCGCAAGACCGTGTAGAGCGGCCGGGCGCCGGTGAGGATCTTGCGGAGGTCCTCGGGTGGATCGGGCCAGGACTCGGGGCCGAGGGTCTTCAGCACCTCGTCGTCCTCGAGCTCGTCGCGGCGCAGCAGCTTCACCCAGGCGGCCTGCTTGGTGCCGAACTCGCGCAGGCGCAGCTCGCGCTCGGGCTCGCCCTCGAACCGGATCAGCAGGCGCGACGTGCGGTCGCGCAGACCTGCGCGCTTGTCGTAGAGCTGCAGCCGGCCGGCCGACATGAGGTGGATGAGCAGGGACAGGTCGTCCCCGACGTCGATGACGAACTGCTTGCCGCGCCGGCGGATCGCGGTGATCGGCTGCCCGTCGATCGCGTGCAGCGGCGGGTCGAACGTCTTCAGCGCGTTGATGCCGGGCGCCATCGACGACGCGATGACCGCGCCGCGCAGCGCCTCGTCCAGGCGCCGGGCCGTGATCTCCACCTCGGGGAGCTCGGGCATGGCGTGAAGGGTACGGGGGTGCCGCGGAAACGGCTGAACCACAGCACGCGTTCGTAACGAATCACTGGCAAGGCAGACTGCTGTCACACACCGTGCTCCTGCTCGTCCTCTTCGCCCTGCTCGCGGGCGCCGCCACCGCCGTCTCCCCGTGCGTGCTCCCCGTGCTCCCCGTGGCCCTCGCCGGCGGCGCGACCGGCGGGCGGCGGAGGCCCCTCGGGATCGTCATCGGCCTGACCCTGTCGTTCACGTTCGCCGCGGTCGCGCTCGTGTACGTCATCGACGCGCTGGGTCTTCCCGACGACCTCGTCAGAACCCTCGCGGTCGTCACGCTGATCGGGTTCGGCATCGTGCTGGCGGTCCCGAGCCTCGCGGCCCGCGTCGAGGCACCGCTCTCGCGCCTGGGCGGGCGCATCCCCACCGGGGCGACGAGGGGCGACGGCTTCGGTTCCGGGCTCGTCCTCGGCGCCGGCCTCGGCCTCGTCTACGCACCCTGCGCCGGGCCGATCCTCGCGGGCGTCGTGACGGTCACCGCCTCCCAGCCGCTCACCGCCCAGCGGGTGCTCGTCGCGCTCGCGTACGCGGTCGGGTCCGGGCTCGTGCTCTACGCGCTGATGCTCGGCGGCCGGCGCCTCACCCGGCCGCTCGCCAGGCGCGCCGGCGCCTTCCAGGTCGCGACCGGCGCGGTGATGGTGCTCGTCGGCGTCGCGATGCTCGGCGATCTCGACCTGCGCTTCCAGAGCGCGCTCGCCGACCACCTCCCCGCCTCGATCGTCACCCCGACCGCCTCGCTCGAACGGCAGGCCGACGACGACATCGCTCGCCTGCGCACCTCCAAGCCGCACTCCGGCTTCACCGCGGCCGCGAAGGACAAGACCGCCGACCTCCCCGTCCTCGGCACAGCCCCCGGCTTCGACGGCGGCACCGTCTGGCACAACAGCGCACCGCTGACGATGGCCGACCTGCGCGGCCGTGTTGTCCTCGTCGACGTCTGGACCTACAGCTGCATCAACTGCCTGCGGACCCTGCCCTACCTCCGGGCCTGGAGCGACCGCTACGAGAGGGCTGGACTGACGATCGTCGGCGTCCACGCGCCCGAGTTCGCCTTCGAGAAATCGACGGAGAACGTCGCGGCAGCGATCAAGCGAGAGCACATCACGTGGCCCGTCGTCCAGGACAACGACTTCGAGATCTGGAACGCCTGGCAGAACCAGTACTGGCCGACGGAATACCTCGTCGACGCGCGCGGGCGGGTGCGCGCGGTCGAGATCGGCGAGGGGAACTACGAGGAGCGGGAGCGGTCGATCCGCGCGCTGCTCGCCGAGGCCAACGACCGTGTGCCCGGCAAGGAGCTGACGAAGACCCGGGCGGAGCAGCCCGGCGGCCACCTCATCACGCCCGAGTCCTACCTCGGCTACGCCCGCGCGACGTCGTTCGACGGCGAGCTCGTCGAGGGCGACCACACGTACGAGCCGCTCCCGGGCCCGACCCTCCCCACGAACCACCTGCGCTACGGCGGACCGTGGAACGTCACGAAGGAGGAGGCCATCGCGGGGCAGGGTGCCGCGCTGCAGCTCGGCTACCACGCCCAGCGCGTGTTCCTCGTGCTGTCCAGCCCGGGCAAGCCGCGGCGCGTCCGGCTCGAGCTCGACGGCAAGCCGCTGCCCAACCGCCTCGCCGGCACCGACGTTCGCGACGGCTACGTCACGGTCCGCGAAGACCGGCTCTACCGGCTCGTCGACCTGCCGCAGACCGGTGACGGGACGCTCACGCTGCACCCCGAGCCCGGCGTTCGCGCCTACGCGTTCACGTTCGGCTGATCCCCACCGGTTTGTCGCGGCCGGTGCGGTGTGGCATCGTCACCGCCATGTCCCGTCGGCTCGTCCTGGTCCTCGCCGCGCCGGCCCTGCTCCTTCCCGCTACGGCCGCCCCGGCCGCCACTCGCGCGAAGCCCGCGTTCGCCGTCCGCGCCGCGACCGTCTCCGGCGCGACGACGAAGGTCAAGCTCGGTGTCAGCTTCACCGCGTCGTCGGCGAAGGCCTGTGACGGCAGCGTGAAGGTGAAGGTCAAGAAGCGCGCGGCGAGCGGAAAGCTCGCCTTCGCCAAGAAGGCATGCACGGCGTCGGTCAGCCTGAAGCTGCCCAAGGCGAGCTTCGGCGCGAAGGTCGCCTTCACGTTCAGCTTCAAGGGCAACGACGCAGTCGCCCCGTTCAAGGTCACGAAGTCCCTGAAGGTCCTGCCTCCGCCCGTCCCGATCGATTCGGGCGCGAGCTCGGCGCCCCAGACGCCTGTGGGCCCACCCTCACCGCCGCCTCCGCCCGCACCGCCCCTGCCGGACCCGCCGGCGGTCATCCCGACCACGCCGATGGCGCTCGTCGCCAAGGGCACGTGGGGAACCGACGAGCCCACGGTCGGACCCGACGACCGGTTCAAGTTCAGCGTGCTCTCCGACGGGTCCATCAGCGACATCACGCCGTTCGGCGGCTTCAAGTGGTTCTGCGGCGCGCCACCGGTCTCGACCTTCGCGACGTTCCCGTTCCACAGCACCATGTCCGTCGCGGGCTCGAACGCCACGCAGCAGACCTACCACTACGTCAACGGCAAGACCAACGTCGACTACACGTTCACCCTGACCTTCGACGTCTCGAGCGGCACGCAGCAGACGGGCGCGGTCCTCGGCTCGGGCAAGCTCCACGCGCAAGGCGCCTGGGACTACGGCGCCGCGACGCCGGAGTCATGCAGCGTCGACCTGGACTTCACGATGTACCACTACGGCCCGTTCCCGGCCTAGCGCTCAGCCCGGCGCGGGCGGGCCTTCGTTACACCGCACCACCCGCGGGTACCGTGACCCCATGCCTGAACGCCTCGTGGTCATCGGCGGTGACGGCGCCGGCATGTCCGCCGCCAGCGTCGCGAAGCGCCGCACCCCGGATCT
>JAEMSV010000198.1 GCA_016462625.1 Solirubrobacteraceae bacterium | reverse complement strand
CGAATTGTTACTGGCAAGTTGCACAATAAAGCATCTTGAGGACGATTTGGGAGGTAACCTGATGGTTAGTTATGGATACCTCGAAAAGCCGCTATTTGCAGCGATTTGAAGGCATGGACTGGAGCCCAGGATCAGCGTGAAAACCCAAAAACGCACCCGCCTTTCACCCGAAGCCCGGCGAGAGCAGTTGGTCGAGATCGGCGCGCGGTTGTTTGCCGAGCGTCCGTTCAGCGACGTCTGGATCGAACAGGTCGCCCAGGAGGCCGGCGTTTCGCGCGGACTCGTCTACCACTACTTCCCGAACAAGCGCGACTTCTTCTCCGCGATCGTGCGCCACGGAATGCGCCATGCCTTTGAGGTCACGGCTCCTGATCAGACGCTTCCGCCGGACAAGTGGCTGATCGACGGCGTTGAGCGACTGATCGACTTCGTCGAGGCGAACGCCAACGCCTTCCGCGCCGTTTTCGCCGGGCGCCACAGCGTCGATGAAGACGTGCGCGCCGCGATCCGTGACAACCGCGACGCCCAGGTGGCGCGGATCTGCGCGCTGATTTCGCCGGAGGAGCCGGTCTCAGAGACGCTGCGTCTCGGGGTCGAGGGATGGATCGCCATGCTCGACGCGATGATCCTCGAGTGGCTCGACGGACGCCGCATCGAGCGCGACAAGCTCGTGAAGCTGGCGTGCGGTTCGCTCGTCGGGACAGTCGTCACGGCGCTGAGTGCCGACGGCAATCGCGACCAGATCGAGCGCATCCGTCACCTCGCTCCGGCCGTGTTCGCCACCCGTTGACGGCATACTGCTGGCTGTGACGTCAGCGCCGCCAAGCAAAAGCCAGCTCACGCGGATCTATCCGCCGGGACGCGAAGTTCCGGTCGTCGGTTCCCGCGCGGCCTATTCCGAATTGGAGTTCGGCGCCGGCGCGACCGAGGAGCGGCCGTACGTGATCGTGAACATGGTCACGACGGCCGACGGCCAGGGGCGCATCGGGGCGAACACCGAGGCCCTGGGCGGCGACGGCGACGCGGACCTGTTTGCGACCTTGCGCGAGCGGGTCGACTGCGTGGTGGCAGGTGTCGGGACGATCGGTGCCGAGCACTACAACGCGCCGGCGCGCACACCCGACGTGCAGGAGCGGCGCGTGGCCGCCGGGCTTGCGCCGCGGCCGATCGTGGGATCGATCACCCGCTCGGGCGAACTCCCGACCGGCGCCCCGATCTTCGCCGACGCCGGGATCCGCATCGTCGTCGCCAGCGAGGCCGAGCTGAAGGAGGACGAGGTGTCGGCGCAGCTCGAGCGCGTGCCGACAAACGACCCTGCCGCGTATCTGGGCGTCCTGCGCCACGAATACGGCGTGCGCTCCGTGCTGCTTGAGGGCGGCCCGCACCTGAACACTCCGTTCTTCGCCGAAGAGCTCGTGGATGAACTCTTCCTCACGGTCGCACCGGTGCTCACCGGCAACGACAACCCGTTCCCGATCATCGCCGGGAAGCTGCCGAGCACGCAGAAGCTCCATCTGATCGGCGCGCTTGCGGGCGATGAGCACCTCTTCCTGCGCTACCGGGTGGACTGATTGGACGCCACGCGGGAGAGCACTGAGCGCATGGCGATTCCGGCTTCCGCGCGACTGTCCGATGACGCCGACTGGACCGCGCAGCCGGCCGATCTCTCCGCTGTCGGAACGCCGCTCAGGCGCTTCTCCTGGCTCAGTCCGCGCACACTCTGGCGCTCGCGCAACAACGTGCTCGCCACGCTGAGTGGAGATCCGACCGAGAATGCGCGCGCGGCCTGGGTGCACGTGCAGCGACAGACTGACTCCACCGACTTCACGATCACGCGTGACGACCTCGGCGATTTCTCTTTCATGGTGATCGGCGACACCGGCGAGGGCGATCGCTCGCAGTATTCGGTTGTGCCCGCATTCCTGAAGGCCGGCGCGGGGAGCGAATTTGCGGTGATCGCGAGCGACGTCGTCTACCCGGACGGCGACATCAACGAGTACGTCGGCAAGTTCTTCGTCCCCTTCGCGGACTACCCGCGGCCGATCTACGCGGTCCCCGGGAATCACGACTGGCTTGACGGACTCGTCGGTTTCATGCGCCACTTCTGCGGCGCCGCGCCGCCGGCGCACAAGTTCCGCCCGCCGCACCGCGCGAAGTGGTCGCGCCTCGCGCTGCTGTTGCACCTCGTCTTCTGGCGGCGACCGCGCGTGCTTGAGGCCGAGACTCTGCGGATCGCGGAGGAGCTGCGCGGCGAGGCTCAGTCGAGTGGGCCGCCACAGCCGAACATGTACTTCTGCATCGACGCCCCCGAGCTGCGCGTGATCGCGATCGATGTCGGGATCCTCGGCCGGCTCGACCACGCGCAGGGCGAGTGGCTGCGGCGAGTCTCGGCCGGCCCCAAGCCGAAGATCCTGATCAGCGGCAAGCCGGTCTACGCCGGCCCGAACATGAGCCCGCGGCGGATCCTCGGCGTGGACGGCGGCGAGGAACACGCCGGGCTGCTGTGGTCGATCGTGCGCGACCCGTCCAACAACTACCTTGCGATGATCGCCGGCGACGTTCATCACTACGAGCGCCACAGTGTGCGTGTGAGCGACGGGCGTGAGATCCAATGCTTGATCTCGGGCGGCGGCGGCGCCTTCATGACCTCCACCCATCAGATCCCACGGGTCGATCGACCCGATGTGAACGAGAGCACCTGGGTCGTCTTTCCGACCCGCGCCGATTCGCTGCGCGCGTACTCGATCATCCTGCTGCGCAAGCTGCGGCGCGTGACGTTCTGGCGCCGTGACCGACCGGTCCGCGGCATCCCGGCGGACGAGGCGACGGCGATCATCGCCAGGCGCCATGGGCTCGATCTCGCAGCAGAGCTCTCGCGCGGAGCGGGGGCGGGCGCGCCGGGGTCGATCAGGATCTCGCGGCGCTCGCGGCTGCTCGCGACACTCATCTTTCCATTGCGCGGATGGTTCTCGGCGGAGAAGATCTCCGAAGCGCTCGACTGGGACGATCCACCGTTCTTCAAGAACTTCGTCCGCGTTGACGTGGAGGGTGGGCGCGTGGCGCTCACCTCCTACGGCGTCACCGGGCTCGAGCGCGACGTGGCCGATCCGGCCGTGATCGATCGCGTCGAGCTTGAGATCGGAGCGGTCGATGGAAGCGTCTGACGCGGTGGCGCGCACCGAGGAGTACAGCGTGGTGGTCGGCGCTCGGCGCAATCTGCCGCATGCCCCTGCGGTCGTTTACGCGCTGCTCAGCGACCTGCGCCAGCACTGGCCACTTCTCGGGGCCGATCTCGTGGATGCGGACATCGTCGACGGCAGCGACGACGAGTCGGCAGAACTGCTGCTGCGCGGTCCGTTTCCCGGCATCGAGCGCCGTGTGGTCACGCGCATCACCTACGCCGTCCCGGACTCCGCGTTCGGCGGCGAGGCGGTCGCCGGAGAGACGCGTGCTGCGATCGACTGGAGGCTCTCGCCCGCGGGGGGCGAAGCTACGGAAGTGTCCTTCGACGTGGGTATCGATCCCGGCGGAGTCCGCGACCGTCTGCTCCTGGCCGCCGCCCGGCCGTGGCTGCAACGTCGCTGCGGCCAGGTGCTCGCGCGCCTCGAGCGTGAGCTCGTCGCCGCCGCCCAAGCATGAACGCCGCCCCAGCCAAGCATCGCGCGCAGGCGCTCGACATCATCCGCGCGTTCGCCGCGATGGCCGTGCTGACCTACCACGTCTGGCTCTACCGGCTGCCCAGGCCCAACAGTCCGACGCGCGAGGGCCTGCTTGACCACGTGCTGTTCGAGTGGCGGATCGGGCTCGTCGTCTTCTTCGTGATGTCGGGCTACCTGCTCTATCGCCCGCTGCTGAAGGGCGCGCACGACAGTGCCCCGCGGGCGCTCGCGCTCGGCAGCTATTACTGGCGCCGAATCGTGCGCATCGTCCCGGCCTACTACCTGGCGATCATCGGCTCGATCATTCTGCTCTGGGGGATCGGTGACACGCCCGGCGTGCGCCTGCCGCCGGCCGACGAGCTCTGGCGCTTTGCGTTCTTCCTGCAGAACTACTCGCGCGAGACGCTGCTGACGCTGGACGCGCCGACCTGGACGCTCGCGGTGCAGGCCGCGTTCTATCTCGTGTTCCCGCTGTTCGTGTTCTTCGGCGCGCGGATGGGGCGGCGGGCATGGATCTTCCCGGTGCTGCTCGTGCTGATGGGCGTCGCATTCAACTGGCTCGCGTATTCCAACGGGTGGGGTCCGATCGCGCGGCTCTCGCTGCCGGCGATGCTCCCGTATCTCGCACTCGGCATGGTGATCGCGCACATTCCGCCCGTACAGACCCGGCGGGCCGCCGTCTGGATGATCGCCGCGGGCGTCGTGCTCGCCTTCGGCGATTCGCTCTGGCATGCGTTGAACGTCGGGCCCTGGCCGCTGGGCGTGCTGCGCGATCTGCCGGGTGCGGTCGGTTACGGACTGATCATCGCCGCGTGCGCGCAGCCGGTGATCGGATCATCCGAGCTCTGGAAGCCGGCCGAGGCGTTCGGGCGTTGGTCCTACGGAGTCTTCCTCTGGCATCTGCCGTTGCTGTTGTTCCTCAAGGGGCACGGTCTGATGCCTTCGTCGGGCCTCCTGACCTGGGTGTTGCTGGTCGCGATCGCCGCTGCGGCGGGCGCCGCGACGTGGCGCTTCGTCGAGTTGCCGTTGCTCACGCGCTCGAAGGGCAGCGGCTAGGGCGCTGGCTGTACTCTTGCGCGCATGAACGGAGCGACGACGGAAGACGCAGCGCAGAAGTACATGTGCGTGACCTGTGGATGGATCTACGACCCGGAGGTCGGAGATCCCGATGGCGGCATCCCTCCGGGAACCCCGTTCAGCGCAATCCCGGCCGACTGGTTCTGCCCGGTGTGCGGCGCGAGGCCGAAAGATTT